>JBKEAI010000114.1:0-32440 GCA_047972145.1 Microthrixaceae bacterium
CGACGCTCGGGCCGGTCCTGCCAGTAGCGCTGCACGAAGAACACACACTCGAGCCCGTAGATACGGCGTGGCTCGGCCTCCAACTCGTCGAGCACCGCGTCGAGGGTGGGACGAACGCAGAACCGGTAGTAGCGGTCCGAGCTGAACAACCAGTTCGGGTCCCAGTGCGTCGACTCTGTGGCCACGACCACCTCTGTGGCCGAATCCGGCACTCCGAGGCGCACCCTGGTGTCGTGTTCCACAGTGCTGGCGGCCCTCGTGCTGTGCTCACTCGACATGTTCATCACATCCAGCCTTGCCCGAAGCGGCGGGTTCGTCCACGCCTCGCACCGATTGGCACCTCAGTGCAGCGGATTGGTCCAAGTGATGTCTGTGAAGCGTGCGAAGTCGCTGTCGGCGCTGACGATCTCCAGTCCGTGCTCCATGCACAGAGCTGCGAGCACGGCATCGCTCACCAGATTGCCGCGCACGTCGTGCTCAGCGAGCAGGCTGCCAAGGATCTCGAGGTGGCCCGCTCCGGGTGCAGGTGTCCAAACCTGGTCGGCTTCCAGCCATGTGGTCGCGATCGTCCATGCCTCGCTGGAACCCAGCGGCTGGTCGAAGGCACGCGGGTGGGTCGAGATCCGAACGAACGCGTGGATCGATTGCCAGGGGATACCTACGCGACGTGGGCCGTTGAGAGCACTTTCGATCCACGACCGCGCTTGGTCGTGATGGGCGCTGGACTCATCCACCGCGTACAACAAGATGTTCGCATCGACGAGCATCGGCTGGTTGGGCACCACCTATCGGTGCTCGACCCCTTCGAGGGTTTCGAGGACGTCGCCGATGTTCGACAGGTCGATCCTCGCTCCCATCGGCCTGGTGGTCTGGGTGAACGCGGTCCTGGGGGCACGGGGCACCATGCCACGGCGTACCAGTTCGTTGACCGCGTCGGAGGTGCCCAGTCCCTCTTCTGTGCGCAACTTTTTCACCGCTGCCGCGGTATCCGCGTCGAATTCGACCGTCGTGCGCATGCCTACACGGTAGCACGTGAGTGTGTGTAAGTAGACACGTACGTGCAATCGTAGTGCTTGAAGTGGATCGGCCGCGCGCGGCCACTGCGATGGGAGCGGATCTGATGTAGCGGTGGACCTGCTGATCAGATCTCACGAAACGGCGCGCTGCGTCGGCCGATGGGATCAAGGCCCTCAGGAAGCACCGCCGTGAGCTGGCAACGGGTGACGGTGAGGGAGCGACCCGAACGACTGCGACATAGCCAATGACAGTGCCATGAACAACGACGGTGCCCTGGGGGACAGCGCTGACATGACCGAGGAAGGTGAGATGAGCAACGACAGCGAGATGAACAACCACAGTGACATGGGAAACCGCAGTTACATGGGAAACGGCAGTGACATGGGAAACCGCAGTGACATGGGAAACGGCAGTGACATGGGAAACGGCAGTGACATGGGAAACGGCAGTGACAAGACCGGCGACGAGCGCGATAGCGGCGCCGTTGGTCTGTTGAGCGCGCCGGTGGGCAGCGACACCCTCGAGCGTCTTCATGGTCGACTCGAACGCGAGAGCGATTCGGCGGGGCTCCTCGATGTGGCCTACCGGACCCTCGACACCCCGCTCGGTGAGCTCCTGCTTGCAGCGACGCAGCGTGGTCTGGTCAGGGTGGCGTTCGCGACAGAGGATCACGACCGGGTGCTCCAGAGTCTCGGCGCGTCGCTCGGCTGGCGGATACTGCGCTCACCCGGCCGCTTGGATGATGCCGCACGTGAGATCGAGGAGTACTTCGATCGCAGACGCCGGCACTTCGACCTGGCGTTGGACCACTCGCTGTCACACGGTTTCCGACGCACGGTGCAGATGCACCTTCCCGATATCGCCTACGGACAGACCCGCTCATACAAGGAGATGGCCGAGCTCGTCGGCAACCCCAAGGCCTCCCGGGCGGTGGGCACCGCGTGTGCCACCAATCCGCTGCCGATCGTGGTCCCGTGCCACCGGGTGCTGCGCTCCGACGGCACACCGGGGGGATACATCGGTGGCCTGGAGGCGAAGGCCGCACTGTTGGACCTCGAAGCTGCGGCGTGAACACGAGGACCTGGAGGTTGCTGGGTGCGGACGGGCCGTATGAGAGCAGCTCACCGGGTGTGCTCGGCGGCCACCGCCGGTCGCGGATCTACGGTCGGCTCGACTGCCCGAGTGCCGTTCGCGCGATAGCGAAGGGCGGCTACGTGGCTCATCGGGTGTTCTTCGCCAGTGAGCACGACGCCGTGGTGAGCGGCTACCGCCCGTGCGCGGTGTGCCTCCCGGAGCAATATGAGACATGGCGGGCATCTCGCTGAGACCGACCGCTGTGGTGAGACAGCGCTGGAGGCAGATCCGAGCACAGCGCCGGAATATCGGGCGTATCAACCAAGGGTGCTTCACAGGTGACAGGATTGCTCTGTGACGGATTCGAGACCATCGGGATCCGTCGTGGGTGCCCCAGGCGCGCCGGTTCCCGGCACCGGGGATGCTCCCGAGCAGCGACAGGTGCTGCGGACCCTGGTCAGCGCTCAGGTGCTCTCGGGCGCCGGCCTCGCCGCGGGAGTGACCGTCGGGGCCCTGTTGGCGCGAGAGATGTTGGGCTCCGAGGGGCTTGCCGGAGTGCCCTCTGCCCTGTTCACGATCGGTTCGGCAGGGGCAGCGTTGATCGTGGGACGGATCTCCGATCAACGCGGTCGCCGCAATGGCCTCGGCTTCGGCTACCTCAGCGGTGCGATCGGTGCGACCACCGTCGTTCTCGCGGCGTGGTTGGACTCGGTGTGGCTGCTGCTTCCTGCCCTGCTCGTCTACGGAGCGGGTTCGGCGACCAACCTCCAGGCCCGGTACGCCGGAGCCGATCTCGCTGCACCCGATCGGCGCGCAAGGGCGATCAGCACGGTGCTCGTCGCCACGACCTTGGGTGCAGTGCTCGGGCCGAACACCGTGACCCCGATGGGCAACTTCGCCGAGAGCCTCGGTCTGCCGGATCTGGCAGGGCCGTTCATCCTCGCAGCGACTGCCTATGGGCTGGCCGGTGTGGTGCTTCTCACCAGGTTGCGGCCAGACCCGCTGTTGCTGGCGCGGGAAAGGGCCCTGGGTCCCGCCGGTGGAGGTGCTGAGTCCCGCGACACTGCTGAGACAGGGAGCGAGCATCCCAGGAACATGCTCCGCGCGGCGGCCTCCGGTGCTGTCGTGATGGTCACCGCGCAGGTCGTGATGGTCGCGATCATGACGATGACCCCGGTGCACATGGAGGACCACGGCCTCGGCTTGGGAGCGACGGGCCTGGTCATCGGCGTGCACATCGCCGGCATGTACCTGCCTTCGCCGTTGACGGGACACCTGGTCGACCGGGTCGGTCCCACGCCGGTCGCGGTCGCCTCCGCCGTGGTGTTGACATTCGCCGGGGTGTTGGCCGCGACCGTGCCGGGTGATTCGATCGCTGGAATCGCAGTTGCGCTGGCGGTTCTGGGCATCGGATGGAACCTGGGCCTGTTGAGCGGCACCGCGATGGTGACTGCTGCTGTTCCACTAGAACACCGGGCGCGGACCCAGGGCAGCGTGGACGTGTTCGTGGCGCTCGCGGGTGCCACCGGTGGGATCGGCTCGGGGGCTGTGGTGGCGTTCACCTCCTACAGCGCACTCGGGCTCATCGGCGCGGCCATCGCAGTCGGTGGCCTCACCTCGCTCGCCCTACGCCAAGAACGCGTCGCCTAGGCGAACGAGGGTGTCTCTTGGTGTGGTCGTACCGCAGCCGAGATGTTGATACCCAGCTTCCGAGCCTGTTCGGCCGGCGCCTTCGGGGACCGGCGGCTCGGTATCACGCACTTCGTGGATGACCGCCTGGACGTGCACGAGCATCTGGTGACGGTGCAGCGGCGCCACCTGTTCACCGGTGTCTCGGCGCACACGAGCCACCTACCGGCGTTCCTGATGGGGTGACCGTCGTGGGGGAGTGGACCATCTCGTTCACATGCTCGCCACGGACGCGAACTCGTGGCCCGGAGTTTCGGTGTGATCGCTGGGTGCCTCTTGCGTCCGTCTTCCTACTCCATCGGTGTCAGGGTTCCATCGGTGTCAGGGTCGAGCGACGAGCACGCCTTCGCCGCCCGAGGCCCGGAGCCCGTCGGGTCGGTCCTTCAGGTAGCGCTCGGTCAGCTCTGCGGTGGTGACGACCCGGGCGTCGGTGAACCCGGCGTCGAGAGCGAGCTGCACCATCTCGTCGGACGTGTAGAAGCTGATCCACGGCGTACCCGACGCCTCGGCGCCTCGGGCAGCACCTTCGAGGCCCGGTCGCTCCGCCGGATCGGTCATCTCGAAGGGGAACATGAAGGTCATCAGCACCGCTGAGCCCGGCGCCAACACCGAGAGCTGCTCCAGCGTCGAGCCGGTCGCGTCCCTGGTTATGTACATCGACACACCGCTCGAGGACACCAGCGCCGGCGCGCTCTGGTCGAACCCCGCACCCAGCAACGCTCCCCACCAGCTACCGACCACTTCGAAGTCGACTGGCACCAGGTGCAGGTTGGCGGGTACTCCGTAGCCGAGCTCTTCCAAGCGGGTGCGCTTCCACTCGGTGGCACCCGGTTGGTCGATCTCGAACACCTTGATCCGCTCCGACAGCTCAGGGTGGCGTTGTGCAAACGTGTCGAGCCCCGCACCGAGCAACACGTACTGGTTGACCCCCTCGTCGATGAGCAGGTCTTCGACGAATCGGGTGCGTGCCACGATCCCGATCCTGTATGGAGCGGTACCGACCGGATGCATGTCACCGCGTTGTTGCCAACCATCGTCGGGGTCGACCAGGGCGAGTCCGATCTCATCTGTGATCAGGTGCGGTGCAGCGTCGAGCTGCACGTGCAGCGCACGCCACAATGCGGTTCTCACAGCGCTGGAGTCGGGGGAGATGTCCATGGTCCTAGCCGGTCCCTTCGGAGCTTGTGGATGGCTCTTTCGAACCCTGTGTCGAATCTCCACTCGGTGGTTGGGATCGACGGTGATGCCGCCCTCGGGGCTGCCCGCAGCGACACTAACCTCGCTTGTCGCAACATCGACACCGGTTGGTTCACCCGAAGACGGGCCGACCCAGCCGGAGCTGGATGCCCCCTGGCAACGCTGCGGGAACACTCCGGGAATGCAGTGGGAACACCCCTACGAGGGTCGGAACGACAACCGAAGCGACGACCCGAACGACGACAAGGAGCGACATGCACACCAATCCCCGCATCGTCCGGCGCCTGGTTGGGGCGACCGCTGTGGTGCTGCTTGCCGGCGGTGTGCTCGCCGCCTGTGGATCCGATTCAGAGGACTCGTCGGACACCACCACCGCTACCTCGGACGGCGATTCGAGCGGCCAGTCGGCTGTGACCGTCAGCGAGCCCTGGGCTCGACCGGGGACCGCCGGTGGCAACGACGCGGTGTACATGACCCTCACCGGCGGAGCGCAGGACGACGCGCTCGTCGGAGCGTCGGTGCCCGAGGACACCGCCGCATCCGCGGGGATCCACCAGACCACTACCGAGGGTGGTTCGAGCACCAC
Organism: Microthrixaceae bacterium; assembly: GCA_047972145.1. Classification (GTDB taxonomy): domain Bacteria; phylum Actinomycetota; class Acidimicrobiia; order Acidimicrobiales; family Microtrichaceae; genus JAMLGJ01. Next base: position 5,564 of record JBKEAI010000114.1, read on the forward strand.
CGCGATGGGCTCCGACGATTCGATGTCCGACGACATGGGCTCGGATGACAGCGGGAGCGGAATGATGTCGATGCAGCCCGTCGATCGCATCGAGATCCCTGCCGGCGAGAAGGTCATGCTGGAGCCGGGTGGCTACCACATCATGCTCACTGACCTGCGCACCGACCTCGCCGCCGGCGACGACATCTCGGTCACCCTCACCTTCGAATCAGGTGGTGAGCAGACCGTCACGGTCGAGGTCAGAGACTCCTGATCGCTTCGGCGACCGCGTCACCGGTCGCCGCAGAGTTGAGGTAGGGCTCGGGGTCGTGCGCCCGGTGGCCGTTGTCGACCCGTCGGTCCTCGACACGATCCCCGAAGCTCTCCGCCAGCCGACCGTCGCCGGTTGCGTGGTCACCCACAGCCGCGACATTCACCCAGCGCTTGACCGATCCCGGCCACGGGAGGAACCCGTCATCGCCCCTCGGCACCAGGAATGCCTCGATCGCCCTGTTGCCCAACGGACAGCCGATGGTCACCAGCGTGTCGACCTCGAGCTCAGGTTCGCGCTGGAGCAGGCTGTAGGTGAAGATCGTGCCGAGCGAGTGCGCCACCAGCACGTCGGCACCATCGGTGAGCAGGTCGCGCAACCGGCCGAGTGTGGTGCCGAGGATCTTCGGGTCGGTGGTCATCATCGTGATCATGTCGATCGTGCGTTCCCACGCCGCAGCGCTCGCGGCCTGGCCGAGCACCTTCGCCAGATCTCCGCTGTCGCCGTCACCCGAGAGCTTCGTGAGCACCTCGGCCGCGCCGGCGCGGTTGGACTTCCACGCCTCGCTGTCGATCGTGTCGGCATCGGGGCGGAACAGGTCGCCGTAGAAGCAGACGTCCACGCACGAGTCGTCGATCTCCACCCCGTGGTGCCACAACCCGTCGCGCAGCGCCGGAACCCACCGAGAGGCGATCTCGTGTGGACCCCACAGCTCGTTGAAGGCGCCGTGCACCAGCACGATGCGAGGGGCCCGGTCCGGCCGGGTCGGGGGAGAGGTTGCCATCGTCGGATCCTAGGAGCCCGTGCCCGCGCGTGCGATCCCCGAGCGAACCGGCTTGCCGTCTCCATCCCGCGACGGTCGGGTCCACCGTGGGCAACAAGACCCACGATGGCAGGGTCGGCTACTGCTGGGCGAGGTAGGTGCCGTAGCCCATGTTGCCCGTCGCGAGGCCGAGCCACTCGCGCAGGGTCGGATCCAGGGACTTGCGGGTCTCGCGCGACAGGGATCGGCTCCAGTTGTTCTGCGGGCGCAGGAAAGACCGCGCGTAGAACGCGAACAGCAGGGCACGCTCCCGGTTGGTCGTGGAGTTCTCCCCCGAGGTGTGCCAGAGGCGTCCGTCCATGATCAGCACCGAACCCGCGGCTGCCTGGAAGGACTCCATGCCCTCGGTGGGATCCTCTGGCACCTCGTCGAAGCATGTGTAGAGGTGGCTGCCCGGCAGGTAGCGAGTCGCGCCGTTGGAGCTGTCGATGTCGTCCAGGCACCAGATCGCGTTGAGCGTGTAGCGGGTGCTCCAAGGTTCTGGCATCACCGTCGACTGGTCGTTGTGCGCGTTCATCGACCGGCTGCCGGGCAGCGCGATGTTGGCCGAGAAGTTCGACACCGAGAGGTCCCCGTCGAGCAGCGGGGACACGTGAGCGATCACCCCTGGATGCAACAGCAGTTGCGCGAACACCGGGTCGTACTCCACGAGGTCGTAGACGCGGACGTTGTGGCCGCCGGGATCCAGGTAGTCCATCCGGGTCGGGATGCCGCGTGCCTCCGATGCCTCCGCCGCACGCAGCAGGGCGTTGCGCGCCTGGAGCACCTCGTCGTGGGAGAGCACAGCGGGCAGCACCGCCCAGCCCTGCTCGTCGACCAGACGGTCGACATCGTCGGTGGGAGCTGAGGTGACATCTGACACGTCTGCCAGCGTAGGGCCAAGCAGGCCCTTGTGCTTTGCCTGGTTCCGGTGCAAGCCACTCGCCCGAAGAGTCGCTGATCGGGCATTCGGACCGACTTCGTCGTAAAGTGACGCACATGTCAGAAACGTGGCGGGGGGCTCCACACCGATGGCGGTGCCATCGGTTGGGGATCGGTTGCTGCGGCCCGGTTTCGAGTCGATTCGAGGAACGGTGATGGACCCACGCGATGCGGTGATGCCCGAGACGGGGGAAGCCAACCCCTACCTACCCTGGGTGGCGGCAGACCCTGTGCCGTTCTACGACCGGCTGCGCAACGAGTGTCCGGTGGCCGCGATGGAGGGGTTGGGAGAGGGGACCCACATCATCAGCCGCTACGAGGATGTGCGCTCCGCTCTGCGCAACCCCGAGGTGTTCAGCTCCAACCTGGTGACCGTCGACATCGGTCAGCACCGGCCACTCATCCCGTTGCAGGTCGACCCACCGGAGCACGCCACCTACCGCAGGGTGATCGACCCGACACTCGGACCCTATGAGGTCGCCGCGATGGAACCGCGTGTGCGCCAGGTGGTCGGCGAGGTCATGGACCGCTTCATCGAGCGCGGCTCGGTTGACGCACACGCCGAGTTCACAGTTCCACTGCCGTGTCAGGTGTTCCTCGAGATCACCGACCTGCCGATAGACAAGCTGTCTACGTTCCTGCACTGGAAGGACGAGATCATCCGCCCCGGAGGTGGCCTGCTCGACGGCGACGAGGCCACCGCGCACCGCCATGCCGCGGGTCGGGAGGTCTACGAGTTCTTCGAGGGGGTGCTCGAGGAACGTCGCGACAACCTCGGCGACGACCTGATCAGCCGCTTCCTCACCACCGAGACCGACGGTCGCACGATGTCCCACGAAGAGATGCTCGACATCTGCTTCCTGTTCATCCTCGCCGGGCTCGACACGGTCACCTCCACCCTCGACTGCTCGCTCGCCTACCTGGCCCAACATCCCGAGCATCGCCAGGCCCTGGTGGATGACCCGTCGTCGAGCGCTGATGTGGTCGAGGAGCTGCTGCGCCGGGAGACCCCTGTGATGCAGATCGTGCGCAAGGTGTCCGAACCGATCGAGATGCACGGTGTGCAGATGAAACCCGGCGACACCGCGATCATCATGTTGGGCTCGGCCAACACCGACCCCGGGGAGTTCGGAACGGACGCGGGCGACTTCAACCACCAGCGCGAGGTGAACCGGCACCTGTCCTTCGGAGCCGGTCCGCACCGCTGCCTCGGTTCGCACCTCGCCCGCTTGGAACTTCAGGTCGCGCTCGAGGAATGGCACCGGCGGATCCCCGACTACCAGCTCGCCGAGGGCGCTGAGCTCAGCTACTCACCGGGTATCCGCGAGATAGAGGCCATGCCGCTGGTGTTCCCCGTCCCGAGCGTCCCCTGAGGTTGGCCGTGCGCATCAAGTTCGATCCCGCTGTCTGTGTCGGCCACGGCCGGTGCTACGTGCTCGACCCCGAGCACTTCGCACCCGATGACCTCGGGCACTGCGAGGTGATCTCCGCCGAGGTGTCCGAGGAATCCGCTGAGCGCACCAGACGCGCGGTGCAGGCCTGCCCGGAGGGCGCTCTCACCCTCGAGGACTGACCGTCCGCTCAACCTCTTGGGCACCCAGCCGCTCTTGGGCACCGGCCGCTCTTGGGTACCGGCCGCTTCAGTGCTCTTCGCAACCCGGGTCGTGGCACTCGCCAGGCGGCGACGGAGCCACGTCGAGCGCGGGGTTGCCCTCGAAGAAGCCGTAGGGGCTCAAGACGAACCCGGTGTACTCCACCGGCATCACCGGCCAGTCCTCGGGGCGCGGTAGGTGGGTGATCCCGAAGGAGTACCACAACACGACGTCCTCGCCGTCGAGATCGCGGTCGGCCTCGGTCCACTCGGGTAGCCCGGCACCGCCGGCATGCTGGTTGGGGAAGTCGCCCGCGGCGCGCTGTTCGGCGGGTTCGTATGGCGTGACCCACAGGTTGTGGCGAGCGAAGCCTGCGCGCTTGCCCACCGACGACTCCGGATGTGCGAGCAGCGTCGGCGTCGACATGGTCGGCACGAGCTTGTAGCCGACCGGATTGCCGACATGGTTGATCCGGTCGGGGTTGACCACCCGCCAGGAGCGGCTCATCTTCGGTTCGGTGTCGCGCTGGGCTTTGGACTCGCGGTCGAGCACGGTGACCTTGGGGCGGAACGCGTTGCCCCAGGGGTTGTCGGGGCCCATCGGAAGCACCTCGGCCTCGACCTCCTCGACACGGTTGGCGGTGCCGTCGATGTCGAGGTCCAAGCGGGCACAGAACATGTGCTGGTGCACCGGTGCGACCAGGCCCGGGCCGATCGGATTCGAGAACGGCGTGGAGGTACCGGGCGGCACCGCCTGGGTGGCGAGGATTCCGGTGAGCTTCACCTCGAGTTGGATGTTGCCGTCGAGGTACAGGTACCAGAAGAAGCCGTACTCGTAGTTGCCGACGGTCGCGATGTGGCTGATCACGAGCCGGCGGCTGCGGCGCACCTCGGAGCGGCCGGTGTGCAGGTCGACGTGCTTCCAGCCGATCCCGAAGTCCTCCTCGTGCATGCAGATCGCGTTGGGGATCACCCACGGTTCACCCTGTTCGCTGGCCATCGTGACGTCGGTGTAGTGGATGACCCCCAGACAGTCACACCCGAGTGTGAGGGGTTGGGTCATGCGCCCGAGGCCCCACTCGCCGGCATCGAACGCGTTCTTCCAGCCGTGTAGCTCGCCGGGGTCGCCGTAGGGCACCACCATCTCCGAGATCGACCCCCGGTGCATCACCGAGCGCCTGCGTTCGGTGCCATCGGGCGCGGTGTCGGTGTAGTCGACCTGGTGCAGCACCAGGCCCTCGTATGGGTCCCAGCCGAGGCGCAGCGACCACTTCTGCCAGCTCACGAGGTTGTCCTCGACGGTGAAGCTGGCACCCTCGGGCTGGGTTATCGAGATGGGGCGCAGGTCGGTGCGCATCGCGCCGAGGTGTTCGGGGGTGTAGCGCGCACCCTGGGTCGGCAACGGCACCGGATCGGTACCCGGCGGCGCGTGGTCGATCACCTCCAGTACCTCTCCGGTGCCCAGGTCCGCGTGCACGATGAGCCCCTCGATCGGTCGTGCGTAGGGGTTGTCGTCCTCGCTGTCGCGCAGAAACGAGATGCACCGGGCGACCCGGCGTCCCTCCTCGACGCCGTAGCCGAACGAACCAGCGGGCCAGGGGTCGATCTGTACGTGGGTGAGGTCGGTGATGCCGCGCCGCTCGAGGGCGGCGAGGTACTCGGGGTGCTCGTGGCAGGCGACGATCACGTGCAACGACTCGCCCATGAGCAAGGTCGGCCGCATGCCCTCGATCACGATGCGTTCGATGATCGAGCGTTCGGTCACCGAGATGACGAAGCGCACCATCGTGAGCTCGGGGCCGGGAACCACGAGTGCGTCCAGCCTGCGGTCGAGCGGATCACCCGGTGACCAGGCTGCCAGCTTCTCCTTGGTGGGTTCCGCCAGGTTGATGTGCACCACCGAGGCACCCTCGGGCAGCTCGCCCGCTTCGTCGAGCACCTCGCGGGCGGTGGTGACCTCCTCGGCGGTGAGCAGGGAAAGTGGGTGGGTGGGGGTCATGTGGTCACCTCCGGGCTTGTAGGTCGCGCCAGGCCGAGTGTGTCGATGCGTTCGATCGCGTACTCCGACGCCCCCGAGAGGAAGCCGTCGAGGTTGTCCGCCTTGACCGGTAGGATCCCCCTGAACCAATCGGGCACGTAGGTCTCGGCCGCACCGGTGCTGAGTGCGTCGAGTACCGCATCCATGATCGCGTCGGGTTCCAGTGGCTCGATGTCGCTCAGCGGCGGGTCGTTGTCGGGCAGTTCGAACAACGCCGTGTTGAGCACACCGGGTTGCACGACATGCACCCCGACAGGGGTGCCCGCGACGCCAAGGTCGACCCGCAGGCTCTCCGCGTACGCGCTCAGCGCAGCCTTGGATGCGGCGTACACGGCCTCACTCGGAGGTGCGAGGCGTGCTGCGACCGACCCGATCATCACCACGTGGCCGCGGCTGGCAGCCAGGGTCCCCAGCAGCGCGTTCGTGAGGCGGATCGGTGACTCGACGTTGAGTCGCAGGACGTCGGTGATCTCGTCGGGGCGGTGTTGCCAGGCCCAGCGGCGCTTGGGCATCCCCGCGTTGTTTACCAACAGGTCGAGCCCACCCATCTCCGCGGTGACCTCCGAGGCGAACCTCTCGAGGTTGTCCAGGTCGGCGAGGTCCACGGTCCACGCACGGCTCTCGGGGGAGGATTCCCTGACGTGCTGGAGCACCTCGTCGAGGCGGTCGGCGCTCCTCGCGCACAGCCCCACGATCGCGCCCCGCTGCGCGAGGCCTTGCGCGAGGGCGGCTCCCAGACCCGAGGAGGAACCGGTGATCAGCACCTTCGCCCCGTCAGGATCGAACGGCCTGGCCGACAGTGTCTCTGTCGAGGTTTCTGACATGTATGTCACTTTACGTAGTAGGTCGGTCGGGCGGGGGGTTGAATCAGCGTGATCGCGTTGGCAACGCGCCGGCGGCCTTGATGTGGCACTGGCCTGATGGAGGACTCGCTCACCGCACCTCGAACACGACCCGTCCGCGGACCTGCCCGTCGAGCATCTGTTGGGCAAGTCCGGGCGCATCCGAAAGTGGGCGGGTGTCGGTGATCGCCTCGAGCTTGGAGATGTCCAGGTCGCTCGCCAGACGCTCCCAGGCCTCCATGCGCGCGGGCCGCGGTGCCATCACGCTGTCGACACCCACCAGGGTGACCCCTCGCAGGATGAACGGCGCCACCGACGCCGGCAGGTCCATTCCCTGCGCGAGGCCACACGCGGCGACGGTTCCCCCGTACCTGGTACCGGCTAGCACGTTGGCGAGCGTGTGGCTACCGACGCAGTCGACCGCCGATCCCCAACGCTCCTTGCCGAGCGGGCGACCAGGTTCGGACAGCTCTGTGCGATCCAGGATCTCGGTCGCACCGAGGCCCCGCAGGTACTCGGCCTCCTCCGCGCGGCCCGTCGATGCGATCACCTCGTGGCCCAGCCCCGCGAGCAGTGCCACCGCGACGCTTCCGACCCCGCCGGCAGCACCGGTGACCAGCACCGGGGCGTCACCGGGGTTGATGCCCCGGCCTTCGAGTGCGAGCACGCACAACATGGCGGTGTACCCGGCGGTGCCGATCGCCATCGCCTGGGCCGGGGAGAACACCCGGGGTAGGGGTACCAGCCATTCTCCGGGCACCCGTGCGCGCTCGGAGTAGCCGCCCCAGTGGGTCTCGCCGACACCCCAACCGTTGAGCACCACGGCGTCGCCGGTGCCCAGGCCCTCGTGGTCGGTGGACTCCACCGTGCCCACGAAGTCGATCCCCGGCACCATCGGCCAATGGCGCACCACCGGCGACGAACCGGTGAGCGCGAGCGCGTCCTTGTAGTTGATCGTGCTGTGGGACACACCGATGGTCGTGTCGCCCTCCATCAGGTCGCCGTCGTCGATCTCGGTCCACGCGAGCTGCTGGTCCTGACCCTCTTCGCGGGTGAGCAGGAAGGCGGAGAAGCTGGACATGGTTGCGGAACCCCCATGGTTCGACCGGCCGGGGATGCCCGGTGCCGGGACCGGAACTAGTGTGACCTGACACTAGCGTCATGTTTCTGGATGACCTCAACCTGGACGACATCAACGGAGCACCATGTCTGACTACGAGTTCCTGCAATACGAAACCCACGACGACGGGCGGATCGTGAGGATCCTGCTGGATCGCCCCGATGCGCGCAACGCGCAGAACCGCGGGATGCTCGTGGAGCTCGACGACGCGTTCATGCGTGCCGAGGGCGACGACGAATGCAGGGTGGTGATCCTCGGGGGTACCGGTCCGATGTTCTCCTCGGGCCACGACATGGGTTCGCCGCTCGCGCGCGAGGAGTACGTCAACCACCCGACCTTCCAGATGAACGGCGGTACCCGCGAGGGCGCCGAGCGGCTGATGCTCGGCGAGTGGCACTACTTCTTCCAGAACACGCTGCGCTGGCGCAACCTGCGCAAGATCACGATCGCCCAGATGCATGGCCCGGTGTACTCCGCCGGGCTCATGTTGATGTGGGCGTGCGATTTGATCGTGGGTTCCGAGGACGTGACCTTCGCCGATGTGGTCGGCACCAGGCTGGGCATGTGCGGCCTGGAGTACTTCGGTCACCCGTGGGAGTTCGGGCCCCGCAAGGCCAAGGAGCTCCTGCTGACCGGCGACAGCATCGACATCGACGAGGCCCACCGCCTCGGCATGGTCTCCAAGGTGTTCCCCCGCGACGAGCTCGAGGACAGCACCCTGGAGTTCGCCCGACGCATCGCCGCAGTGCCCACGATGGCCGCGCTGATGATCAAGGAGTCGGTCAACCAGACCGTCGACAACCAGGGCTTCACCAACGCGCTGAACGCCTGTTTCAGCATGCACCAGCTCAACCACTCGCACTGGGCCCAGATCCACGACGACGGCTGGGCCGCGGCCAGCGAGAGCGACGGCGTGCCCCCGTGGAAGGAGGCCCCGCCAATCGTGCCCGCGGAGAAGAACACCGTGCGAGCGGACGAGGCCCGCTGATGGCCGACCAGGCCGGTGAGCGACGCCTGCTGATCGACGGCAAGCTCGTCGAAGCTTCGAGTGGGGCCACCTTCGACAACGTGAACCCGGCCACCGAAGAGGTCATCGGGGTGGTCGCGGACGGCACCAACCAGGACATGGAACGCGCCGTGGCGGCGGCGCGTTCCGCGTTCGACAACACCACCTGGGCCACCGACCACGAGTTCCGCAAGTCGTGCATCCTCCAACTCCAGGCGGCGCTCGAAGCAGAGTTGGAGGATCTGCGTGCGGAGCTGATCTCCGAGGTGGGCTGCCCGATGCTCACCACCTCGGGACCCCAGCTCGAGATCCCGCTCGCCGACGGGCTGCGCTGGCCCGCGGCGATGATCGACGAGTTCCCGTGGCGCCGCTCGATCGGGGCGAGGGATCCCTTCGGGTTCGGTTCGTTCACCGAACGCGAGGTGTGGAAGGAACCCGTCGGGGTGGTCGGGATGATCGTGCCGTGGAACTTCCCGATCGAGATCATCCTCAACAAGTTGGGCCCGGTCCTCGCGATGGGCAACACGTGTGTGATCAAGCCGGCACCCGACACGCCGTTCAACGCCACCAGGATCGGCCGCCTGGTCGCCGAGCAGACCGACATACCCGCCGGGGTGGTCAACGTAGTGGCGTCGTCGGACCACCTCGTAGGTGAGGTGCTCTCGACGTCCCCGCTGGTCGACATGGTGGCGTTCACCGGTTCCACCAAGACCGGCCAGCGGATCATGGCCGCAGCCGCGCCGTCGCTCAAGAGCGTGTTCCTGGAGCTCGGTGGCAAGTCGGTGAACCTGCTGCTCGACGACGCCGACATCGCCGCAGGTGCGGGCACCGCGGTGTTCACGAGCTGCTTCCACGCGGGCCAGGGTTGCGCGATCCCGACCCGGTTGCTGGTGCCCAACTCGCACTACGACGAGGCGATCGACGCCGCGGTCGAAGCGGCCGCGGGCCTCGTGTGTGGCGACCCGATGGATCCGTCGACCTTCGTGGGTCCGGTCATCTCCGCCCGTCAACGCGAGCGTGTGCTCGGCTACATCGACGCCGGTCGCTCAGAGGGGGCGAGGGTCGTCGCGGGTGGGGGTGTCCCCGAGGACCAGCCGAAGGGCTTCTTCGTTGAGCCGACCGTGTTCGCCGGGGTGGACAACTCGATGACGATCGCCCGCGAGGAGATATTCGGACCGGTGCTGGCGGTGATCGGCTACGAAAGCGAAGAGGACGCGATAGCGATCTCCAACGACAGCCCCTACGGGTTGTCGGGGATGGTCACCTCCGCTGACCTCGAACGTGCGAAGGCTGTTGCCGCACGAATCCGCACCGGCACCCTCGGCATCAACGGGGGTATCTGGTATGGCGCGGATGCGCCCTTCGGCGGCTACAAGCAGTCGGGCATCGGTCGCCAGTGCGGTATCGAGGGCCTCGAGATGTTCACAGAGACCAAGACGGTCGGTTGGCCCGTCGAGAGCGAGAGCTGACCCCGACCGCAACGGCCCGGCACAACAAGCAGCCGGCACAAAAAGCAGGGAGCACCCATGTCGGGACCATTGGAGGGAATTCGTGTGATCGAGGTGGCGAGCTGGATGCTCGTGCCCTCGGGGGGAGCGGTGCTCGCGGATTGGGGTGCCGAGGTGCTCAAGGTGGAGCACCCCGTCACCGGTGACCCCCAGCGGGGGCTGATCACCTCGGGGTTGTTGCCCGGCGGTGACCAGGCGGTGAACTTCATGATGGAGCAGCCCAACCGCGCCAAGAAGTCCGTCGGGGTCGACCTGTCCACCGACGGGGGTCGCGAGGTGCTCTTCGACCTGGTGCGCTCCGCGGACGTGTTCCTCACCAACTACCTGCCCCAGGTGCGCCAGAAGCTGGGTATCGACACCGACGACATCCGGGCGGTTAACCCCGACATCGTCATCGCCCGCGGATCCGGTGCCGGGCCCAAGGGGCCAGAGGCGACCAAGGGTGGCTACGACGGTGCCGCCTTCTGGGCTCGGGGAGGCGTCGGTGTGACCATGCCCGACCGCGAAGGCTGGCCACCGGGCCAACCCACTCCCGCGTTCGGAGACGTGATGGGTGGGCTGAGCCTTGCGGGGGCGATCGCTGCGGCCCTGCTCAAGCGGGAGCGCACCGGTGAGGCGAGCGTGGTCGACGTGTCGCTGCTCAGCACCGCCATGTGGCAGATCTCTCCGATGATCGTCGCCTCGAAGCTGTTCGGGTTCTCCAAGATCCCCCAGGGCGACCGCACGAAGTCCCCCAATCCCGGCGTGGGCACCTACCGCACTGCGGATGACCGTTACATCGCTCTGATGCTGTTGCAGTCCGACAAGCACTGGGACGACTTCGTGGAGCGCCTCGGCGTGCCCGAATTGGCCACCGACCCTAAGTTCGCAGACTCCGCGGCGCGCTCGGAGAACGGCCCGGAGTGCATCGCCCGGCTCGACGAGGCGTTCGCCAGCCAGCCGCTGGAGTACTGGCGCGAGCGCCTCGACACCTTCGAGGGGGTGTGGAGCCCGTTCCAGACCCTCGACGAGCTCTACGAGGACGTGCAGGTACAGGCCAATGGCTACCTGCCGACGATGACCGCCGGCAACGGCCAGGACGTGCAGCTCGTGGCCAGCCCCGCCCAGTTCGACGAGGAGGCCATCAGCATCGACCGCGCCCCCGAACACGGCGAGCACACCGAGTTGGTGCTCATGGACCTCGGTTACGGCTGGGACCGCATCACCGAGCTCAAGGAAGCCGGCGACATCCTCTGAGGCTGTCTGGTTTCGATCGGTTGCGCCGGTGGGTGTTGCGCGCTGCGATCGTCGAGGGCAGTTCCTGCCGAGAGCAGTGGCCGTCGCGGGCGGTTGCTGTCGAGAGCAGTTTCTGTCGAGCCCAGCTCCTAGGCAGACGGTTCGCGGGGTAGTCCGAGCACGCGTTCGCCCACGATGTTCTTGTTGACCTCGGTGGTACCCCCGGCGATCGACAGCGACCGCGACGCCGCGATGTCGCGCGCCCACGGAGCCTCCAGGGCTGCCATGCCCAGTAGCGACGAGGCGGTCTCCGCCAACGCCTGGTCGGTCTTCGACCACGCGATCTTGATCACGCTGCCCTCCGCCCCGGGGGCGCGCCCGGCCATCATCGCTCCGAGGGTGCGCTTGGCGAGCATCTCCACCACGCGTACGTCGACGTAGCGCGCAGCGAGTGCCTGGCGGCGAAGGGCCGGATCCCCGGGCAGGTCGTGCTCCGCGACACTGCGCGCCAGGGCGTCGTACTTGCGGCGCAGTCGCAGGTAGAGAACCGCCACACCGGCGCGCTCGTTGCTCAGGGTCCTCGTGGCCACCGCCCAGCCCTCGTTCACCTCGCCGAGGATCGCGCTGCGCGGCACCCGCACCCCGTCGAAGAACACCTCCGCGAAGTCGTGGTCGCCGGCCATCGTGCGGATCGGGCGCACCTCGATGCCCGGTGACGACATGTCGACGAGCAGTGCGGTAATCCCCTTGCGCTTGGGGGCGTCGGGGTCGGTGCGCACGTACAGCTGGCACCAGTGCGCCACATCGCCGTTGGAGTTCCAGGTCTTCTGGCCACTCACCACGAAGTCGTCGCCGTCCACCTCGGCACGGCAGCGCAACGAGGCGAGGTCGCTACCCGCTTCGGGTTCGGACATCCCCTGGCACCACAGCTCGTCGCCGCGCAGCATCGGGCGCAGGAACCGCTCCTGTTGGGCTTCGGTGCCGTAGGTCATGATCGCCGGGGCGATGTTGGACACCCCGATCTTGTTGACCGGCCCGAGCGCCCGGGCCGCGGCCATCTCCTCGTGGAATGCGAGCTGGTCGGCCATCTCGGCGTCACGACCGCCGAAGCGTCGCGGCCAGGACGGTGCCGCCCAACCGCCGTCGAACAACTCCGCGTTCCATGCGCGCAGCTCGTCGAGGGATCTCGAACGCTCCGCCTCCTGGAGGTCCCGCCGGCGCGTCGCGGGCAGGTGCTCGGCCAGCCAGGAGCGCAGTTCGTCGCGGGCTTCGCGCGGCTCGTCGCGGGCTTCGCCCGATGGGCTCACTTCCGGCGGACCTCGCGGTAGGGGATCTCGCGGTCGGCCGCCATCTCGCGGGGCATGCCCAGCAGCCGCTCGGAGATGATGTTGCGCTGGATCTCGTTCGAGCCGCCTCCGAGCGAGACACCCTGGCGCGACAACGTCCCCAGGCCGAGCTCCGCGCCGACACCGGGGGAGCCCTCCGGCCAGGCGACCACCGACCCACCCGCGATCTCCAGGCCGATCTCACCGCGGCGCATCGTGGAGGTGGAGCCGTACAGCTTCATGATCGACCCCGCCGGTGGCGGCATCGCCCCCGATGCCATGCCCTGGGTGATCCGTCGCACGAGGTGGATCCCCACGAGCTGGCGCACATGGGCCTCGGCCACCAGCTGGCGCACACGGGGATCACCCGTGGTGCCCGCCTCGTGGGCGGCGTCGACCATCGTGGTGTCGATGCTCGCGCTGTTGTTGCCATAGCTCGAACCGCTCGTGTACGGCGAGCCTCCCCCCACCGCCATGCGCTCGTGCATCAACAGGCGCGTCGCGACGGTCCAGCCGTCGTCGATCTCACCGATGATGTCGGTCGCGGGGATCACCACGTCGTCGAAGAACTCCTGGCAGAACTCCATCGAGCCGTCGACCTGGCGGATCTGCTCCACCTTGACCCCGGGCTGGTGGATCTTCATCAGGAACATCGTGAGGCCGCGGTGCTTGGGGACATCCCAGTTGGTGCGCGCCAGGCACATCGCATAGTCCGACGTGTAGGCGCCCGAGCTCCAGATCTTCGAGCCGCTCAACATGAACACGTCACCGTCGCGGTCGGCCCTGGTGAGCACACCCGCGAGGTCCGACCCGCCGCTCGGCTCGGAGAGGAACTGCACCCACAGCTCCTCGCCGCGCAGGATCGCGGGCAGGTGGCGCTGCTTTTGTTCGTGGGTGCCGAAGTCCACCAGGGTGGCCGCCAGGATGCCCAGGGTCGGCACGTTCATGAAGAAAGGCATGTCGTAGGGGGCGGACTCCTCGGTGAACACGCGCTGGTGTTCGGGGGTCAACCCGCGCCCGCCGTATTCGACGGGGAAGCAGATCCCTGCGAACCCGCCATCCCAGAGCTTGGCCTGGAGCACCGCCTCAGCTGCCCGGCGTTCGTGACCGCGGTCGTTCGCGTCGTCGCCCAACGGCGGCATGTTCTGCGCCAACCAGGCCCGTGCACGCAACCGGAAGTCCTCCACCGGTTCCATCTCAGCGGACGTGGCCCCGGCGGGTGTCGTGTCTTTGGAAGCGGTTGCTGAGGACACTTCTGCGTCGCTCACGAGGCCACCCCCAACAGCGTCGTGGCCATCTGTTCCGCGTGGTGCTCGGGTGTTCCATACGACGCCCTGTTGACCGTCACCCGACGCAGGTAGAGGTGAAGGTCGTGCTCCCAGGTGACCCCGATACCTCCATGCAGCTGGATGCAGTCCTGCACGAGTTCGGTCGCCTGGGGGCCGATCCACACCTTCGCGGCGTTCACGAGCTCGCCTGCATCGGGGCTCCGATCGTGCACCGCGCGCGCCGCCGCGGAGGCGATCGCGTGTGCGGCCTCCAGCCAGGTCTTGTCGTCGGCCACGCGGTGCTTGAGCGCCTGGTAGGACGACAGTGGCCGTCCGAACGAGTAGCGGTCCCCCAGGTATTCGACGGTCATCTCGAACACCCTGTCCATCGCGCCGACGCTCTCGGCGCACTGGAGCACGCACGCCACCTGTCCCTGGCGTTCGATCGCACCGGCTGCGCCGCCGATGTCGCCCAGCACCGAGTCGGTGCCGACCTGGGCGCCCTCGAAGGTCACCGTCGCGAAACGCCGCACCAGGTCGAGTCCGCCGAGTGCGGTGGTGCTCACACCTGGGGTATCGGTGCTGACGAGCAGTTGCGTGGGGCCGCGCTGTCGCGTTCCGTCGTCCCCTTCGACGCTGACCGTGACGAGCAGGTTGGATGCCTGGGCACCGGCCTCGACCGGTCCCACGGTGCCCGAGAGCACCAGACGGTCGCCGTCAAGGCCGGCTGTCACCGGCTCGGGTCCACACCAGGCCGCGATCGACGATCCGTCGATCAACCCGGGAAGCACCGCGGCGCGCTGTGCGTCGGAGCCGTGACGACCCACCGCCTCGGCGACCACGTTCACCGGCACGAGCGGACCGGGCGCGACCACGCGGCCCATCTCCTCGGCGACTAGCACCAGGTAGGGCAGCCCGTAGTCCGAGGATCCCTCGGGTTCATCGGGGTCGGGGACCATCAGCGAGGTCCATCCGAGATCGGCGCCGCGGGCCCAGACCGACGTATCGAAGCCGGCGGCGTCGGACTCGAGCTCCCGGGTGGCGGGTAAGGGGCACTCCGCTGCAAGGAAGCGGCGGATGGTGGAGACGAACTCCTCCTGTTCCTCGCTCAGCTCAAGCTCCATGTGCCCTCCGGTCCATCTGGTCTCCAGGTCGCTGCGGCCCCCGGGTCGGTGTGACCTAGGTGCGCTTTCGTCTTCCGGCGAAGGAGTGTATGCTCATCTAACAGTGATGTCACCTTTGGTGGCATCGGGTGGACCACCCACCGGAACAGCGCCACGGAAGCGTGGCACCGCCGTACCCCGGCAATACGCAGTAACCAGGCAACACGCAGTAACCAGGCAACACAGAAAATCCAGACCAACTCCAGGGGGAGAACCCAATGCCGTCTCGCCAGCTCGACTTCCCGGTCTTCGACGCCGACAACCACATGTACGAGACCGAACACGCGCTCACCCGGTACCTGCCGGCGGAGTACGAAGGGATCGTCAAGTACGTGGAGGTCAACGGTCGTACCAAGATCGCGGTCAACGGCCGCATCAGCGACTACATCCCCAACCCCACCTTCTCCAAGGTCGCCGCGCCGGGCATCCAGGAGGAGTACTTCCGGGATGGCAACAAGGAGGGCAAGTCCCGCCGCGAGATCCTCGGCAAGGCGATCGACGCCACGCCCGCCATGCGTGCGCCCGAGCCACGGCTCAAGCTGATGAACGAGCAGGGGATCGACCGGGCGATCATGTGGCCGACCCTCGCGAGCCTCGTCGAGGAGCGCCTGCGCGACGACCCCGACGCGATCCATGCGATCGTGCATTCGCTCAACCAGTGGATGCACGAGGAGTGGACCTTCAACTACGAGGACCGCATCTTCGCCACCCCGGTGATCACCCTGCCGGTACTCGAAAAAGCCCTGGCCGAACTCGACTGGCTGCTCGAGCGCGGTGCGCGGATCATCTTGATCCGCCCAGCCCCGGTGCCGGGGTGGAAGGGTCCGCGCAGCTTCGCGCTGCCCGAGTTCGACCCGTTCTGGAAGCGTGTCGAAGAGGCGGGGTTGATCGTGGGCATGCACGCCTCCGACAGCGGATACACCCGCTACACCAACGAATGGGAGGGCATCCGCGACGGAGAGTTCTTCCCGTTCCGCACCCCGTCCGCGTTCCAGATGATCGTCGGTGGGATGCACCGAGAGATCACCGACACCGTCGCGTCTGCGATCGGCCACGGCCTGCTCAGCCGCTTCCCGAAGCTCAAGCTGATGCCGGTGGAGAACGGCTCGGGCTGGGTGCGCCCCCTGATCCGTGACATGGAGTTCGCATACGAGACCAACCCGCACCTCTTCGACGAGGACCCGGTGATGGTGCTCAAGCGCAACGTGGTCGTGCACCCGTTCCACGAGGAGAACACCCAGGGTCTCATCGACGTGATCGGTGTGGACAACGTGGTGTTCGGTTCCGACTATCCCCACCCGGAGGGCCTGGCAGATCCGATCTCGTTCATCGACGAGCTCGACGGTCTGCCCGAGGATCAGATCGCCAAGGTGATGGGCGGCAACCTCGGCCGGCTCATGGACGCCGCCTAGGCCTCGCAGCGGACCAACGCCTGTGTGGGACTTCTCCACCGAACCGGAGTTCCAAGCTCAACTCGACTGGATGGACGGATTCGTCCGCGACGAGATCGAACCGCTCGACGCACTGTTCGGCAACCTGACCTTCCACTCGGTCGACGAACCCCTGCGCACGATGGTCGCCGGGTTGAAGGACCGCGTGCGCGAACGCGGACTTTGGGCGTGCCACCTCGGCCCCGACCTCGGCGGCCAGGGCTACGGCCAACTCAAGTTGGCGTTGATGAACGAGATCCTCGGCCGCTCCTCATGGGCTCCGATCGTGTTCGGCTGCGCGGCACCCGACACCGGCAACGCGGAGATCATCGCCCACTACGGCACCCCCGAACAGAAGCAGCGATGGCTGACGCCGCTGCTCGAGGGCGAGGTGTTCTCGTGCTATTCGATGACCGAACCCCAGGGTGGATCCGATCCCACGATGTTCACCACCCGCGCGGTGCGCGACGGTGACGAGTGGGTGATCTCAGGTGAGAAGTTCTTCTCCTCCAACCTGCGCACCGCGTCGTTCCTGATCGTCATGGCGGTCACCGACCCCGACGTGTCGGCCTACCAGGGCATGTCGATGTTCCTGGTGCCCAGCGACGCCCCGGGCATCGAGGTGCTGGCCAACATCGGGCTCGGCGCCGAGTCCTGGGGTGAGGGAATGCATGCACACGTTCGCTACGACGCGGTGCGCGTACCCGCGGAGAACCTGCTCGGGGGTGAGGGCCAGGCGTTCGCGGTGGCCCAGACCCGCCTCGGTGGTGGCCGGATCCACCACGCGATGCGAGCGGTCGCGATGGCTCGTCGCAGCTTCGAGGCGATGTGTGAACGGGCGCTGTCGCGCGAGACCAAGGGTGAGGTGCTCGCCCGCAAGCAGATGGTCCAGGAGATGGTCGCCGACAGCTGGATCCAGCTCCAGTCGTTCCGCTTGATGGTGCTGCACACCGCGTGGTTGATCGACCAGAGCTCCACGGCGCAGGCACGCCGGCAGATCGCGGCCTGCAAGGTGCTCGCAGCGGAGGTTCTCTCGGACATCTCGCGGCGTGCCCAGCACCTCCACGGTGCGCTCGGGGTGTCCAACCTCATGCGCTTCCCCACCGAGGTGGGCACGATGATGGGCATCATGGACGGCCCCACCGAGGTCCACAAGGTGAGCGTCGCCCGTTCGGTGCTCAAGGACCACTCACCCTCGGGTGACCTGTGGCCCACCGAGTTCGGGCCCCGGCGCGCGGTACGGGCCCGCCGGCGCTTCGACGAGCTCGTGGACGCGATGGATCCCACCGATGAACAGCGGGCGGGCTTCGATGCCCTGATCGCGGAGTCGAACGCGGACGACGTGACCGTGGCGCAGATGGAGGCCTACCTGGATGCCACCACCGGCAACCTCTGAATCCGCCCGCTGGGCGATGTGCGTCCGTACGGCACCACCGGTGACCCGTCAGTGGCCGCGGTACCAGGTGCTGCTCAGGTGACCCGCTGGTGTGCGTCGGCGACGAGTGCGGGCAGCATCACCGTCATCTTGTCGAGGGTGTCGGTGTCGCCCTTCTTCGCGAGGTGCTTGGCGATCAGGGCCATCGCAGCGGCCTCCTTGTAGCGGGTGAGCGCATGGAACCAGTCGAGGTCGGCCACGGGGGTACCGGTGGCGGATTCATATGCCGCGAGCAGTTCCGCATCGCTGGGCATGCCCGAGTCGATGTCGGGGGTCACCACGGGGTGGTGTGCCTCGTCGGTGAAGAACAGCATCCAACTCAGGTCGATCCGCGGGTCCGAGAGCGTCCAGATCTCCCAGTCGATGATCGCACTCACCCCGTCGCCGTCGCACAGCATGTTGCCGAGGCGGTAGTCACCGTGCACGACCACCGGCGCGACGGCTGTGGGGGCCGTCGCCCGCAGCGCGTCGGCACACTCGAGGTAGCCGGTACGGACCTCCTCGGGCACGGTGGCGAAGGTGGCGGTCCAGCGGTCGACCTCGTCGATGGGCGAGACCACCGGTTCGGAGCCGAGTCCGATCCCGGCCGGGTCGATGCGGTGCAGTGCCGCGAGCATCTCGATCGCGGCGAACGCCCTTGCGCGGGTGCGGGCCTCCGGTAGGCGCTGGCGCGAGTTGGCCTCCAGGAGCGGTTCCTCGCACACTCCGGGCACCAGCGTGGTGGCGAACAGCGGTGGCACCTCCGGTGGGTGGCCGGCGTCTGCGAACAGCATTGGAGGCACCCGTACCCCCGGGCATCCATCGAGTGCAGCTATCACCCGTGCCTGGCGCAACATGTCGCGGTTGCGCACCGGTTCCAGCCCCGGGGGTGCCACCTTGAGCACCGCGGTAGCCACCTCCGGGGGGCCATCGACCAAATCCACCCGGAACACGAGCCCGACGGTGCCCCCGCTCATCGGCGCGAGGTTCGCCACCCCGCAGCCCGGTGCCCACCGCTGTGCGGCGATTGTGGCCCGTGCGGACAACTCGTCGAGGTCCAGCTCCCTCATCGGCACTCCGTATGCGGCATGATTGGGAAACTAACAAGTACGTCAACTTCTCGGGAGGGAAAACCGATCGTGGCCAGGAGCACCACCAGGAGCACCGACTTTCCGCCGTTCACGCCCACGAGCGCGAACCTGGTGCGCGAATGCGCCCGGCGTTGGGGCGACAAGACCCTCGTGGTGCTCGACGACCGCCACCTCGGCTACGCGGAGCTCGACGAGCGCTCGGGGATCCTCGCCAGGGCGATGCTGGCCTCGGGTGTGGGCAAGGGCACACGGGTGGGTCTGCTCGCCCCCAACGGACCCGAGTGGGTGATCGGGTGGTTCGCGATTTCGCGCATCGGCGCGATCGCGGTGATGTGCAACACCTACAACAAGGCACCCGAGCTCTCCCGGGTGCTGCGCCACAGCGACCAGGCGATGTTGCTCACCGTCGGGCACCACCTCGGCCACGACTACCTCGACCGCCTCGAACAGGCTGCACCGGAGCTTGCGGACCAGACCCACGAGCACCTGATGATGCCGAGTCACCCGTACCTGCGCGCGGTGTGGACCTGGGAGGCGCAACCCCGTCAGTGGTGTGCGGACGTATCGGTGCTCACCGAGCGCGCGGATTCGGTCAGCGAGGGGATCCTCGTCGAGGTCGAATCCGAGGTGTACCCGGCGGATCCGATGGTCTCGGTCTACTCCTCGGGTTCCACCGCCGAACCCAAGGCCGCACTTCACACCCACGGTGCGGTCATCCGCCACGCACACAACCTCGGCCAGATGCGCGACCTCACCTCACACGACGTGCTCTACACACCGATGCCGCTGTTCTGGGTGGGTGGGTTCAGCTTCACCCTCGTCGCCGCGATGCACGTGGGCGCCACGTTGGTGTTCGAGGAGCAGTTCGAACCGGGAGCGACCCTGGAACTGCTCGAGCGCGAACGGGTGACCCAGGTGCTCGGCTGGCCCCACATGGCCAAGGCGCTGGTCGACCATCCGAGCTTCGCGCAGCGGGACCTCTCGGCGATCCGTGCCGGTTCGATGGCTGCGCTGCTTCCACAACACCTCCAGGCCGAGGCCGACGTACCCAAGGCGAGCTCGCTGGGGATGACCGAGACCCTCGGCCCCCACACCTTCGAGACCCGTGAGGAGTTGCCACCCGAGCGGCTCGGCAGCTTCGGCCGCTCGGTGCCGGGCGTCGAACACAGGATCGTCGACCCGATCACCGGAGAGGACCTACCCCTCGGGCAGGTGGGGGAGGTGTGGCTGCGCGGCTATTCGGTGATGGTCGGGCTGCACAAGCGCGAGCGTGCCGACACGTTCACCCCCGACGGTTGGTACCGCACCGGCGACGCGGGCTGGTTCGACGACGACGGCCACTTCTACTTCACCGGTCGCATGGGCGACCTCATCAAGTCCTCGGGGATGAACATCACCCCCCGCGAGGTGGAGGAGGTGCTCGAGGAGATCGACCAGGTGACCATGGCGTACGTCACCGGTATCGAACATCCCGAACGCGGTCAGGACGTAGTGGCGGCGATCGCCCTGCGACCCGGGGCGCAACTCGACGAGGACGAGGCGCGCGCACTGGCCAAGGAGAGCCTCGCGTCCTACAAGGTGCCGCGGCGCGTGGCGGTGTTCGCTGACCAGAACGATCTGCCGTGGCTGGACTCGGGCAAGGTCGACCGGCGACGGCTGACAGCGATCCTCGAAGAACGGTTCGGGCAGACCTAGCCCGTTGATGCTCAGCCAAGTCGAACTGGAGGTGCCATGACCAACACCGGGATGGTGTTCGATCCCTACTCCGAGACGTTCTTCGAGGACCCATGGGAGACCTACCGCTGGATGCGCGACGAGGCGCCGGTGTACCACCACCGCGAGCTCGGCTTCTACGCGGTGTCGCGCTACGACGACTGCGTCGAGGTGCACCGCGACTTCGAGAGCTTCACCAACACCCACGGGGTCACCCTCGACCAGCTGCGCAGCGAGTCCTTCGGTCGCACCGTCGAGCGCACAGGGTCGATCATCATGATGGACCCTCCCGAACACGAACGGATGCGCAAGCTGGTGAGCCGGGCGTTCACCGGCCGGCGCGTCGCCGGCTGGGAACCGGTCGCCAGGCGGGTGATCGGCGGATTCATGGACGAGCTCGAGGGCGAGTCATCCTTCGACGTGGTGCGCGACATCTCCGGACCGTTCCCGATCGAGGTGATCTCGGAGATCCTCGGGGTGCCCAAGGCCGACCGCCAACAGCTGCGTCACTGGGCAGACAGCATGCTCGAACGCGAGGTGGGAAGCCCGTTCCCACCGAAGTCCGCGATCGAGTCCGCCGTCGCGTTCTTCGGCTACGTGCACGACCTCGTGGTGGAACGCCGTGCGCATCCCGGTGCGGGCATGATCGACGACCTGATCGCGGCGGAGGTCGAGACCGCCGATGGTGGCCACGAGCACCTGGAGGACCTCGACCTCGCGTACTTCGTGGCCCTCCTGGCCGCAGCGGGTGCCGAGACGGTCACCAAGCTGGTCGGCAACGGTGTGATGACCTTCGGTGAGCATCCCGATCAGCTCGCCAGGTTGACCGCGGAGCCGTCGTTGGTGGAATCAGCGGTCGAGGAAGTGCTGCGCTGGCGTGCGCCGAGTCAGTACCAGGGACGCTTCTCCGCGAAGGACCGGGAGCTGCACGGCGTCACGATTCCCGCCGGTCATCCGGTGTTGATAGTCACGGGTGCGGCCAACCGCGACCACCGAGCGTACGAGGACCCCGACCGCTTCGACATCACCCGCGACCAGGCGTTGCCGATCAGCTTCGGCCACGGGATCCACTACTGCATCGGTGCGCACCTCGCGCGCCTCGAAGCGCAGATCGCGTTCGGCGAGCTGTACCGCCGCTGGCCGAACCTCACCGTCGACCTCGAAGGGATCCGCTACGTGCACATGACCAACGTGGCCGGACCGTCGTCGGTGCCCGTGGCTGTCTGAGCAACCCCAACCCCGGGCACGCTGTCAGCGCGCGTGCGGCCGCCGAGGGCGAACGACTGGAACCGCCCGATCTTCCAGCTGACGGCTCGTCGCGAGAGCGGCCCTCAGCGACCGTCTTCGCGCACCAGCAGCATCGAACCCGCCACCGGGCCACCGCCGTTGGCGACCGCCGCCACCTCCGGCGCACCGCCTCGGCGCTCCACCTGACGCTCGCCGGCCTCACCGCGCAGTTGCAGCACCGCTTCGTGGATGAACCCGAAGCCGTGCAGACGTCCCGCGGAGAGCTGGCCTCCATGGGTGTTGAGCGGGAGCTCCCCGTCGAGGGCGATGCGCTGCCCACCGTCGATGAAGGGACCGGATTCCCCCTTGTCGCAGAACCCGAGCGCTTCGAGCCACACCATCGTGAGGAAGCTGAACCCGTCGTAGAGCTCGGCGATGTCCACGTCTTCGACGGTCAGCCAGGACCGCTCCCACAACGCCGCGCCTGCGTCGCGTGCGGCCATCGTCGTCATGTCGTCGAACTGGTCCCAGGAGGGACGCCCCCTCAGTGCGGTGCCCACCGACTCCACCGCTGCGACCGGATGGTCGACGTTGGAAGTGTGGTCCGGGGCGGACACGATCAGCGCGGTCGAACCGTCCACCGGCGCGTCGCAGTCGAAGAGACGGAACGGGGTGGTGATCATCCGGGCCGCGAGGTAGTCGTCGAGGGTCATCGGGTCCCGGTAGACCGCCTTGGGGTTGATCTGCGCGTTGCGCCGCCCGTTGAGAGCGATCTGTGCCAGCTGCTCGGTGGTGGTGCCGAACTCGTACATGTGTCGGTTGCAGTTCATCGCCAGCCAGTTGGCAGCCGAGTATGCACGGAAGGGGATCGACCACTGGAGGGTCCCTCCCATCTTCGGTGCGCCGCCACCTCCCGAGAGTCCGATCCCGTCGCGGCCGCCCGAGCCCTGGGCGCTCGATTCGGTGACCGTGCGGTACACCAGCACGTGGCGGGCCAGTCCCGAGTGCACCGCCGCGACGGCGTCGACCACAGCGGAGAGCTGTGCGGCACCCTCGATGCCTCCGCGGTGCCAGTTGAGCTCGAGTCGCAGGGCGTCCTGCACCTCCGGAGAGCCCGGCCCGGAGAACCCCGGAGGCATCGGAAACGCTCCTGGGTAGGTGGCCAGACCGTCGATGTCGGACGGGGTGAGCCCGGCATCGCCGATCGCTTCGAGCGACGCGTCCATGGTCAACGACAGCGCGCTTCGGCCCAGGCGACGCCCGACCTCGGACTGTCCGATCCCGGAGATCACAGCGTCCATCAGGGCGCCTCCACAGGCTCGAACAGCGGATACCAGAGGTCGTTGTTCTCCTCGAAGGTCACCTGCACCTCCATGCCTATGCGCACGTCGTCGGTCGGGCAGTTCACCAGGTTCGAGGTGAGTCGCAGACCCTCCTGTTCTGCGAGCTCGACGAGCACGATCGCCCACGGTTCGGTGCTGCCGTCCCACGAGTGGTGGTTGATCGTGAAGGACCAAACCACGCCCCGGCCGCTGACCGGTTCGTGCACGACGTCGGTGCTGGTGCACATCGGGCACCTGGGTGTGGGCGGGTGCAGCCAGTAGCCGCAGTCCCCGCAGCGAGCGAAGCGAAGCAGGCCGTCCTGCCCGGAGGTCCAAAAGAAGCGGTTGTCGTCGTCGAGAACGGGTTGGACCCGAAACGGGGTGTCGGTCACGTGAGCGAGGCTATTCAGTGTGGAGGAGGGCCGGGTCCGTCGGTCTCGGTAGGCGGGATCAGGAGGCGTTAGCGCTGTAGCGAGGCATTTGCTGTGTCACGAGGCATTTGCTGTGTCACGAGGCATTCGCCTTGGCCTGTTCGGCCATGCGCTCGGCGAGGGTGGTCGCGGTGACTATACCCTCGTCCTGGAACTTGCCGGTGCCGAACACCCTGGGTGTGGTGTCCACATCTGTCGCCTGTGCCCGCAGCGCCGCGACGGTCGCCTCCTCGCGTGGGATGTGCTCGAAGGGCTCGTAGTGGAAGTTGTCCATCGCGTTGAGGTGGGTGATCCTGGCCACCTCGTCGT
The DNA here is from genome assembly GCA_047972145.1 of Microthrixaceae bacterium. GTDB lineage: Bacteria > Actinomycetota > Acidimicrobiia > Acidimicrobiales > Microtrichaceae > JAMLGJ01. Next base: position 29,571 of record JBKEAI010000114.1, read on the forward strand.
CGGAGAGCCCCTCGAGGTAGCGCGAGGCCAACTCCGGTGAGTCCGGCCACGTGGAATCGGAGTGCGGGTAGTCGCACTCCCAGTGGATGTTGCCGATGTTGAGGTGTTCGCGCAGCTCCACCCCGACGGCGTCGTCGATGAAGCAGTTCAGGATGCGTTCGTTGAACACCTCGCTGGGTAGCCGGTCTCCGAAGTCCTGGTTGGTCCACGCCTTGTGGTGCTTGTACACGTAGTCGATCCGCTCCAGGAAGTACGGCACCCACCCGATGCCACCCTCGCTGAGCGCGATCCGCAGGTTGGGGAACTTGCGGAACACCGGCGACCAGATCAGGTCGGCCGCGCACTGCACGATGTTCATCGGTTGCAGGGTGATCATCGTGTCGATCGGCGCGTCCATCGCGGTGATGACCGTGGAGGACGACGACCCGATGTGCAGGCAGATCACCGTGCCGGTCTCGTCGCATGCGGCGAGGAAGGGATCCCAATGGTCGCTGTGCCAGCTCGGCTGGTGCAGCTTTTCGGGGTTCTCCGAGAACGTCACTGCGAAGCAGCCCTTGTCGGCCATGCGGCGCACCTCGTCGGCCATCGCCTGGGGATCCCAGAACGGCGGGACCGCGAGCGGGATCATCCGCCCTGGGTAGGTGCCGCACCAGTCCTCGACGTGCCAGTCGTTGTAGGCGCGCAGCAGCTCGACCGCTATGTCCTTGTCGTCGAGGGTGCTGAAGAGCTGGCCGGTGAAGCCCGTCATCGACGGGAAGTTGAGCGACCCGAGCACCCCGTTGACGTTCATGTCGCGGATGCGCTCGTGGATGTCGTAGCAACCGGGGCGCATCTGGTCGAACGCGAGGGGATCGAGGCCGTACTCCTCGGGGACCCGACCCACCACGGCGTTGAGTCCAACGTTGGGCAGCGCGGATCCCTCGAACATCCACACCTCGCGACCGTTCGCGAGGCGTTCGAGCTTGGGTGCGCGCTCCTCGGCGGCAGCGCTCAGACGCCCGTCGAAGATGCCGGGTGGTTCCACCACGTGGTCGTCCACACTCACCAGGATCAGATCGTCGATCTGCATCTGCCCTCCATCTCGGGTTCGATCCTCGGTTGGGGGACCACAGTGGGCGACCTCAACCTGACGTAGTTGTTAGATTAGCGTATTGCTCCGGGCTTGGCCTGGGCGCAGGAAGGAATGGATGGTTAGGCCAACGAGGGGGCGTCGCTAGCGTGTCGAAGATGGACATCGGGATCGAGCGGCGCCCCCCGTTCGGCAGCAATCCCACCGTCGGCGAGCGTGGCAGCGACACGCTCCAGCGGGTACTGGGTGCCGCGATGGACGTATTCGCCGAGGTTCCCTACCCCGACGCCAGGGTGGAGCAGATCACCGAGAACGCGGGTTGCTCGCGCCCCGCGTTCTACCAGTACTTCTCCTCCAAGGACGACGTGTTCTGGGCCCTCGCCACCCAGCTCGGTGAGGTGATGGTCGCGCATGCCGACAGCCTGGCAGCGGTCACCCCCGACGAGGAGGGCTTGGCGACACTCACCGCATGGATGGACGACTTCATGGCGTTGCACGAGGAGTGGGCACCGGTGTTCCGGGCGTTCCCCGAGGCGACCCGTGGTGATGTCGGAAGCGTCACCCGGTCGGGTTCGATCGCGGACCACACCACCAAGCGTCTGATGGGTGCCTTCGACCTGCCGTCCACCGCCGCCAACCGTCGGGTGGTCTCCAGCCTCGTCGGCGTGTTGATCCGGTGCAGCTTCTACGCGGAGGCCGCCCCCGAGGGCATGAGTCGCCGGCCGTTGCTGTTGGGCCTTGCCAGGCTGTTCCACCGGGTGTTGGCGGGCCCGGTCGAGGGTGTGAACTTCAAGCGGGGTCGCACCAAGGGTCGGCGTCGGGTGACGATCACCGCCGCGGTGGAACCCGTCGCCCCGCCCGAGTTGCGCGCCCGCGGGGAGCGCACCCGGGCGGCACTGCTGCGAGCGGGTGCCGAGGTGCTTCCGCAGCGCGGCTACCACGAGGCCCGTGTGGACGACATCGTCGAGGTCGCAGGCGTCAGCCACGGCACCTTCTACCGCTACTTCGACTCCAAGGACGACTTCTTCCGAGTGCTCGCCCAGGACGCGTCCGCTCGGCTCGTCGAGATGGTGGAGCGCCTCGAGCTCGACGGATCGGCAGAGGACCTGCGAGTGTGGCTCAAGGAGTGGTTCGCCGCGTACGAGGCAGACGGCGGGGTCATAAGCACCTGGCAGGACATGCGCACCAATCCCGAGCTGGTCGCCTTCTCCCAACAGATCGCACTGTCGGTGTTCAGCCGCCTGGAAAAGCTCCTCGACCAACGCGACTTCGGGCACCCGCAGGTCGGCGCTTCGATCCTGTTGGCGCTGCTGGAGCGGGCGCCGTACCGGGTGTACGTGCTCGGGTTCTCCACCGCCACCGGAGAGGTCGAATCGACGCTCACGATCATCCGTCGGGGGTTTCTGGGCATCGAGGACGACTGAGTACCTGGGACGACTGAGTACCTGGGACGACTGGGCACCGAGGGCTGCGCATGGATCTCGATTTCACAGAACTACAGCTCGAACTGCGCGACGCGGCACGCGACGTGCTGGCGGGGGCGTGCCCGCCGTCGCTGGTGCGCGGCGTCTACGAGGGGAGTGCCGCTACAGCCGGTTCCGGTGGGATCCGGTCGGGTGAGGGTGGCTCCGGTGGGGCTGACACCGACCCCGAGGTCCTCTGGGCGACGATCCGCGACCTCGACTGGCCCGGCCTCGGGCTTCCCGAATCGGTCGGGGGTCTCGGCCTGGGCATCGTCGAGGTGGGTGTGCTCGTCGAGGAGCTCGCCAGGGTGTGCGCACCCGTACCGTTCGTCGCGACA
>JBKEAI010000166.1:0-6028 GCA_047972145.1 Microthrixaceae bacterium
CATGCATCGGCAACCCTCGGGTGCGAGGTCGTGGCCCACATCTCGGGTTCCGAGGTGCGAGGTCGTGCGGTGGACCTCGACTCCGACGGGGCCCTCCTCGTCGATACCGGTGGGCCGGACCCCCGACGTGTGGTGGTGGGTGATGTGGTCAACCTCCGCCGGGCCTGATCACGGCCTCACAAGCACCTCTCGGTTCGCCGCTGCGATTGGCCGACTCAGCTGTAGGTGTCGTCCCAGGCTTCGATCGCGGCACGGGTGAGTGGGCCCGGGGCGGACCGCAGCGGCACTGAGTCCACGTTCGCTATCGGTTGCACCTCTCTGCCGGTCGACACGAGGAACGCCTCGGATGTCACCTTGAGCACCTCCATGGGCAACTCCACCTCGTCCACCTCGATGCCGCGCCCGGCGAGCGCGTCGATCAGCAAACGCCTGGTGACGCCCGCGAGGCACCCTGACGACAGAGGCGGAGTGGCCAGGAACCCTGCGGACTCGACGAACACGTTGGTGCCGGTGCCCTCGCAAAGCTGCCCCCTCGTGTTGGCGAACAGCGCTTCGGACGCTCGCGCTTCGTGGGCCTTCGCGAGGGCGAGCACGTTCTCGGCGTAGCTGGTGGTCTTGAGTCCCGCCAACGCTCCACGCTCGTTGCGGGTCCACCCGACGGTGATCACATCGGTGGGCTGGCGGCTGAGTGCCAACCCCGATGCGGTGACCAGCAGCGTGCAACCGAGCTGCGGATCGGACGTGTCGGCGTTGTCCCGGGGCACGCGGAACGAGCCCGCCGGTCCGGAGCCGGTGGTGACCGTCACACGGAGCCGGCCGACGGCATCAGCACCGGCTGCAACCGCCCAGCTCCGCGCAACAGCGTGGACCGCGTCGCGCACGAGCGGCAGCGGTGGTGGGGTGAACCCGAGCCCGTCGGCGCTGTGCCCGAGGCGCTCGAGGTGGGCGTCGAGCGCGAAGGGTTGGGCACCGACGGTCTTGATCGTCTCGAACACGCCATCGCCCACGGTGAGCCCGTGGTCGTCCCAACGGACCCGCGCGGTGGTGGGTTCGACCAGTGAGCCATCCAGCCAGACGACCGATGCATCGGGTCGGGCATCTGAGTCGTGAACGGGATCTGCGCCTGAGGTCACCCGTGGATTCTTCCAGAGCCGTGTGCGACGGCGGGGTCCGGTGTGGAAGCGACACCCAACAGGTTGGCCGCCTTGAGCTCGGTCTCGTTCCACTCGCCGGTCGGATCGGACTCCCAGGTGATCGCACCGCCCGTGCCGAAGTTGAGCTGATCCCGCTCCATCCAGAACGTGCGGATCGCCACGTTCAGCTCGCCTACCGTGCGGTCGGCGTCGACCCAGCCGATCGCACCGCAGTAGGGACCCCTCGGTTCGGGCTCCAAGGCCGTGATCATCTCCAGCGCAGCGATCTTCGGTGCCCCGGTGACCGATCCCGGTGGGAAGGTGGCTCCTATCGCCTGTGCCCAGCCGGCGTCCTCGCGCAGGAAACCCTCGACGGTGGACACCAGGTGGAACAGGCCCGGGTGCTCCTGCACGGCGAACAGGTCCGGAACCACGACGGAACCCCATTCACACACCCTGCCGAGGTCGTTGCGCACGAGGTCGACGATCATCAAGTTCTCCGCGTAGTCCTTGTCGAGGAACCCGTCGTGGGCAGAAGCGGTCCCCTTGATGGGCTTGGACCAGACTCGACGTCGGTCTCGGGCAAGGAACAACTCGGGGGACGCACTCGCCACATGGATCCCCTGGTGCGGGAGCCTGACCACCGCCGAGTAGGGGGCCGGGTTGCCCGAGGCGAGCGCTGCCCCCAGCGCGGCGACGTCGGTGCCGGGTTCACCCGCGGTCGGCAGGTGGCTCCGGAGCCGACGGGTCAGGTTGACCTGGTACACCCCACCCTCGGCGATACGGTCGCGGATCGTGCCCACCGCGGCTTCGAAAGCGCTGCGATCCAGGCTGTTGCGCCACGAGCGCGCAGGCGGGCCGATCCACGGTGGGCCGGGCCATGGCCGTGCATCGCGCACCTTGGAGAAGCGGGCGCAGACAGCGGGCCCCTCGAAGGGCAGTACCACAGCCCAGAAGCCTTTGGAGTCGAGTGCGGTGAGGTCATCGGTCACATCGGCCAGCCCGGTGCACAACCTGTTGCCGACTACGGCGATGGCGGTGTCGGCCTCCACGATCCAGATCCTAGGAACCCGCTTGTACCTACGCAGCGCCCGGGCGGCCCACATGACGGCGGCACGGTGCACATGACGGTGGAACCGAAATGTCCGCTGCTAGCTTGGGCGCCCATGGGAACCGGTGGGAAACTCCGGCGCACCTGGCCTCAGAGACTGCTCCTGGGATTCAACGCGCTCCTCGTCATCGCATGCCTCGGCGCGGCCGCGGGTCTGTACACGTTCCAGGAGAAGCTCTCCGAGGTGGACACCGTCGCCATCAACTCCGCATCGGCTGAACCTCTGGATCCCGGAGAGGTGCGCAACGTGCTGATCATCGGCACCGACTCCGCTGCGAACCTGGACGAGGGCGACCCGGTCAACTCGGGACGTCAGGGCGAGAACCTCGCCGACGTGATCATGATCCTGCGCATCGATCCCAGCGACGGGACCGCCCGCCTGTTGTCGATTCCACGCGACACACGGGTGGCTCTCGCCCCCGGTGGCGAGATGGGCAAGATCAACGCGGCGATGTTCGGAGTCGACGGTCCGCGCAACCTGATCGACACGATCCGCCGCAACTTCGGAATCTCGATCGACAACTACATCGAGGTCGACTTCGCGGCGTTCAAGAGCCTCGTGGACCAACTCGGCGGTGTGCCGGTCTACTTCGCTGCACCGGTGCGTGACAAGAACAGCGGTCTGTTCGTGGAAGAGCCCGGCTGTGTGGTGCTCGCCCCCGACCAGGCCCTCGCCTACGCGCGGTCGCGGCATTTCCAGTACAGGGACGAGAACGGCAGGTGGCGGTACGACCAGACGGGTGACCTCGGTCGGATAACCCGTCAGCAGGACTTCATAAAGCGGGCGATGCGACGGGCCTCAGGGGCCGGCCTGCGCAACCCCGGGACCGCGATCGGGATCGTCGATGCGGCGACCGGTGCGGTGAAGATGGACGACACGCTCTCGGTGGGCACGATCCTCGCGCTCGTCGACGTCTTCCGCACCTTCAACCCCGACGATCTCGAGACCCAGCAGATCAAGACCCTCGGCGACATGATCGGCGAGATCTCCTACCAGCAGGTGGTGTGGGACGAGACCCTGCCCATGCTGTTGCCGATGTGGGGCTTCGACATGGGCGAGGTGCTCACCGTCAACGACATCGTGGTCGACGTCGTGGGAAGCCGGTCCGACACCGAACAGGCGGACCTGCTCGCCACCGCTCTCGACGGTGTGGGCTTCGATGCCAGCGTCCTCGTCTCCCGCAACGCCCCCTCGGGCACGACGATCACCTTCGGCGATGCCGGCTTCGACGCCGCGCTCACCCTCGCGGGGTACCTGGAGGGCGAACCCGAGCTGATCTACGACAGCGAGATCGTGGGTCCACGCCTCGAGCTGACCGTCGATGAGGACTTCGCCGGCGTGCGCGAGACCCCGGTGGCACCGGCTGACCTACCGGCGAGCGTTCGCACAGCACCGTCGGAGTACCTCGAGGTGGCCGACCAAGCCGCCGAAGAAGCTGCCGAGGCCGAGCAGGAAGCCGCCACAGAGGGCGTGGAGGGGGAGCCCGTCGAGGACACCACGACCTCCCTCGCGATCGACGACGATCTCGAGTTCGTGCAGGCAGCCGAGGCTGAGGGCGCAGCGCCGGGGATCGTCCCGACAGACCCGGTGCAGGAAGCCGCCTGTACCTGAACGCCGATCCAGCTCGATATCGGTCCGGTCAAGTCTCGATCCGGCCCGGAGTCGTTCAGTGGGTGCGTGACTCGGCGAGCTCCCGATTCGCCCGGTACCACTCGATGGTGCGGCGCAGGCCCTCGCGGAAGTCGACCTTGGCCACGAAGCCGAACCCGTCGCGGGCTCGACCCGGGTCGACCCTGCGCCTCGGCTGCCCATCTGGCTTGGAGGTGTCCCAGCGCACCTCACCTTGGAAGCCGACCTCGTCGATGATGATCCCCACCAGGTCGCGGATCGGCATCTCCTCATCGGTGCCGAGGTTGACCGGGTCGACCGCGTCGTAGTGTTCCGCGGCGAGCAGGACCCCCTCGGCGGCATCGTCGACGTACAGGAACTCGCGGCTCGCCGCTCCCGTCCCCCACACCTCGATTCGGTCCGCCCCGGACTCCTGCGCATCGACGGCCTTCTTGATGAGCGCCGGGATCACGTGGCTCACCGCGGGGTTGAACTTGTCGCCCGGTCCATACAGGTTGGTGGGCATGAGGTAGATCGCGGACTGTCCGTACTGGTCCCTGTTGGCCTGGAGCTGCGTGAGCTGGGCAAGCTTGGCGATTCCGTAGGGAGCGTTGGTCTCCTCGGGGTACCCGGTCCACAACGATTCCTCGTGGAATGGCACCGGGGTGAACTTGGGATACGAGCAGATCGTGCCCAGCATCACGGTCTTGGCCGTGCCGGCCTGCCGGGCGGCCTCCAGCACCCAGGTGCCCATCAGCAGGTTGTCGAGGTAGAGGTCCGACGGGCGCTCCCGATTGGCCCCGATCCCACCGACGCTGGCTGCGAGGTGGATGACGACGTCGGGTCGCTCGCGCTCGAAGAGGGATTCGGTTGCCGCCCGGTCGCGCAGGTCGACCTCGGCCGAGGTCGGCGCTGCGACCGGTTCGACACCCCGGGCACCCAGTCCGGCGAGAACCGCTGTGCCCAGGAACCCACCACCACCGGTGACGAGAACCCGCTTGTCGGACCAGAAGCTGCTCACGGGCGCGACGCTACTGCCCACACCGGGGCCCGGTGATGCCGGGCCCGCCGGTGCCGGCGCCCTTGGCCGGGCGATGGCATGGATCGGTGCGAGACTCGGGCCGATGTCGGATTCCATCCGGGTCGCAATGACCCTCACCCAGGACTGGCACAAGGTGCCCGGGGGCACGGCCGTCGCTGCGAACGAGCTTGCGGCGGAGTTGCACGCCATGGACGGCATCGATCTGGTCGCGGTGTTGGCACCCGGTTCGCCAACCGTCGGATACGAACCGGACGTGCCGGGGGTACGGATGCGGCCCGGTCCGCCGCTTCTCTACGACGCCTGGACGATGTTGCGCAGGCCGAAGGTGACCTCGGTGGTCCCCGATGCGCAGGTGGTCCACAGCACCATTCCCATCGCGGTGCCCAGGGAGACCGTGCCGGTGGTCTCCAGCGTGCACGACCTGTTGCCCCTCACCATGCCCGAGGCCTTCACCGGGCGTGGAGCGCGGATCATGCGCCGGGGGCTGGAACGAATCCGCAGTGAATCGGCGATGGTGATCGTGCCGAGCGAGCTCGGCGCGAGCGAGTTCCGTTCGCACGGCTTCGACGGCGCCCGCCTGAGGGTCGTACCGCTCGGTGTGCGACCGGTCGACCCACCGCCCGGCGCCGAGGTCGACCGGGTGCTCCGCGGCCTGGGCCTGAGCGGACCCTACGTGCTCTTCGTGGGCACCGAGGAGCCACGCAAAGGGCTGGACGTGCTCTCGGAGGCCATGCGACGCCTCGACCGCCCGGGTCTGACCCTCGCGGTCGCCGGCCCCGCTGGGTGGGGAGAGTCCGGATTGGACCCGGAGTTGGGCGGTGGCGGCGGCGGGATGAGGATGAAGCGGCTCGGGTACCTGAGCGACTTCGACCTTCGCTGCGTGCGCTCAGGAGCCGCTGTCTGCGCTCTTCCGTCGAGGGCCGAGGGGTTCGGCCTGCCTGCCCTGGAGGCACTTGCTGGGGGAGTTCCACTGGTTACCACGGCCGGGACGCCGATGGAGGAGGTCGCGGGCAGCGCAGCGCGCCTGGTACCCGCCGGCGACTCCGAAGCGCTCGCCGAAGCGATCGCGGACGTCCTCGACGATGCTCGACTCGCCGAGCGTATGACCGCGGCGGGTATCGAGCGTGCGCGGC
>JBKEAI010000278.1:0-14272 GCA_047972145.1 Microthrixaceae bacterium
CCGTGCCAACCTCGAGCCGGTGCTGCTCGAGGGCGAGCCCTCCTCCACCTCGGACCAACCTGGCGGTCAGCTGATGTTGACCACCGAGGTCGAGAACTACCCCGGTTTCCCAGAGGGGATCCAGGGGCCCGACCTGATGGGTGGGTTCCGCGAACAGGCCCTGCGATTCGGAACCGACGTTCGCACCGAGAAGGTGACACGGATCGACTTCTCCGCGCGCCCCTTCAGCATCTGGGTCGGCTCCGCCGACGAGCCCGACTACCTGGCCCGGTCCGTGATCGTCGCCACTGGTGCCCAGTCCCTCATGCTCGGCGTGCCCGCTGAAGAGAGGCTCCTCGGTCGGGGCGTGAGCACCTGTGCGACGTGTGACGGTTTCTTCTTCCGCGGCAAGGAGATCTGCGTGGTCGGCGGCGGTGACTCCGCCATGGAGGAGGCGAACTTCCTCAGCCGGTTCGCCGAGAAGGTGACGATCATCCACCGACGTGACGAACTGCGTGCCTCGAAGATCATGGCGGACCGTGCGAGGGCCAACCCCGGGATCGAGTTCATGTGGAACTCGACGGTTGTGGACATACTTGGTGAATCCGCGGTCGAGGGTGTGGTCGTGCGCGACACGGTCACCGGCGAGGAGTCGACCCACCCCTTCGCCGGCGTGTTCGTCGCCATCGGTCATCGGCCGAACACCGACCTGTTCAAGGGCCACCTCGACCTGCACGACAACGGCTACCTAGTCACCGACGCGCACCGCTCGACCACGAGCGTCGAGGGTGTGTTCGCGTGCGGCGATGTCCAAGACGACTGGTACCGCCAGGCGATAACCGCCGCCGGCAGTGGTTGCATGGCGGCGATCGACGCGGAACGCTGGTTGGAAGAACAAGGACTCTGAGCACACACACGGGCACCGGGTCCCGTCGTGGGAAAGGAATGAAGATGGCGCAGATCACCGAGCTCACCACCGACACCTTCAACGAGGAGGTCAACGGCTCCCTCGAACCAGTCGTCGTCGACTTCTGGGCCGAGTGGTGCGGACCGTGCAAGAAGATCGCCCCGATCCTCGAAGAGATCGCCGACGAACAGAGCGGCAGGCTCAAGGTCGCGAAGATCGACGTCGACGCACATCCAGGTATCGCCCAACAGTTCAATGTGATGAGTATCCCTACCTTGATCGTTTTCAAAGATGGGCAGGAGGTGGCCCGTTCGACCGGGTCCAAGGGCAAGGCCCAGTTGTTGGAGCAGTTCTCTACGGTCCTCTGAGTAACGTCCTCCTCCAGACCTCCTCCTACAGACCTACTCCTCCAGACCTCCTCTAACAGACCTCCTCCAACAGACCGTTGTCATCCCTCATACGGCGCAACGCCGCGCCTCGATATGAAGTTGAGCCCGGTGACCAGACAATGACGACGACAGACGATGACGACGACAGACAATGACGATGACACTGCCACTGACCCGCGGTTCGAACGGCACCTCCGTCGGTGAGCTCCGGCGCCGCTTGGCACTGCTCGACTACGCCACCGACCCCGATCCCCGCGACCAGTTCGGCCAGGCCACCCACGAGGCCATAGCAGCGTTCCAGGCCGACCATGGACTCGACCCCACCGGCGAATGCGACCACGCGACCTGGACCATGGTGATCGAATCGGAGCACTCCCTCGGTGACCGACTCCTTTGCCTACGCGCCCCGATGCTCCGTGGAGAAGACGTGGCGGACCTCCAATTGAGGCTCGGCACCCTTGGCTTCGACTCCGGCAGGGTCGACGGGATCTTCGGCCCATCCACCCAGGGTGCGCTGGGGGAGTTCCAGCGCAACGCAGGAATCGTGTTCGACCAGATCTGCGGACCCGACACGGTAGCCGCGCTGCATCGCCTCGAAGGTAGAGCGGGTTCATCCACCGTGGCATCGGTGCGTGAGCGGGTCAAGCTCCAGACCTCGGCTCCTGGGATGGAGCGACTCCGGATCTCCATCGGGGCCTACGGACCAGACGTCCTCACAGCCAGTGCCCTCGCAGCCATGCTCGCGCCGTTGTGTGCCGCCGTGCAGGTGACCGAAGGCGAGGACTCCACCCAGGCGAGCGCTGCGAACGGATTCGATGCCGATGTGCATCTGGCGATCGAGTTCACCCCTACCGACGAGATCGAGGCACGCTACTTCTCGGTACCCGGCTTCGAATCCTGGGGCGGTCGCTCGTTGGCAGAGGCGATGATCAGCGAGCTACCGGCGACCGGGTTGGGGATCGCCCGGGGAATGCGCCTGCCCATCCTGCGCGAAACCCGCGCACCCGCTGTTTCGGTGAGGATCGGGCACGGTCTCGGAGCTCCGAAGCACCGTGACCTGGTGGCCGCTTCGATGGTCAGGGCCCTTACCAGATGGGCCACCACCGACTGACCGGTCGGCATCATCTTCTAGTCGAGGTTGCGCTTTCCCACAGGGTTATCCCCTGCTGTGGATATCTCAATCAATCCCTTGATCCTTCTCAGGAACCCTCGATGACGAGCCGGTATATCCGCTCCAGGTCCTCGAGGTCCGCGAAGTCGATGGTCACCTTCCCGCGTTTGGCCGACATCGCGATCGCAACCCGCGTATCGAGATGGGCGGCGAGTAGCTCCTCGAGTTCCACCAGACCGGGCTGTCGCAGCTTCGTGCGCGACGATCCGGTGCGATCGTCACCGGCACCATCGTCACCGGGCTGTGGCGCATCGACTTCCCCGTCGTCGCCACGACCGGACTCCAACTGGCGGCGCTCCCTGATCAACTCCTCCAACTGGCGGACCGTCAGACCTTCCGCCACGGCGCGTTTCGCCAGAGCCTCCTGATAGGCCCGATCGGGATGGGACAGGAGAACCTTCGCCTGGCCCGACGAGATGAGTCCGTCGCCGACGAGCTTCTGGACCGCCGGCGTCAACTGGAACAACCGCAACAGGTTCGCAACGCCGCTGCGGCTACGACCGACTCTTTCGGCAATACGGTCCTGTGTGTAGTCGAACTCCTCGATGAGGCGTTGGTACGCCGCTGCTTCTTCCAACGCGTTGAGGTCCTCACGATGGAGGTTCTCCACCAGCGCCTCTTCGAGGGTCCCTGCCCCCTCGGTGGTTCTGACCACGACCGGCACGCGCACAAGTCCTGCGCGACGTGCGGCTCGCAACCGACGCTCACCCGCGATCAGGATGTACCCGTCCTCGGTTCTCCTCACCAGCAGCGGCTGGAGCACACCGAGCTCGCGCATGCTCGCGGCGAGCTCGTCGAGGCCCTCCTCGTCGAAGTGGCGTCGGGGCTGGTTCGGATTCGGCTCGATCGACCCGAGGGCCACCTCGAGCAGCCCATCGCCATCGCTCGGGCCCTCCTCGCGTGGCGGTCCCGGGGGAATCAACGACGTCAGGCCTCGACCGAGGCCACCTTTAGCTGACACCACTGACCTCCCTTGCCAGTTCCCGGTATGCCACAGCGCCCCGCGAACTGGACGCGTACGTCGTTATCGGCTGGCCGAACGACGGTGCCTCCGACAGCTTGACGTTACGGGGGATCATGTTCCTGCATACGATCTCGCCGAAGTGGTCGCGCACCTCTTCGACCACCTGTTCGGCCAACTTTGTCCGGTTGTCGTACATGACCATGACTATGTGTGCGATGTGCAGTTCCGGATTCAGGTTGTCACGGATCAGCCCGATGTTGCGCGTCAGTTGGGCGAGCCCTTCCAACGCGTAGTACTCGCATTGGATCGGCACCATCACCTCCGTGGCGGCCACCAATCCGTTGACGGTCAACAGGCCCAGTGATGGAGGGCAATCGATCAGGAAGTAGTCGAAGTCCTCGTGTACCTCCAGAAGGGCTTTCGACAACTTGCTCTCGCGGTTGAACGCGGAGACCATCTCGACCTCGGCCCCTGCCAGATCGAGGCTCGCCGGCGCAACGAAAAGGCCCTTCACCTCAGTTGGTTCTATGCAGTCCTCGATCGGCAATCCTGCCAACATCACGTCGTACATCGTGTTCTCGAGGATGCGGTAGTTGATTCCGAGACCCGTGGTCGCGTTGCCCTGTGGATCCAGATCTACGATGAGCACCCGATGGCCCAACTCCGCCAACGCTGCTCCCATGTTGATCGTGGTGGTGGTCTTGCCGACGCCACCCTTCTGGTTGGCTACCGCGATCACCCTGGGCACATCCGGAAACACCTCCGGCACCACCACCGGAGTTGACTCCTCCACCACCGTTGGTTCTTCGGTCACCGATGGAGCCGTCAAAGGACCATCCGCAGATGTTCCAGGACCGGGTGGTTCGTGGCCTTGTAGTTCCGTGCCACTCGGTACCTCCGTGCGACCGGGTACGTCAGTGCCGCGGTGAACCTCCGTACCAGTCGGTACCTCCGTGCCACTGGGTACGTCTGTTCCATCTCGTTCAGTGTCCGATTCGGCACTGCGCACGACATCAAAAGGGTTCGGCAAACGAATACCTCCAAGCGACCCGATGAGACGATCCTCTTAGCACCGGAGCACATCCTTCTAGCTGGACGAGTATGGGTCAAGGATTTCGCCCGGAGGAGCGCTGGCTCGTCCCAGTAAAGCACAGATCCCCGTGTAAGGACCTGCGCGGTAACGGACCCCACTCGTTCCTCAAGCACGGGTCTCCTCGGCGACGCCTCGTCGACAAGCCCACGGCCACATGGGTCGGCTCGCCTAACGCTCGCCTCCCAAGCCGGCGGCGCCGCCGTCGGGCCTCCATCCTGTCAGGACATCGGTGTCCCCGGCCTGCCCCCGATAGCAGCCGAGCTGACGATCCCCCGATGTTCCACGTGGAACACTTCCACTGCCGCGGGCGCGTCGCTCGGCAAGTCGGCCTCGATGTTCCACGTGGAACACCTACCAGATGCAGCTCAGAACCGCGGCCGTTTGGCGATCGCTCCCGGCCGTCTTGGTACCGACTCTGGACAGGGTCCACTCGCGAGGAGCGTCTGGTAACCGTACCCCTCCCACACGTAGCGATCGCCGACCTCGAAGTTGAGCGACGCCAGAGCGTCGGCCGCCCATCGCGAGCCGGTGGAGTCGACCGGTGGCTCTTCTGGGGGTGGTTCACTCACGACGAGAAGGCCCCCGGGCCGTAGGAACCCCCTGGCACACTCGGCGGCCGCTGCCGGGGGTCCAAACGACCTGGACACCACCGCGTCGAAGGAACCCCGTAAACCCTCGTTCCGAGCCAGATCCTCTGCCCGACCCCATCGCGCTGATGCCCTCGCACCCAGCCCAAGCTCGTCAATCGCCCACTCCAGGAACTCGATCCTCCGGTTGGCGCTGTCGGCCAGGACAAAGTTGAGGTCAGGACGCCCCGCCAACAACGGAAGGCCTGGAAGTCCGCCTCCCGAACCGAGGTCCAGGCAGTACGAACCGACCGCAAGGTTCTTGCCGAACCCCATCGCCTGGGTCGCATGGACCTCAGCAGGGGCCGGGCCGACCAGGCCTCTTTTCCTGGCCTTGTCGAGCACCCCCAGCAGGCGATGCTGCGCCCTGTCTCCCTGAAGCGGGTGTTCCGACGCAGGGTTTTCCGCCACAGGGTCTTCCGCCACAGGGTCTCCCGGCATGCTGCTGCGAGGTCAGTCCCGCCCGGGTGGTCAGCCCCGCTTCAACACGACGCGTCGACGGGGGTCCTCCCCGATCGACTCGGTTCCGAGACCCTCGAGGTCGCCGACCACGTCGTGGACGATCTTGCGGTCCGAACGGGACATCACCTCGAATACGACATCGTCACCACCGTCCAGCACGGCCTGCGCCTCACTCCTCACGAACTCCTCGAGCGCTGTGGCCCGATCCGCGCGAACACCCGCGACATCAACAACGACCTTGCCGTATTCACGGCCATCGGCCTGGCGCTGGATGGCGTTGCGGCACACCTCCTGGAGGGCATCGAGCGTGTTCAGCCCCGGTCCGATCAACAACCCGAGTCCTTCCCCGTCGATCTCGAACAAGAGGATGCCATCGTCGTCCAGCGAGCTGGAGACATCCGCTTCGTACCCGAAGGCGTCCAACTGACCCTTCAGGAAGTCCTCGCCCACCGACCGTTGCTCATCCGCGGGCATCGGATCCCTCTCCTGACGCCGCGGACGTCGAGCACCAGATCCCGTCGATGCACCAGAACTCGTCGACCCGCCCCCTGCTGCTGCGTGGCTGCGGTCCGCACCGTCGTCTGCCCCGCTCGATCCGCGACCCTTCGCCTGGCCACCGCCCCGGCCGTCGTTGGAACCTCTGGATCCCCCCTGGGCGTTCGACTTGCCGTTGGTCGACTTCTTGGACCGGCGGCGCTTGTCCTGCTTGGGCGGAGGCGCCGTCGGTCGCACCCGAGCCCTCACCCTTGCCGAACCCCTCACGCGACCGAACATCCCCTGACGCGGTTCCTCGAGCACCTCGAGATCGGCCTCGCCTTCGAGCACACCGAGTTGTTGGAGTGCGATCTCAGTCGCCTCCTGCACGTCCTTGCCTGTCGTCTCTACCCATTCCACAGCTTCAGCCCCTTTCGGCTTGTCGACCGTCCCGATGGAACGCCGTCTATCGGCGTGTCCTACCTACGTCGGTCACCTGATTTTCGACCACTCCCGGACTTGCGCCCACCCGTGGACTGCTTGTTCGAGTCTCCGGATCCTCCGGCCTTCTCATGGGCTTTCTGGCTCTTGACGCTCTTGCCGGGGTTCCGATCGGTCTTCGAGGATCCGTTCTTGGCAGGTTCCTTCGATGCCGACTTTGATGCAGAGGACTTCGATGCAGAGGACTTCGACGTCGAGGGCTTCGTCGATGACGATTTCGACTTCGCCTCGACAGCCGCCTTCGAGCCGACGCCCTTCGACTTGGAACCGCCGGAGGAAACCCGGCCCTTCGCCTCGATAGGCCCGTCGTCTTTGTGCTTCGAGTAGATGCTGTGCGTGATGTACTGGTTGGTTCCGATGCGGCAGACGTTCTGGGTGCACCAGTACAACGCCAGGCCGGCTGGAAACCCGAAGGAGATGACCGGTAGGAAGAACGGCATGAACTTCATGATCATCTGCTGCTGAGGGTTCGCCGATGCCCCGGTGTTGCGGCGTTGGAGCTGACGGTTCTGGATCAGACCCGTCGCCAACATGATCAGGAGCAACAAGAAGTAGGGGATCGCTATGACCAGACCGATCTTCATGGCTTCACTGGCCGACAGGCTCAGGTCCATCCCGAGGAAGTTCATGTCGTTGGTCTTGCTGAGCGCCTGGTACATGGCACTGTTCGGGCTCAGGTGCTCGGGTTGGAACACCTGATCGGTGAACACCCACGGGGTCAACGATTCGCCCATGGCGCTCTGTCCGGCGATGTGACCGAGACCGGTGCCCAGCCCGCCCGAACGAACGGTCAAGCCGCGCATCAGTTGGTACATGATGATGAACACCGGCATCTGGGCCAGAAGGGGGAGGCACCCTCCGAGCGGGTTGATCTTGTGCTCCTTGTAGAAGGCCATCAACTCGGCGTTCATGGTCTCACGGTCGTTCTTGTACTTTTCCTGAATGCGCTTCATCTCCGGCTGGAGGCGCTGCATCTCGAGCATCGAGCGTGTGCTCTTCACCGTCAGGGGGGTGATGAGGATCATCACCAGAACGGTTAGTCCGATGATCGCGAACCCGTAGTTGGGTATCAGCGTGTAGAAGAAGTTCAGGACCGACCCGAGGGCGTCGTAGAGCGGCTGGAACATCAGTTCTCCTCGGAACTCGAATCTCTTCCGGGAACCGGGTCATAGCCCGAGGTCCCCCAGGGATGACAACGTGCCAATCGACGCATGGCGAGCCAGGACCCACGCGATGCGCCGTGTGTCTCCAGCGCTTCGAGCGCGTAGACCGAACAGCTGGGCACATGACGACACGGCGACGTGCGCCCGGCAAAAGCCCACTGGTACAACCGGATCGGCGCCATCGCCATGCGGGTGGGCAAACCGACGCCGGTACGCTCCACGACGAGGCCGCTCACGGCGCTCCCACGGCGTCGCGCACCTCTGGTCGCGCCATGACGTCGGAGAACCAGCGCCGGAGTTGCCCGTATCCTGGCTCGGCGGCCCCGGGCAGGACGTTCACGAGGAACCACCCGATCGGAATCTCGCCGGCGTGCTCCAACTCGTGCACGACCGCTCGCAGACGCCGGCGGACGCGATTGCGCATCACAGCGGTTCCGAAGGCACGCGGAACCGCGAAGGCCAGGGCGGGCCCTTCGATTTCGCTGTCCGGATCCGGCGGTGCACACACAACACGGATCTTCCCCTCACGCACAGTGGTGCCGTGCGCGCGGAGACGGGTGAAGTGTGTCCGCTGATGAAGGCGTGCCACCATCAGGGGCCTGATTCACGCCGAGAGGCGTTGGCGCCCCTTGCGGCGTCGGTTCCGTATGATTGACCTGCCAGCACGATCCGACATGCGGTGCCTGAAGCCGTGCTTGCGGGCCCGACGCCGTTTGTTGGGCTGGTACGTGCGCTTCACTGTCTCTCCGGTCGTTTCTCGGGGTAACCATCCAACGCTATTGCACCGAGGGCCGGCTTCGCCAACCACGGTGCCCACACAACGCCCTTGCGGGCCCGAGATCATCTTCGGTAGGTTCGCCGCGCGCTGTGCTGCGGCCGCTGGGCACGGTCGTTCAAGTGTTCTCCACAGCGTGTGGACTCACCTGTGGATGACTGTCATGGTCCGCTGTAGACACAGAACTGCCAAACACACAGAACCGCCAAACACACAGACTGCTGTAGAAGCCAGCGACTGGGAACACGGGCTGCTGGAGACGTGGTGAGTGAGAGGACCGACCGTGAGCACCGATGCCGCCGCTGTATGGGATTCAGCTGCAACCGCGTTGTCCCAACAGGTCACCGACACGGTGTGGAGTTCCACCTTCCGTGATGTGGAGGCAACCCAACTCCAAGACGAGATACTGACGCTGTCCGTACCCAGCCAGATCCTTCGCGAGCGGATCGAACAGCGCTACGTCGGGCTCATCGAAGCAGTGCTGAACGACGAGGGCCACGGAGCGATCCAGGTGGTTCTAGAGGTGGACATCGAAGCGGACACGCCGCCACCGCCCACCTCCCGCTCCCAAGGTCTCATCGACCTGGCCGACACAGGTTCCAACCCGGCGGACACAGGAGGCCCAGCGACCCTGACGGCTCGACACCCCGGCACCGACGGTCCGATCAGGCGCTACACCTTCGACACCTTCGTGACCGGACCGTCCAACCGCTTCGCACACGCTGCTGCTCTAGCGGTCGCCGAGACACCGGCGCGCAGCTACAACCCGCTGTTCGTCTACGGAGGAGCCGGACTCGGCAAGACCCATCTGCTCCAGGCCATCTCCAGCTACGTCAAGGAGAACTACCCGACGTTCCGCGTCCGCTACATCTCGACTGAGACGATGCTCAACGAGTTCGTCGAAGCGATCCGCAACAACACGCAGCAGGTCTTCAAGCAGCGCTACCGCGAGATCGACGTGCTGCTCGTCGACGACATCCAGTTCATGGAGGGCAAGGAACAGCTCCAGGAGGAGTTCTTCCACACCTTCAACACGCTGCACGATGCCCAACGCCAGATCGTGTTGTCCTCCGATCGGCCCCCCGATGCGATCCCCACCCTCGAGGACCGACTGCGCAGCCGCTTCAAGATGGGTCTGATCACCGACATCCAACCGCCCGACTTCGAGACGCGTCTCGCGATCCTGCGCAAGAAGGGCGACCGGTCCGGTTCGCAGGCTCCGCCCGAGGTCCTCGAGTTCATCGCGACGAACGTCACCTACAACATCCGCGAGCTCGAGGGTGCGCTTACCCGTGTGAACGCGTACGCAACCCTCAACGGCACCCATCTGACCGTCCCGCTCGCGCAGGACATCCTCTCGGACATCCTCAATGCAGCCAAGCCGCGCCTCATCACGGCGGCGATGATCATCGCCGCCGCAGGCGAGCAGTTCGGTTTCACCGAAGAGGAGTTGTGCAGCACGAAGCGCTCCCGGGACCTGGTGCATGCCCGCCAGGTGAGCATGTACGTCTGTCGGGAACTGACCGAGTTGTCCTATCCCCAGATCGGTGCCGAGTACGGAGGCAAGGACCATTCGACGGTCATCTACGCCTACGAGAAGATCTCCAAGCTCATGGAGGAGCGACAGACCACCTTCGACGATGTGACGGTGTTGACACAGACCCTGCGTTCCAGTGGTTGAGCAGACCGACGTCGAACGAACCGGTGGTCGAGAGGTGGGATGGTCGAACACTGGGATGGGGATCGCGATGTGCACGCCCTGTGCCCGTCCTGTTGGTCACAGAGCGCCACGCTGTCGACGCGAGCGCGGTCGCGCTGTGGATCCCTGCTTCGATGCGACGTTGCGTGAACAGACACGTGTGAAATTACAAATCCCGGTGTCTACACCGTTGGCTAGCTGTGGACACGCCATCCCTTGTCCGCATTGGGCCGCGATAGGTTCTCCACATCCACACAGCCCCTACTACTCCCACTACCGGTTCCACTGCTACGAGTCGCGGTAGTGGGGAAAGCGAGCAACAGGTGAAGTTTCGATGTGAACGCGACGTGCTGGTCGATGCCCTCGCTACTGCCGGTCGCGCTTCCACCACCCGCAACGTGTTGCCCGTGCTCTCCGGGGTGCGGCTGTCCCTCGAGGGAAACCGACTCTCGGTCACAGGTAGCGATCTGGAGCTCACCATCACGTCGTGGATCGAGGTTGCAGGAGCCGGCGACGGTGTCGCGGTGCTCCCCGCGAAGCTCGCGGCGGACATCGTGCGGCATTTCGAGCCGGGAGCGATCGAGATCGATGCAACCGGGGAACGGCCACGCGTATCCGGTGGGCGCTCGGAGTTCTTCTTGAACGCGATGCCGGCCGATGAATATCCGAGCCGGCCCGAACCCGTCGGTGAATCGGTCACCCTCGCAGCGGGGGACCTCGCAGATGGTCTTCGTCAGGTGGTCAAGGCCGCTTCGAGCGATGACAGCCGCCCGGTGCTCACCGGTGTGTTGATGGCCGCGGAAAACGACGGGCTCCGACTCGTGTCGACCGACTCCTACCGCCTGGCGGTCAGGGACCTACCAGGGGCCGCGGTGCTGCGCGCGGACCAACAGGTGCTGGTGCCCTCCCGGGCTCTCAACGAGGTCGCCCGTGTGCTCGAGGACGACTCGAGCGTCTCGCTGGTGCTGAGTGAGAACGACGTGACCTTTGAACTCGGCGACCTCCACGTGAGTACGCAACTCATCCAGGGGGACTTCCCCGACTACCGCAAGTTGATCCCCTCTGACCGTCCCGCACCCCTGGTGGTCAACCGTCAGTCGTTCATGGATGCGCTCAGACGCGTGAAGTTGATGGCGGCCGAGCACACACCTGTACGCCTGACGATGGCAACCAACTCGCTCATCCTGCGGACGGTCAACTCCGACCTCGGGGAAGCCGTCGAAGAGATCGACGCCACCTACGACGGTGAGGAACTACCGGTGGCGTTCAACCCCGAGTACCTGTTGCACGGCCTGGAGGTGACCCCCGGCGAGGAGGTGTCCCTGGAGAGCACCGATGCATCCAAGCCGGCGATGCTGCGAGCGGTGGACTCCGAGGAGTTCCTGTACCTGCTGATGCCCGTGAGGGTGTCCTGATCGGGTGCAGGTCCTCGAGTTCTGGCTGAGCGACTTCCGCTCGTACGAATCAGCGCACCTGCAATGCCCCGAAGGGCTCCTCGCGATCGTGGGGCCCAACGGAATGGGCAAGTCCAACCTCCTCGAGGCGATCGGCTACCTGGCGACCCTCGGTTCGTTCCGCGGCGCTCCACCCGATGCGCTGATCCGTGCCGGTACGCAATCAGCTGTGCTGCGGGCGAGGGTGTCCTCGGCGGAGCGCGAACACCTGATCGAAGCCGAGATCGTGCAAGGTAGGCCGAACCGGGTTCAGGTGGACCATCAGCGGCTCCGGCGCACCAGGGATCTCCTCGGCACGCTCCGGGTGAGTGTGTTCTCACCCGATGACCTCTCGCTGGTCAAGGGGTCACCGGGGCTGCGACGGGAGTTCCTCGATGACCTCGCGGTCGCCCTGCACCCACGCAACGATGACGTGCGCAGCACCTGGGAAAAGGCGTTGCGACAACGCAACGCACTGCTCAAGCAGGTCGCCGGGCGCCTCGACGAATCAGCTCTAAGAACCCTGGAGGTGTGGGATTCCAAGGCGCACGAGGCGGGTACCCGTCTCATGGCGATACGGGCGGCGACCGTGGACGCACTCGCTGCGCGGGTGGCGGCGGCCTACAGGGCGATCTCGGGAAGCGATCAGAGGGTGACGTTGGAATACCGACCGTCGTGCGCCACAGAGCTTCTCGCCGAGTTGGTCGCGGCGCGTGAAACGGATCTCCGGCGGCGGGTGACCACTGTGGGTCCGCATCGTGACGACGTGGTGATCTCCCTTGAGGGGCTCCCCACGCGCACGCACGCGTCGCAGGGCGAACAACGCTGTGTCGCCTTGTCGTTGCGGCTCGCGGGACACCTGGAGGTCGCCGAGGTTGTGGGATCCCCGCCGGTGCTGTTGCTCGACGATGTGTTCAGCGAACTGGATCCACAGCGCTGCGAGGCCCTCGTGAGGGAGTTGCCCGCCGGGCAGGCATTCCTCACGACCGCGTCGGGACTACCCGATGTGGTGGACGCGGAGCGGGTGGTCGAGGTGACCGGTGCCGTCCTCGATGCGTGATGCGCTGGCACGGCCCCACGACACCCATGCGGCTGGGTGTGGCTAGCGTGACTCCGATGGAGTTCAGATCCGATGAGCCGGTCCCACTGGAGGCCTCTCTGGAGCTCCTCCAGCGGTACATGGGATCGGCGAGACCCGCATCGGTGAGTGTGCTCCAGGACACCTGGGGCCAGGTCATCGGAAGACGCCTTGCGGAGGTTTGCGAGCTCAGCTCGCTGCACCACGGGATCCTGGTCGTCTCCACAGCCGATCCCGCGGTCGCAGAACAACTCCGTTGGATGGAGTCCGACCTTCGTTCAGCGGCCAACTCCGTGATCGGTTGTGCCGAGGTGACCTCGGTGCAAATCCGGGTCTCGCCCGTTGATTCCTGAGGGTCGGCCGGCCCCCAGGGGGTGCGTCCGCGCACCGCTGTCGGTGGTAGGCTGAGCGCTGTCGCCAGAGGCGCCGACGCCCCCTTTGTCCACAGGTTGTCCACAGCCGCGGTCGAGTGGTTGGGGCTCGGATCATCGGGCCCACCAAGTCGAACACCGGAGGCATGTTGACCGTCGAGGAAACCAGTTACGGAGCCGATGCGATCCAGGTTCTCGAAGGCCTTGAGGCGGTCCGGAAACGCCCCGGCATGTACATCGGTTCCACCGGACCGGCGGGGCTTCACCACCTGGTCTACGAGGTGGTCGACAACGCGGTGGACGAGGCGATGGCGGGCTACTGCACCCGGATCGACGTGGTGCTCCTACCCGATGGAGGCTGCGAGGTGCGAGACGACGGGCGTGGCATCCCGATCGGCCAGCACCCCAACTACGAGAACATGTCGGCCGCGGAGGTCGTGCTCACCGTGTTGCACGCCGGAGGCAAGTTCGGCGGCAGCGGCTACAAGGTCTCCGGAGGTCTGCACGGCGTGGGAGTGTCGGTGGTCAACGCGCTGTCCACGCGCGTCGAGGTGGAGATCGACCGCGATGGGCGGCGGTGGGGTCTGTCGTTCCGTGATGGAGGATCACTCGACGAGGCATTGCACGACATCGGACCATCTCCGGTGCGTGACGACGGCGAGCCGCGCACCGGCACGACGGTGCGCTTCTGGCCCGATCCCACGATCTTCGACGAGGTGCGCTTCCGGGCCTCGACGCTCACCGAGCGACTCCAGATGATGGCCTTTCTCAACGCCGGCCTGCGGATCGTGTTCGAGGACCAGCGCAGCACTCCGGCACCGTTGTCTGATGCGGGGGCCGGCACCGATTCCACCGACGGGTCGACAACCACCGCCGTCGGCGGTGTGGAGTTCCACTACGCAGGGGGGATCAGGGATTTCGTCGCGCACCTCAACGCCACCAAGGAGTCGCTGTTCTCCGACGTGGGCTACATCGAGGAATCCGGCGACGACGAATCCGGCGGTTCGATGGAGGTGGAGGTCGCCTTCCAGTGGAACACCGGGTATCACTCCGACGGGCTGCACTCCTTTGCCAACGGGATCAACACGATCGAGGGCGGAATGCACGAGGAGGGCTTCAAGAAGGCCCTCACCAACACGGTCAACCGCTACGCGAGGGAACACGGCCACCTCAAGGAAAAGGACTCC
>JBKEAI010000281.1:0-12173 GCA_047972145.1 Microthrixaceae bacterium
TCGCCCGTCGGGCGAAGGTCTCCAAGGCGTCGATCTACAAGCGGTGGCGGTCCCGGGCGGAGCTGTTGCACGACGTGAGCCGCACCGGGATGGCGGTGCCGATCGAGGATCCCGACACCGGGTCGGTCCAAGGTGACGTGGAAGCGATCCTCGGATCGTTGTCGCAGCGCCTACGCGATCCGAGGTTCTCGGCGGTGGTCATCGCCGTGGTCGACGAGGCCGGCCGCGACGAATCGATCGCCGATCTCGGGACGGCGCTGTCCAAGCGCGGTCGTGACCTGCTCATCGCAGCGTTGTCCAAGGGTGTCGACCGGGGCGAGCTTCCGGCCTCCACCGACGTGGAGCAGACCGCCCTGCTTCTCACCTCTCCGCTGTTCTATGCCCGTTACCACCAGCGCGCCCCGCTGGATGACGAAGCGGTCGCCGCGCTGGTGCAGCGGGTCCTCGCGCTCGCCTGAACCTCGGCCCTTCCCCCAACACCCCCGTTCTGTGGTGCCTCGTTAGCTCCACAGGCTCGTCTCGCACCACAGAACGGGGTGGGGATGGCGGTGTGGTGTCAGAACAGGTGCTCAGAAGGGGAACAGGGTGAGGCTGGTGGGGTTGTCCGCGTCTGAGCGGGCGAGGCCGGTCCGGCTGAGGGTCCACAGGTCACGATCGACGACCACCGAGCGCAGGATCGGCGCCTCGGACAGGTTGCCTCCTCCGGCATGGTCCAGGAAGGAGAGCTCGCGCAGCGATGTTCCATCGACCGACAGCACCAGTGCGCCGGATTGTGGCGCACCTTCACACACGCCGCTCGCGTCGCACGTCAGGGTCGGTGTGCGTTCCAGGGGGACGATCGCGTTCGAGGCGACCGGGTCCCAGGTGAACGCGAGCGGGTCCTGACCGACAGGTGACCAGGCTTGCGGGATCACCACCTTGTCGACCTCGGTGGGGTTCGTCGGGTCCGACACGTCGAACAGCGACGCCTTGAACCCGGTGTCCAGGCCATCCTGTGTGGCCTCACGACCGATCCCCAGCAGCAGACCGTCACCGACGGGGTGCATGTACTCGGAGAACCCGGTGATCTTGAGCTCACCGAGGGCCGTCGGCTCGGTGGGGTCCGACAGGTCGATCGCATACAGCGGATCGGTCTGGCGGAACGTGACCACATAGGCCATGTCGCCGAGGAAGCGCACCGACTGCACGGTCTCGCCGATGCCCAGGTCCTCGACGGAGCCGATCTCGGCCAACGTGCCGTCACTATCGGGGCGCAGCACGGTGAGTCGTCCCTCCGTGTTGAACGGCATCGGAGCGATATCGACCGTCAGGTCCTCTTCGAAGATGATGTCGTCATCGACCGTAGGGCCCTCGGTGCTGCCGGAGTCCTGGTCCTCGATCGTGGTCACTATCCGAAGATCCCCGTCGAGCTCGGACAGCGAGTACTGGTTCAACGGAGTGCCGGGCACAGCGCCCGAGCCTGTGTAGGCGGCCGCCGCGCCGTCGGCGGGGAGCGCGAAGCGGTGGATCAGGGTCTGGGGTCCGGCATCGGTCCACCCCGTCGACGTTACGTACACCGATTCGGTCGATGCGTAGACGATGTCTGCGAGTCCTGCGACTGTGGTCGGGGCGAGATCGCCGAGTGTGTCGCCGACGGTCAACACGCTCACGTTCGAGGGCCCCGTTCCCAAGTCGGAGGTGGCCAGGCCAACTCCGTCGATGCCGACTGCTCCTGAGTCGAGTGCTGCCTCGATCGTCTCCACCGGAACCGCGGGAAGTGCGGCGACATCACCGCACCCACCGAGGCTGACCACCTCCCCGGAGTCGTCGGTTGCCCGGGGGAGTACATCGGCGGAGTCGATGTCCTCGATCATGTCGCGTGCCTCGTCGGGGGACTCCGCGCGGTACATGAGTGCGTTCATCGGCTGCGACGAACGCACCACGATCCTGGCGGTGCCGTCGATCATCCGCGACGCGACGAGCTCTCCTTCCACGGCGCGCTGTTCGACCACCGCTGGCTGCGTTCCGGAGCCGAGTTCACCGAGGTCGATTCGCAGGATCCGCACACCGATGTCGAAAGGCATCGGCTCCGGCTGAACTGGTTCGGGCTGAATGGGATCGATCTGTGTAGTGGTGGTTGTCGGTGCGGTTACCGAAGTGGTGGTCGGTGGCACGGTCGTTGTCGGTTGTGTCGAGGCCGGCACGGTGGTGTCGGGAACTGTCGTGGGGACCGGCTCAGGGGGCAGCGTCGTGGTAGTCGAAGGATCCACGGTTCCCGGAACGGGGGACTCCATGGTCTGTGGATCCTCGAGTGGGCCTGAGCCGATCTCACCCGGTTGATCGGGCTGCGGTTCCGGAAGCGTCGGTCGGGCCTCGGGCGAGCGCTCTTCGATCACACCTCCACCCAGTGGATCCAAGACGTCGGGCATTGGTACTGGCCCCGAGTAACCCCATGACTGCATCAGGACCAGCAACTCGTTGCCACGCAGGAACATCTCGGCGCCCTCCGAACCGATTCGGTCGCCACCGAAGTCCCGCAGGTCGAGGGTGCCGTCGACGCCCGGCGCGTCGTCGAGCTCGACCACCCGCAGCATGCCGTCGAGCAGAGACACGATCCGGCTTCCGTCGGTCTTGACGAGGTCAGCCTCATCCACGCCGGATTCCTGATTGTTGGTGCCGGCGACGACCTCGCCGTCGGCCGACTCGTCCGTGTCCCGTTGGGCACCCTCGAGCGACGAGGCGGGCGCAGTCGCGGGTGTATCGCTGAGTCCCCCGTCGCCCGCGGAGGCATCGGCCTGTGAACCACCTGCCACACCCGAGCTACGCGCCTCGAAGTCCTCCATCGGCGCCATCTCCGCGACCGCCATGTCGTCGGCACCGAAGCCGCCCGCCGCACCGAACTTCGTCAGCTGCTCGGCGAGGGTGATCTCTGTATCGAGCTGCGCTTTGGTCTCAGACACGAGCTCGTCGCAGCTCATGTCGGTGCGTAGCCCGATCGAAACCTCACCTGTGCCCGGGAGGATCGGAGGGCGTCCCTTGTCCGTGCACGACACGGCGACGAGCGCCATCACGGCCAACAGCATGAGCACCGCATTCGGTGCATGGCATCGTCGAGTGGTCTGCCTGGTCGTTCGATCCGGGCTCGCAGCGTTGTTCGTCATCTCACCGCTCCTGTTCGTCACCACATATGACGGAGAGCGGAACCGTTTGGTTCCCGGCCGGGTGAGAAATCCCTGGAACCAGCATCGAGGGGCGCTCAGGAGCGGATCCGTGCGGGTCGACCCCCGGTGACACTCAGGCTACTCGGTAACGTCGGGATTCTTGCGGGGACGGGCCCTCCGCCGGGCACGGGTACCGTCGGGGTTTCCTACAGCTGGTCAGCGTTGCCAGCTGTAGGCGCGTTCCACCCTGGCCACCCGCACCTCGTAGCGGTCATACCAACGGGCGCGACCCGTCTTCCGGGCTGTTGCGTGGTCGACCTGGTCGCGCCAGGCGGTGATCGAGGCTTCGTCGGCCCAGTAGGACACCGTGATGCCCGTTCCGTCGTATGCGGACTCCATACCCAGGAAGCCCGGTTGTCGGCCGGCCAGGTCGACCATGGTGCGGGACATCTCGGCATAGCCGTGGAGGTCGTCGGAGCGTTCGGTGGTGAAGATCACGGCCCAGTAGGGCGGATCGGGGGTCTGGGCGGGTGCCATGTGGCCAGTTCAGCGGCATCCTGTCCACACCGCAATTGCGTTCATCGGGCGGTGGCCCGGCTGCCAGACTCGTGCCGATGGGTGCCGTGTTGGAGGTTCAGGATGTCGAGTACTCCTACGGTGATCACCGCGCGCTCGACGGGGTGAGCTTCGAGGTCCAATCCGGTGAGGTGTGTGGACTGCTCGGGCCCAACGGTGCGGGCAAGACCACGCTCGTGTCGATCATCGCCGGTCTGTTGAGCGCGGACTCGGGCCGGGTCTTGGTCGAAGGGGTCGATGTCGCGATCGGCGCTGCGGCACGATCCGACATCGGCCTTGCAGCCCAGGAGACGGCGGTCTACCCGACGGTGACGGTGTTGGAGAACCTCGAGCTGTTCGCAGGCCTGGCAGGGCTCAAGGGGCACGACCGCACCGCCCGGATCGCAGACGTGGCTGGCGCGCTGGAGCTGGACGGCCTGATGGACCGCCAGGCGCGCAACCTGTCGGGCGGTGAACGACGACGCCTACACACTGCGATGGCCCTGGTGGACCGGCCGCGCCTCGCGCTGTTGGACGAACCGACCACCGGCGTCGACGTCGCTACCCGCCAACGACTCCTGGAAGCCGTGCGCGGAATCACCAGGGAAGACGGCTCCGGTGTGGTGTACTCGACCCACTACCTGCCCGAGATCGAACAACTCGACGCCAGGGTGGTGCTCGTGGACAGGGGGCAGGTCCTGACCGAAGGCCAGGTTGGTGACCTAGTCGCGGCACATGGAGGAGGCCTGGTGGAGGTCACGCTTTCTGTGGAGCCACCTGTGGTGGCCGACGCAGAGGTGGAACTGGGACCCGATGGTCATGTGCTGCGGCTCCGGGGCGACCGACCCGGCGCGCAGTTGGCGGCGTGCATGTCACAGCTGGGGGCGACCGCTGAATACGTCACCAACGTGGAGGTTCTCAATCCGAGCCTGGAGACCGTGTTCATGGAGTTGACAGGTCGACGGTTCGAATCCGACGGCGGTGAGGCGGTGCCCGAGCATGGCTGACTCGCTCGGTCGGATCGCGGTGGTCGCACGCCACGACCTGCGGGTGCTTCGCCGCGACCCGGTCTATTTGGTCACCTTCACGTTGATGCCCATCGTCTACATGGCCTTCGCCGAGGGTGCCCTGAGTACTGAGCAGGTGGTGCCCGGGGCAGCGGTAGTGTTCAGCGGATTCATGGTCGGCAACCTCGGATTCGCCGTATTCAACGAGCACGGCTGGCACACCTGGGACCGACTGCGAGCATCGCGGCTCAACACCGCGGAGTTGTTCGTGGGCAAAGCGATCGTGCCGGTCATATCGCTCGGTTTGCAGTTGGCGGTCCTGCTCGGTGCCGGTGCGTTGTTGTTCGACCTGCAGGTGGCCGGGCCGTGGCTGGGGGTGATCCTGGTCGCCGCGGCGTTCGCGGTCATGGAGGTGGCCCTCGGGTTCGCACTGTTGGCCTTGTGCACCTCGGTGTTGCAGCTCAACGCGCTCACGTCGGTGGGTGCGCTGCTCTTCGGCGGCCTCGGCGGGGCGGTGGCACCGGTCGACTCATTGCCGGACTGGGCCCAGGCAATCGCTCCGTTCACCCCCGCCTACTGGGCGATGCAGGGCTTCACCGACGTGATAATCGAAGGCGAGGGTGTCTCCGCGGTCGTGACACCGGTGCTCGTACTCGCCGGCTTCGCGGTGGGCTTCACCGTGGTCGCGGTATTGCGACTCCGGGTCGACGAAGCCAAGACCTCCTGGGCGTGAGAAGCCTTCCGGCGGCCGGCGTGTCCCCGGCTGGCGTGTGTCCATCGGCTGGCGTGTGTCCATCGGCCGACGTGTCCCCGGCTGGCGTGTGTCCATCGGCCGGCGTGTGCCCGGCTGGCGTGTGTCCATCGGCTGGCGTGTGCCCGGCTGGCGTGTGTCCGGAGGCCGACATGCCCTCTCTGTGGCCGGAATCGTTCTCCAGCCCCCCAGCGTGGGTGACTCAGGTTCGACATCTCAGTCACCCACGCGCAATACGACACCGGGCGACTTACTCCGCCAACTTGAGTCACGGGCGCGAACTTGAGTCACGGGCGCGAACTTGAGTCACGGGCGCGAGGGGGGTCGGTGGCGCGAGGGGGGTCGGTGGCGCGAACTTGAGTCAGAGGCGCGGGATGGGTGCGAGGGGGGTCGGCTGCGGGCGTCAGGTGGGGGCGTTGCGTTGGATCTCGAGGGTCTTGACCCACTCGGCCCGGTTGGTCTCGAACTCACCGATGTCGTCAGCGTGCTCGAGGGTGAGCGCGATGTCGTCGAGGCCGTTGAGGAAGCGGTGTTGGATTGCGTCGTCGAGCGGGAACGACTCCACGAAGTCGATCCCCTGCGCCTCAACCGTGCGCAACTCCACGTCGATCACGATCTCGAGTGTGGGATCAGCCAGCACGGCATCCATCAGGGTGCGCGCACCATCGGCGGAGAGCTGCACCGGAACGAGGCCGTTCTTGGTGGCGTTGTTGCGGAAGATGTCCCCGAAGCGCGGTGAGATCACCGCCGCGAAGCCGTACTGCTGGATCGCCCACACGGCGTGCTCGCGGCTGGAGCCAGTGCCGAATTGCGGTCCGGCGATCAAGATGTTGGCTCCAGCGTGCTCCTCGCGGTTCAACACGAAGTCGCGGTCGTCGCGCCATTCGGAGAAGAGGCCCTTGTCGAAACCGGTGCGCTCGACCCGCTTTAGCCAATCCGACGGGATGATCTGGTCGGTGTCGACATCGGATCGGTCGAGTGGCACCGCGGTGCCGGTGATTACCTGAACGGCTTCCATCAGAGATCCTCCGGTGTGGCGAAGTGGCCGGCGATTGCGGTGGCTGCGGCGACGGCGGGAGAGACCAGGTGGGTGCGCCCACCCCGGCCCTGACGGCCCTCGAAGTTGCGGTTGGACGTGCTGGCGGAGCGTTCGCCCACCGAGAGCTTGTCGGGGTTCATCGCCAGGCACATCGAGCACCCCGGTTCCCGCCAGTCGAACCCGGCGTCGGTGAACACGGTGTGCAGCCCCTCGGCCTCGGCCTGGTCCTTCACTGCGAAGCTGCCTGGCACCACCAGCGTGCGCACGCCCTCGGCGACGTGCCCGCCGGAATCCGCCACAACCTTGGCAGCCGAGCGCAGGTCCTCGATGCGTGAGTTGGTGCACGAACCGATGAACACGGTGTCGACCGCTACCTCGGTCATCGCCTGGCCTGGGGTGAGGTCCATGTACTCGAGGGCCCGCTCGGCAGCGGAGCGTTCGCTCTCGTCGTCGAAGTCGGTGGGGGAGGGCACGGTGCCCGACACCGCGATGACCTGGCCGGGGTTGGTGCCCCACGACACGATCGGCTGTATCGCCGATGCGTCGAGGGTGATCTCGGTGTCGAAGGTGGCACCCTCGTCGGTGAACAGGGTGCGCCAGTCGGCCACCGCCGCGTCCCAGAGCTCGCCCGAGGGTGCCTGCTCGCGGCCCGAGAGGTAGTCGAAGGTGGTCTCATCCGGTGCGACGAGGCCGGCCTTGGCGCCGAACTCGATCGACATGTTGCAGACCGTCATGCGGCCCTCCATCGACATCGACTCGATGGCCGAGCCTCGGTACTCCGCGATGTGGCCCATCCCACCGGACGTACCGAGCTCGCCGAGCACCGCGAGGATCACGTCCTTGGGGGTGACGCCGGCGCCGAGCTCTCCCTCG
The DNA here is from genome assembly GCA_047972145.1 of Microthrixaceae bacterium. Classification (GTDB taxonomy): domain Bacteria; phylum Actinomycetota; class Acidimicrobiia; order Acidimicrobiales; family Microtrichaceae; genus JAMLGJ01. The sequence goes on from JBKEAI010000281.1 coordinate 7,366, forward strand.
ATGTTGATCGCGAGCGTCTTGGGCTTGGCCTGAGGGAGGGTCTGGGTTGCCAGGACGTGTTCGACCTCAGAGGTGCCGATGCCGAACGCGATCGCCCCGAACGCCCCGTGGGTGGCGGTGTGGGAGTCGCCGCAGACCACCGTCATCCCCGGCAGGGTCCGGCCCTGTTCGGGAGCCATCACGTGCACGATGCCCTGGCCTGGATCACCCATCGGGAAGTTGACTATTCCGAACTCGGCGGTGTTCGCCCGCAGGGTGTCGACCTGCTTGGCGCTGATCGGGTCCTCGATCGGGCGGTCGATGTTCTCGGTGGGAACGTTGTGATCCTCGGTCGCGACCGTCAGGTCCGGGCGGCGCACCCCGCGACCTGTCATGCGCAGCCCGTCGAAGGCCTGGGGCGAGGTGACCTCGTGAATGAGGTGCAGGTCGATGTAGAGCAGGTCGGGTTCACCGGGTGTGGAGCGGACCACGTGGCGGTCCCACACCTTTTCCACCAACGTGCGTGGTCGGTCTGTCACTGCGACTCCCAAGGGTTGAGAGCATCCCAAAGAATGAGATACGATGTTCAACTGATGAGATCAACCATAGAGCGTCCCGGGGTTCTCGACAAGTCGGTGTTGCTCGTGAACTGCGTCGCGGAAGCCAAGCTCACGCTGAATGAGCTCGTCGAGCGATCGGGGCTCGCGCGGGCGACCGCGCACCGCCTCGCCGTCGGGCTGGTGGAGCACGGCATCCTTCGGCGCACCGCCGATGGGCGATTCGCGCTCGGGTTGCACCTGCTCGCTCTGGGTAGAGCCGCGGCCGAGCAGTTCCCGCTCACGGAGCGGGCCCTACCGGTGATGGAGGAGCTGCGCACGACCACCGGCGAATCGGTACAGCTCTACGTGCGCGATGTCGAGGACCGCGTGTGCGTGGCAGCTCTCGAATCGCCCCACGGTCTGCGCACGATCGTGCCCGTGGGCGCCGCACTGCCCATGGACCGCGGCTCAGCGGGCCACGTGCTCGCCGGCGCCGATCCCGCTCCCACCGGCTGGGTGGCGTCGGTGGAGGAGCGCGAGGCAGGCGTCGCCAGCGTGTCGGCACCTGTGCTCGACCCCGACGGCACGGTGATCGCAGCCCTGTCGGTGTCGGGGCCGGTCGACCGGATGGGTCAGCACCCCGGCGAACGTCACGGCCCTGCGGTGGTGGATGCGGCCCGCAAGGTCTCGAGGTCCACCGACCGGAGCGCCTGACAAACCCGGCCCCAGCGCTTAACCCACGCGCGTCCGTGGGGTCGATCCCGCCGTTGGGTCGCATCGGTTGTCGAGTGGCTTAGGTGTGCCTAACGTTATTCGTGGGAGCCGCGTTCTGAGTCATTGTAAGGGATTCCTATAGCCATGTACCGTGGTCGGTGGTTCTCGCCGGGGCGGGCACGTTTCAACGAGTCACAGGAGACAGGATGCGAAGGTTGTTGGCCATGCTGGCGGTGGGTGCGATCGCGCTGGGGGCGGTCGCATGCAGCAGCGACGACGACTCCGGCGGTGATTCCGCAGGCGGAGACTCAGGGCGCTCACTCGTGCTGTACACGGGTCGGAACCTCAACCTGGTCGGTCCTCTCATCGAGCAGTTCACCGAGGCCACCGGTATCGAAGTGGAGACCCGCGAGGGTGGCAGCGCTGAGATGGCGGCACAGATCCTCACCGAGGGTGACGCGTCGCCCGCCGATGTGTTCCTCTCCCAGGACGCGGGCGCGCTGGGCGCGGTCTCCAAAGCCGGTCTATTCGAGGAGCTTCCCACAGAGGTCCTCGATTCGGTGCCCGAGGCATACCGCGCTGCCGACGGCACCTGGGTGGGGGTCAGTGGCCGCGCCCGGGTGGTGATCGTCAACCCCGAGATGGTCGATACACCGCCGACCTCTATCGACGATGTGCTCGACCCCCAGTACAAGGGTCGCATCGGCTTCGCGCCGTCGAACGCGTCGTTCCAGGCCTTCGTGACCGGTCTGCGCGTGCTGCGCGGCGAAGACGGTGCCAGGCAGTGGCTCGAGGCGTTCGCCGCTCAGGAGCCCGAGGCCTACGAGAACAACGTCGCGGTGCGCGATGCGGTCGACAAGGGTGAGATCGCCATCGGGTTGGTCAACCACTACTACCTCTACGAGCTCATCGCGGAGGTCGGCGAGGACCAGGTGGTGGCCGAGAACGTGTTCATAGGAGGCGGAGACCCGGGGGGTCTGGTTAACGTGGCAGGTGTGGGCATCCTGTCGGCGGGGGCGAACCAGGGCGAAGCACTCGAGTTCGTGGAGTACCTGCTCGGGCCGGATGCCCAGGAGTACTTCGCCCAGGAGACCTTCGAGTACCCGCTCGCCGCAGGGGTGGAGGCTGCCGAGGGACTCCCGCCGCTCGATTCGCTCGAGCCGCCCGAGGTCGACCTGTCGGACCTCGACAGCCTGGAGCAGACCCAGGAGTTGCTGGCCGAGACGGGGTTGCTGACGCAGTGACCACAGCGGTCGCGCCACGTGCCCTGCCGGTACGGCAGCGACCGCCCCTCATGTTGGTGCTGCCCGCGCTCGCTGCGGCCGCTGTGGCGATCCTGCCCCTGTGGTACCTGTTGCGCGAGGCGGCCGAACAGGGCTTCGGCGCGCTCTGGGCCGAAGTCTGGTCGGCCTCGACAGCGTCGCTGCTCGCACGCAGCCTTTCACTCGTGGGGACCGTGACCGCCGCGTGCGTAGGGATCGGGGTGGCCGCTGCGGTGCTCGTGGTGCGCACCGACGTGCCGCTGCGCCGGTTCTTCGCGGTGGTGCTCGCGATGCCCCTCGCTGTGCCGTCGTTCGTGGCCGCGTTCTCCTGGATCTCCTGGCGCCCGTCGCTGGCGGGTTTCTGGGGAGCGGTGCTGGTGCTCACCGCCGTGTCGTACCCGTTCGTGTTCCTGCCCGTCGCCGCGGCGCTGCGCCGCTTGGACCCGGCGCAGGAAGAGGTCGCCCGCTCGCTCGGTAGGTCCCCCGGGCGTGTGCTGATGGGCGTCACCCTGCCCCAGGTGCGCACCTCGGCCGCAGCTGGCGCACTGCTCGTCGCGCTGTACGTGCTGTCTGACTTCGGAGCGGTCGGAACGATGCGCTACGAGGCGTTCACATGGGTGATCTACGGGGCGTTCAGGGCCGGCTTCAACCCGTCGCGCGCAGCGGTGCTGGCATGCATCCTGGTCGTGGTCGCCCTGGTGTTGGTGGCAGGGGAGACCATCATGCGCGGCAGGGGCGAACAGGCCCGGGTCGGTTCGGGTGTCGCTCGTTCCGCAGAGCAGTTCCGCCTCGGCCGGTGGAAGGTGCCATCCCTGGTCGGCCTCAGCGCTGTCGTCGGGGTAGGCCTCGTGTTCCCGGTGGTGAGCGTGGTCATCTGGTTCACCCGGGGCCTCTCGGCGGGGGTCGACTGGGCTGAGTTCACCTCGGCACTCGGCGCGACCGCCGCGGTGGCGGTGCTCGGCGCGCTGGTGACGATGGCACTCGCGGTTCCCCTCGGAATCCTCTCGGCGCGCCACCGCGGGCCGGCGGTCACGGCACTGGAGCGCTCGGTGTACGTCGCGCACGGCCTGCCGGGGATCGTCGTGGCGTTGAGCCTCGTGTTCGTGGGTGTGACCGCGCTGCGGCCGTTGTACCAGAGCACCCCGATGCTGACCCTCGCCTACGCGGTGCTGTTCCTGCCCCTGGCGGTCGGTTCGGTGCGCGCGTCGGTGCTCCAGTCCCCGGTGCAGATCGAAGAGGTCGGCCACAGCCTCGGCAAGGGACGCTGGGGAGTTTTGTTCCGCCTGACGCTGCCCCTGGCTGCGCCGGGGATCGGAGCCGGCGCCGCTCTGGTGATGCTGGCGATCGTCAAAGAGCTGCCCGCGACGTTGCTCCTGCATCCGACGGGGATGAACACGCTCGCGATGAACCTGTGGTCCGACACCGCTGTCGGTCGCTACGCCGCAGCTGCACCGGCAGCACTCGCGCTGGTGTTGTTGTCGTCGGTGCCGACGTGGGTGCTCACCCGCACCACCGGGGGCCACCTGTGACCGCGACGGTCGACCTCGAGGCCGGTTCGGGCACATCGGAGTCGGGCCGCTCGATTCCGGCGGTGGCGGTCGAGGCTTTGGAGGTCGACTACGGCGAAGGCGCGGTGCTCGCGGGGGTAGACCTGGAGGTCCACCGGGGCGAGATCCTGGGCCTGCTCGGTCCGTCGGGGTGTGGCAAGACCACGCTGTTGCGCTCGGTCGCCGGTTTCCTGCGTCCCGCCCGGGGCACGATCGCACTCGCCGGACGCACCGTCGCCGGCACGGGCACCTTCGTCGCACCCGAACACCGCAACGTCGGACTCGTCCCCCAGGAGGGGGCGCTCTTCCCACACCTCGACGTGGCGGGCAACGTCTCGTTCGGGCTCAACGGCATGTCCCGCCCCCGGCGAGCGGCACGGGTCGCGGAGTGCCTCGCGCTCGTGGGACTGCCCGGTACCGAACGCCGTCGCCCCAGCGAGCTCTCCGGTGGCCAGCAACAGCGCATCGCCGTGGCACGCGCACTGGCTGCGGATCCTTCGGTGGTGCTGCTCGACGAGCCGTTCTCCGCGCTCGACGCAGCACTGCGGTCCCAGGTGCGCGAGGACGTGCGTGAGGTCCTGCGCGCCGCGGGCGCGACCGCGGTGCTGGTCACACACGACCAGGAGGAGGCGTTGTCGTTCGCGGACCGGGTGGCGGTGCTGCGCGACGGCCGGATCGCCCAGGTCGACGATCCCGCAACGCTGTACCGCAGACCGACCGACCTCGACGTGGGTCGCTTCGTCGGTGAGTCGGTGGTGCTTCCCGGG
>JBKEAI010000304.1:0-13582 GCA_047972145.1 Microthrixaceae bacterium
GACGCGACTTCCCGGCGATGCCACACCTCACATGCATGGGCCATACCCGCGCCGAGATCGACGACCTGCTGGCCGACTACGCGACCAACGACGTGCACAACGTGCTCGCCCTCGCCGGTGATCCTCCCGCAGATGGCTCAAATCCCGTGGGCGATTTCACCTACGCGATGGAGCTGATCGAGGCGGTGCGGGCGGCTGGGGACTTCTCGGTGGGTGTGGCAGCACACCCGGAACTGCACCCTCGGTCGCTGAACCGGGCCGAGGACCGGCGACGCCTCGCAGAGAAGCTGAACGCAGCTGACTTCGGCATCACGCAGTTCTTCTTCGACGCCGACGACTACTTCCGAATGGTTGACGAACTAGCCGGTCAGGGCTGCATAACCCCTGTATTACCAGGGGTTATGCCCTTGTTGAACCCCACGGCGATCAGGCGGTTCGCCGACATTGCCGGGGCGACGTTCCCCGAGGACCTCGCCGAACGCGTCGAGGGCACCGAGGACCCCGTCGAACGCCTGGCGATCGCGGCCGACGCGGCCGCGGAACTCTCACACGAGCTGATCGATCGGGGAGTACCGGGCCTACACCTCTACTGCATGAACCGCTCTGATGTGGTGAACGAGGTCCTCGCCCGGATCTAGACTCCCCTACCAATCTGGCTCAATCTTGAGTATCGTTCATTGAACCGCTGGAGATGGTTGCGGTGTCTTGCCCCGCTAGCTGGGTGGTACGGACTCCCGTGTTTGGCTCTTGACGGGACTCAACAGAACTTTCATGTTTCGATCAAGTCGGCCGATGGATGTTGCGAGGGACTCGTCAATCCACTGATCCGCCAGTCGGTCGGTAAGAGGGGAACAAGTGTCAATCTTCACCAAGAAGACAGGTAGGAACGATCCGACCGCCGGTGCGGTTAACTTCGACAGCGCCGACGAAGCCGTTCTCACGAACCAGATCGACGACTGGGTAACCACCAATCGACCGCGCCTTGGTGAAGTGCTGCTGGAACTGGGGCTCATCGAGCCGGGTGTCGTCGACGAGGCCCTGCGCCTTCAGGCAGACGAGGCGGAGGCCGCCAGGAGGGCGCTTGAGGCCGCCGCGGAGGCCGAAGACCTCAACGGGGATCCTTCGACATCGACCGACCTTGTTCCCGCCCCCCCGCGTGTTGGCGAAGTGCTCATGCGGGGTGGCTTCCTCGACGAGGTGAGCCTGGCAGCCGCCCTGAGCCGTCAGTTCGGTGTGCCGCTGGCGGATCTGCGGATCGAGTCGCCGGACCCCATGGCGGTTCAACTGGTTCCGGAGGATCTGGCACGCGAGCACACGATCCTCCCACTGCGCTTCCAGAATGACCGGCTCCAGGTGGTCACCGCCGATCCCTTCGACGTCGAGGCCATCCGTGCGGTCACCCACCATGTTGGCAAGGTCGCCCTTCGCATCGGTTCGAGGTCGGAGATCGAGCGCCAACTGGACCGTGCGTACAACGTTCTCGACCAGGCGGACGAGCACATTCGTGCCTTCGAGCTGACCTACGAGGAGGACGACCCCTCGGTGGCGGCCGGCGCCAATTCGCTCACGGTGGACGACAACGCCCCTGTGGTGCAGGTGGTCAATCGCATCATCACACAGGCGGTCCGCCAGCGCGCATCCGACATCCACATCGAACCGACCGAACACAACGTCCGGGTGCGGTACCGCATCGACGGCGCGATGACCGAGGTGATCGAGTTGCCGACCCGCATGGGCCCGGCGGTCTCCAGCCGGATCAAGGTGATGGCAGAGCTCAACATCGTGGAGCGCAGGCGCCCCCAGGATGGTCAGTTCGGCGTGAGCGTCGACGGCCGCCCGATCGACTTCCGTGTGTCGGTGGTTCCCACGGTGCACGGTGAAAAGACCGTGTTGCGCCTTCTGGACAAGACGAAGTCGCTGATCAGCCTGCCGGATCTGGGTATGACCGACGACGTGGCAAAGCACTTCACCGAGATAGTGACCGCTCCGCTCGGAATGCTGCTGTGCACCGGACCCACCGGCTCAGGCAAGACGACCACGCTCTACGCAACCCTCAACGAGGTGCGTGACGAGACCAAGAACATCGTCACGATCGAGGATCCTGTCGAGTACCAGTTCGACGGGATCACCCAGATGCCGGTTACCGGTACGGGGATGAGCTTCGCGTCCGGGCTGCGCAGCATCCTCCGCCAGGACCCCGACACGATCCTCGTCGGTGAGATCCGCGACGAGGAGACATCCCGTATCGCTATGCAGGCGGCGCTCACCGGTCACTTCGTGTTGTCTTCACTCCACGCGGTAGACGCTGTGGCCGCGATCCACCGGTTTACCGACATGGGGATCGAGCCTTTCCTCGTGGCCTCGGCCATCAGCGGCGTGGTCGGCCAGCGGCTGCTGCGGCGGAACTGCACGAGTTGCTCGGAGACTTATTCCCCGACCGCCTCTGAGGCTCGGATGCTCGATCGGTACTCCGCCCTGACTCCGGTTTGGACCAAAGGCAGGGGTTGCGAACTGTGCTCGGGGACCGGTTATCGGGGCCGCGTGGGTGTGTACGAGCTTCTCGTGTTCAGCGACACGATCCGGGATCTGGTGGTGGCGAAGGCCACCCACCATGAGATCAAGGCGGTTGCGGTGTCCGAAGGTATGCGGACGATGCAACAGGAGGCCTTTGACCTCGTGGCGAAGGGTCTGACCACCGTCGAGGACGTGGTTCGCAGTGTCTATGCACCTGGCATGGACGGTGAGGCTGGACCGATCGGAGAGCTCTCACCGGCGAAATCTGAGCTTCCCTCAGGAAAGAAGGAGGTCGGACCTTTGCAATCCGAAGCAGAAATGATGGAGGATACTACGAAAGACGCGAACGGGAGAGTGGTCGCAGGTCCAGGGGCACCGACTACGAACCCTCCGGCCGCCGTCGGGGCCAACTCGGGCGAGGGTGAACGATGACTGCGACACAAGAGCCGCCTCAGACCAGGTTCCGGTACGAGGCCGAGACTCTCGACGGAGATGTCGTGAAAGGCGAGATCGTCGCGGCGTCGGCCAACATGGCGCGCAACGAGCTCGCGGTCCAGGGCGTGCGGGTCAGGAAGATCTCCGAGCGCAAGGGCTTCAACGTCGACGTAATGAAGCAGCGGATCCCCCTGGTGGAGATCATGCACTTCTCCCGCCAGATGGCGACCTTCCTGCGTGCCGGTGTGCCGATGACCGAGGCGCTCGACAACATGCGTGAAGCGTCGGACAACAAGCGCTTCACGGAGGTTCTCTCCGACATCTACGAGAAGGTCTCGTCAGGTCGGAGCCTCACCGACTCGATCGCCTTGCATGCAGAGATATTCCCTGCATATTTCCTGGCCATGTTGAGCGCAGCTGAGCTGACTGGTCGGATGGATCAGGCCTTCGACCAGGTGTACGGGTACATCAAGCGCGACGTGGCCCTCAGCAGGGCAGTCCGCAAAGCACTCATCTATCCGGTGATCCTTCTGGGATTGTCGGCTGTGGTAGTTCTCATAATCGTTGTATTCGCCATTCCGAAGTTTGCGGAGTTCTTCGAGGATTTCGATGCCGAACTTCCGCTTCCGACACGGATGCTCATGGCGGTCGCCGACTTCGTGCAGTCCCCCGCGGGCATGATCACGGGGGCAGTACTGCTGATCGGTGGTATCGGCCTCGTGCTGTGGATCCGCACCCCCAACGGTCGGCGCATGCTGCACAAGTTCCTGCTCACCAACCCAGTCACCCGCACGGTAGTCACCTATTCGGCCACCGAACGCTTCACCAGGGTGTTCTCGGCATTGCTGGAAACCGGAGTCCCATTGCCCAGCGCACTGCCAACAGCAGTCGATTCGTCGAACAACATCGTCTACAAGGAACGGCTCACGGTAGCGATGGAGGGCGTTCTCGAGGGCCAGGGATTTGCGGGTCCACTGGCGTCCACTGAGCTGTTTCCGAACACCGTGATCCAGATGATCAAAGTAGGAGAACGCTCAGGTGAGCTTTCGACACAACTGGAAAATGCTGCAAACTTCTATGAAGAAGAGCTTGAATACGCTATCGATAAGATGACCGCATTGTTCGAGCCGATAACGATAGTCCTGATCGGTTCGGTAGTGGGTTTCGTCGCATTGGCGATGATCAGCGCGATGTATGGGATCTACAACCAGGTCGATTTCTAACAGTTCCGACGGCCCTAGGCGGGGGCCCGGTTGGAGGGTGAACAGTTCGATGAAACGAGACACGACGGCTCTGACGTACACGCGTAGGCGCTACCGGTCGGTCCCATCCCAGCGCGGTGCATCCATGATCTTCGTGCTGATGGTCATCATGTTCTCGGGGATCATCATGGTCGCCCTGTCCGCGTACGCATCGACGAGCGCGAAGGTCACCGAGACCTACACTGCCGTCAAGCAGGATCGCTATGCCGGCGACGGCGCCATCCAGTCCGCTGTCAACTGGATCAAGGACCAGCCCGGACTCGCGGTCGACCCGGAATATGCCCCCGACTCCAACGATGATTGCGTCTACGACGCCACCACCGACGTTGGAACCGTCACGGTCAGCTGCTTCACCGCACCAGGCTCGGGTTCGGGCGTTCCCCCTGAACAGGGTGCCCTACCGCCGGAGACGCTGCTCCTGACCGGAGACCGACACAACGAACCCGGCCCGTACAGCTATGCCCAGTGCGACAGCGCCTGGGATTCGATCGTCAACTTCTTCACCGGCGACACTCCGGGCCGCGGCGAGGACTCGCTCCGGCTCGAGAAGTCGAGGCGCCAGTCGGTGTTCGGATTGGGGCCTTGCCAGCCGCGCAACCGGGGCAACGGACCGGTACAGGTGAAGGGGGCGATCGTTGCGGCCGGCAGGGCGAGTGGTACCGACGGTCTGAACGTCGCGGCCTACAACGGAGACGGCACACTGAGGGCGAAGAGGGGTTGCTCGGGACTGGCACTGTGCGGTGGTTCATGGATCACCAACCGCTCGGCTCCAGGCAAACCGTGGAACAACACGCCATCCGAATCGGATCCAGGTCGCAAGACCCCCATCGCCCAGGATCCGATCAACAACATCCGCGACGAGTTCCTGCCGATCGGGTTCCAGGCCGACGGCTCGCTTCGCAGTGGGTACAAGATGCCCAACCGCACCACCGCGTACGTCTACGACGAGACGTACAACACCGGTGGTGATGCGACGAACGAGATCCCCAAGTACATGAAGCCGATCGCGAACTGCACCGATGTTCCCGCCGGCGCCACGATCATCTTCCTACCTGGTTGGTACAAGAGCGCGGACGTGCTCACCAGGTACACGGCCAACTCCGCGTGTCCTGACCGCACGTTCTGGTTCACGCCCCGTGCCGACTTCTCCGCTGGAGGCTCGAGGGAGCTTCTGCAACCCGACAACGAGACCGGCGCGTTCTACATGGACTTCACCAACACCTCCACTGCCTTCGCTGGTTGTGGTGACATGCACGGTGCGGTCCCGGCTCGCTGGTGCCTCGGCGGATATGCAGCCAACTCCGGACAGGCCACGCTCAACTCCAAGCCCCGTGTGGTCGTCGGCTGGCCGAATGGGTGGGAGCCGTTCCCGAGCGGCGCGGCGGGAGGTGGCACACCTGTCTACGGAACACCGGTGGGGATCACCATCGACACCGTCAACTCCGTCGAAGGCAGCCTGCTCAGCTACTGGTCCAACCGTTCCAACGCGCAGACGATCGACTCCCAGTACGCCACCTACAAGCCGTGCAGTTTCAACTTCATCTTCTTCACGATCAACTGCCCCTCGTTCGGTCAGCGGACACTGCGGCTTGCCGACCTCACGCCCAAGACCACCGGTGGGCCGGTTGCAGAGACCGGCGCTCCGAACGGGCGGGTGTATCTCGAGGTTCGCTACGGGCTGAAGAACCCCAACAGCCTGAACACTCCGCAGGTCGACGTCGACGCCCTGGACAGCCAGGGGATCGCCAAGGATTGCGGCACCTACGACCTCACCAAGAGCGGTGTCACATTCGGCGGAACCGGGCCGCTCCCGGCGTCGAGCAAGTACGTGTTCAACGCGGCCCAGGCCAAACAGTTGGCCGACAATTGCGGTGCGGTGGAGTTGCTCAACAACCTGAGGGTCACCTTCAAGGCTTCGGGCAACATCTGGAACAGCCAACTCCCCGAGATCTACCTCGACGGGGTCAAGTTCACCTACAACAGCTACGCGGGTGCATCGTTCCCAGTCGGCGAGAACAACGCCTACAACTCCCAGGAGCCGGCCAAGAGCGACTGCGACAAGACCAAGCCGGGTGGTCAGTTGATCTTCGGTGGGGAGTCCCACGCATACGTCGCCGATGGCTCACTGGAGGTGTGCGGCGGCCCCGATCCGGACAACCCTGCGGAGGCGCAGGTGATCGGTATCTACGGCGTGCCGGCGGTTGAGACCCTTCGCCCGACAAGTGCTGCGATCGATGGAGGCAGTGCTGGGTCCAATGGCACGCAACTGGTCAACGCCGGAGGTGCCACGCGCATCGGTGACCCTGCGGGTGGCAGCACCGACTCCGCGACGATCAAGTATCCAGGACGGTGCATTGGCGCCATCGGGATCGGCCCATGTGACCCGATCGGTGGTGGAGCCAAAGACGTGAGGCTGTCCTTCCCGCAGTTCTCGCTCGGCAACTCGACTGCGTACAGGGTTAAGAAGGTCGAAGCCCGCTCTGCGTACAGAGCCGAGGGACCCTTCCTCGGTTTCACGGCCCCCAACGAGGGTGCCCAGCTGAAAGCCGGCTCCTGCGTCGAGGATGCACGCACGACAAACCACGAATTGCGCCAGTGGGCCAACGAGGGTACTGACTCGGCCAACAAGCTCGTCCTCTACCAGTACGGCACCTCACGTAACTGCATTCCCTCCTCAACGCTCACCTCCACCGGGGGTTCCCAGGTGCGCTGGAAGACCAACGTGCCCGGCGGTTGGGGTGTGGTCTTCGGTGGCCGGTGCTTCGTCTTTATCGGCTGGTGCAACTACACCCAGGAAGACCAACTCGACGGGGTGGAGCTCGACGTCACCATCGAACCGGTGTCAACCAGTGTGCCGATGCTGCGCCCCCAGAGCGGCTGCGTGGTCGCACATCCGAACTACACCGGTGGTGAGTCCGAACCCGATTGTGCGGTGATCCGGGCCGACAGCTTCTCCGATGCCGACCAGACCGAGGGTTCCCAGCCTCTGAGGGGCACCTGGGTAGGCAGGGTGAGCGTGAAGGGCACAATCTACGCGCCGTCATCTGCGGTGGAGATCGACGACAACGACATCGGCTATCCGCTGGCCACCCGCGGTGCGATCCTGCGTCACCTTCGCATTAGCGGGGCCAAGAAGCGGACCAACTTCAACGACCCGTGGTTCGGTGGCACGATCGACGACACGCCGCTGGCGCGTCGCACGGTGCTCACCGCTTGCGTGCAGTCCCCGGCACGTCAGGCGGCGAATCCGAGGGTGCCCTGCGATGCCGACCAGGGTGATCAGATCGTCACCAAGGCCGGTGCGCGGTTCCTTCCCCCCGAGAACCCCACACCCGGCTCGCAGGCCGACGCACCGGTCATGGAATGGTGGTCCGACAGAAGGACCGCGGGAGCGTCATGATCGCAGCGGTGTCCGGGCGGCTGAGGGCTGGTCGAGGTGTCGGCTCCGCCGCGCACGGGCGGGCTCGGAGACACCAGCGGGGACAGCGGGGTGAGACCCTCATCGAGGTGTTGATCACCGTGTTCCTGATGAGCACGGTCCTGTTGTCGATCCTCACCCTCATGATCACGATCGTGCTCGCCACTGCAAAGCACCGTGGCACGGTGCGGGCGACAAACGAGGCGACGAGCGTCTCGGAGCGGATCGATCACGAGGAGTACCAACGTTGTGGTCAGCCCAGCCCGGTCGACTACGACTCGGCTATAGGGACCTTGCCCACGGGCTATGTGGCGCAGGTGCTCAGCATCGAGTACCTCGAGTCGAGCGATGCCGACACGTCGTCGTTCCAGGCCACGTGCCCCGCGGCCGGCGACCAGGGGGTCCAGAGGATCCTCGTTGAGGTGACGGCCCAGATCAAACCATCTTCCAAGGCAACGATCGAACTGATGAAACGTGACCGGGTCTGCCCAGCCGGACTTGGGTCTCAGGTGGCGGTGAACGAACCATGTTGAATCTGCTCTCCCACGCCGCGCAGCGCCGAGCGGCCCGAAGTGGTGAACCGCTGACGTTCAGGACAAGACTCGAGTGCCTGCGGTCGGGTTCTGGTCGCGGCCAGCACGGAATCGCACTGCTCGAGGTCGTTCTGGCGGTGGCGCTCGCTGCGCTCATCATCGTTCCGCTCGCGATGGTGTTCACCTCGGTATGGACCAACGGTGCGGGAGCCCAGCAGCGCTTCAAGCGAAGCGGTGACGCCCAGCGTATCGGTGAGGCTTGGACCCGCGATGTGCAGAGCGTCGACCCCGAGGGTGTGAACGAGCCCGCGGGTGACGCCGGCAGGTGCATCAACACCTCGGTTGACGACACCGACGAGTTGGAGAGGGTGAGCTTCAACTGGGACCTTGAGGCCGCCGAAGGGCAGAGCACCGTGAGGCGCACATCGACGTGGCTGCTCAAGGGCTACGGCGACAACGTCAAGTTGATCCGGCGCTACTGCGAGGATCTCGTCCTCGTACAGGAACGGGTCCTGGCCAGCGACATGGACGTGGCCGACGCAGGCGGAAGCCGCTCGCAACTCGTGCGCGGGCCCGGTTCTCCCAGTGACGACTTCTGTCCACCGGACCCGACCGGTACTCCGACCGCGTCCAACCCCACCCCGGGTGCCAAGACGAGATGCACCATCGAGGTCAACGCGGACTTCGACTACGAGATCACGGTCACCCGACGTGTCCCCGACATGCGCACCGCGGTGATCAGCCAGTTCAAGCCGCCCCCACCGCAGAACCTGAGCCACGATGCGAGGTACGGGTATGTGAACGTCTACTGGGACCCACCGTCCATGGCCCCAGGTCAGTTCCCCGTCGACATGTACCGCCTCGAGGTCCGTGAGGGGTCTCCCAACGGCCCCTTGGCCGTGCCGCTCATCGACACCCCCGCGAACGGCACCGGTCGCCAGATGTTCAAGGTGGAACCTCTCAACCTCGACACCGACTACTACGTGGTGATGCGCGCCCACAACACGATGGGTTGGGGCGAGGAGTCGAGTCCGCCGTACGGGCCGATGACCCCGGTGCCTGTTCCCCCCGACGCCCCCACTATCACTGGTGTGGTGGCAGGCAGCAACAACGACGCCACGGTGAGTTGGACCCACGCGGCCAACGACGGCGGCCGCCCCGTCAACTCGTATGCCATCTGGGCCTACAAGGAAGGCGACGACCCGAACAACCCGGCGAACCTGCTCGGTCCGTTCAGGCCTTCACCCGACGGCGAGGCCACCTCGGGAGTCGTGACGGGACTCGACAGCTTCGTGAAGTACTACTTCATCGTCGCCGACTACAACGAGATCGGTGAGGGTGAGCACTCGGCGCCGAGCACGACTGCAACCCTGGCCTACGGCAACACGGTGTTCGTCAACCATCTCACCGGCACCAACAACTTCGCATGCGGCCCCAAGGCCACACCGTGCGCGTCGATCGCGTACGCGCAGACCAAGGTGAGTGGAGCGAACCCGACGGTGGCGGTGGCAGCCTCGGGCTCCGGGCCTCGTTTCACGCTCCAACCCGGCATCACGGTGTGGGGAGGATTCCCCGACAGCTTCCTCGACACCCCATCGCCCAGCGCGCGTTCCACGATCGGCGACGGCTCGTACTCCGGGGTTGTTTCAGGCGTTTCGTTCTACAACGCGACGACCGGTTCCACCATCAAGAACCTGAAGATCCAGCGCTCCAACCAGAGTGCTTCCACACAGACCGCAGGCATCGACGTCTCGAACGCGGCGGGCATGATCATCGAGAACGTCAACGTCACGGGTGGCCAGGGAGACGATCCCACAGGGCTTCGGATCCGTTCCGGGTCGAATGTGAACATGAAGGGATCCAGCATCGCCAGTGGGAGCGCGCTCGGGACGGTGGGCAGCGCCTATGGCGTGCGCGTGCTCAGCGGCTCACAGTTCACTGTCGACGCCTCCACGATCAGCGCCGCAGCCGGCACCCAGGGCACCCCTGGGGGAACCGGTGGGAACTCCTCGAGCACCGGTTGCCCGGGGGGCAACGGCAGCGGTAGCAGCGGCGGTGGGCACCCGGGCAATTGCGGGCCTGCACCGTGGGGTGGCAACGGTGGAAACAGCACCGCCAACGGCGCCGCAGGCCAGTCGATGGGAGGTGCCGGTTCGCCCGGTGGCGGCGGCGGCGGTGTGGATGACACATGGAGCTGCGCAACGCCGGGATCGACCAATGGCGATCCCGGAGGACGGGGTAATCCCGGTGGTGGCGGCCCCGGTGGTTCAGCCAGCGGCGGAAGTTCCGGCATCAACACCGGACCGTTGGGTGAGACCTGGAGCGCTGTCGCAGGTGGCATCGGCAACACCGGCAATACCGGCGGACCGGGTGGCGGCGGTGGCGGCGGTGGCGGCGGTGACCGGAGCCGCAAGTGGGGCGGCTCCTGGGGATTGTCCTGCAGCACCTACGACGGTGGTGGTGGTGGTGCCGGAGGCGGTGGCGGCAAGGTCGGCGGCCTCGGTGGTACCGGTGGCTCCATCGGGGGTGGCTCGTTCGCCATCTACGTGAAGAACGCTTCGGTCAACGTCACCAACTCGACGCTTTCAACTTCGACCGGCGGCAAGGGTGGCACTGGCGGTTCCGGTGGCAAAGGTTCCACCGGAGGCGCAGGCGGCAACGGTGCGTCGGTGGGCAACGGAGCCGGTACCGGCGGCCGCGGGGCCGGAGGTGGCGGTGCCGGTGGTGGAGCGGGTGGCACCGGTGGCCGTGGCGGTCCGTCCATCGCGGTATTCCGCTCAGGTTCTGGCGCCACGACGGCAACATCGAACACCTATACTGTCGGCAACGGCGGTCCTGGAGGCAACGGTGGTAGTGGCGGTGCCGGTGGTGGCGGCGGTGCCGGCGGTACCTCGGGCGGGGGTGGTGCGGCCGCTGGTGGTGGTGGTGGCACGGGGTCGGGTGGGAGCACGGGTCCTGGTGGCCCTCGCTGCGCGGTCTGGACCGGAAACTCCTGCACGACCCCTGCGTGATCGCCGTCTTGTGAGCCCTACCCCGCTCTGGTGACGGTCAACCTCTGATTCAGCCCGACGTCGCTCAGTACCTGGGGCTCGTCGGTTTCAGGCCAGTAGATCTTCACCGACTCGATCGGCTCGGTGTGTAGACCGAGTCCCACATGGACGGTGGGCGGTTTCTGTGACTGGTAGGAGCCGCTGGTGCCGATCCACCCGACAACCGGATCGGTTCCCTCAGCCGTGGTCACCTCGATTCGGGCGCCGTCACCGGACCGGTTGCCCGGCGCGCCCGGGTCGTCCAACCCGATCGAGATCCACGTACCGATCTCGGTTGAGTCGTTGCGGTAGAGCACCGGCGTGGAACCGACCGGTGAGATGAGAAGGTCGAGGTCACCGTCGCCATCCATGTCGAACGGCACCAGGCCGTGGCCCACCGACGAATCCCCGATTCCCACCGCCGCGGCGGCATCGTGGTACTTCTCTCCGGTTCTGACCCAGAAGCGTGTTCCGTCCTCGACGAAGCTCGAGTAGACATCGGTGAGAAACGCGGGGAAGGTCCCGCTGGCCAACTCCGGCGGGGGTAGATAGCCGTTGGCCATGGTGAACTCGAGTTCCCCGTCGTTGTCGAAGTCCTCGATCGCCGCGCCCCAACCCCAGCCACCGTCGCGCACACCGTAACGGTCCGTGGCGTCGACGAACTGGCCCGCGCCGTCGTTGAGGTAGAGACGGTTCCCCGAGCAGCCGACCTCGGAGAGACGCTCCTCGACACAGCGGTTGTCGGCGGTGGGATAGCTGATCGACGTAACAAACCAGTCCGGGGTGCCATCCCCGTTCACGTCCCTGATCACCGAGCCCATCCCGTTTTCGTCGTCACCAGTGCCGGACTGGTCGGTCGTGTCCTCGAAGCGCTCGCCGTCGACGTTGCGGAACACCCGGCTGGTGCAGAAGTCCCCGGTGACTGTCAGGTCCTGCCAGCCGTCTCCGTCGAGGTCCGAGAACGTTCCTGTGAACGCGACGATCTCGCCCAAAGGCAGTCCCATCTCCTCGGTACGGTCCTCGAAGTTGCCCTGACCATCGTTGATGAAGAGCTTCGAACGTGGTTCACCATCGTCGACGGGGAAACCGGCGGACTCGAGGATCGTCGCTCTGGCGCAGGTCGGTAGACCGAGGAACGTCGGCCCTTCTGTCGCGCCGGTAACCTCCGCAACGGCGTCGTCGGCGGGAAAGCCGTGGACCAGCGAGTCTCGCCAGTCGAGCACCAGCAGATCCATCCACCCGTCGCGGTTCACATCGGCTACCGCGGCGCTCTGGACCACCGAGATACCCGTTCCAGTCTGGCGGGGCGGCCAGTCCAGGCCACGGGCGGCGGCTTCCTCCCTGAACGTGCCGTCACCGTTGTTCATGAAGAGCTCGTTGGGGCCGAAGCCGGCCCCGACCGCGAAGAGGTCGACGTAGCCGTCGCCGTCGAAGTCGGAGAAAACCCCCGCCACAGAGCCGAAGCGCTCACGGGGGCCTGCAACCCCTGCCTGTTGGGCCACATCGGTGAACTGTCCTGAGCCGTCGTTGAGGTACAGACCGTTCGGCTTGCCAACCCGGGGCAGGAAGATGTCGTAGTCACCGTCGGAGTCGATATCGGCCACCGCGACTCCGGAGTTCATGGAGTCGTCTCCTGTAACGGTGGCATCCGACTGGGTATCTACCAGCCCGGCCTGCTGGGAAACCTCGGTGAACGTGAGTCCCCCGAGTGCCGGATCCCCAGGTTCGAGGACGGTAGGAATGTCCGCCGGGTCGTTTGCCGGAGGCTCCGGGATGTCCAACGCGTCGAGCGGGCCGTCCCCCGCCGACGCCTGCGGCTCGGGGTCGCTGTCGGTGCAACCAGCCACTGCCGTGGCGGTCACGATCGCCGCCAGGCAGACCGCCGTGGCTGTTCTCCCGAGTGCCTCCACACGGCAGATGATACGGGCATCTACAGATCTCTCTGTTGAAAGGGTGTCATTTTGAACTCTCTCAGGTACACTGAGAACATACACAGCTACATCTGGGAGACACCCGGATGGACTGGCACTACTGGAAGGGTTCGTGATGGAGACAGACGGGACATCCCAGGCAGGGTCGCTCCCGGGCCGCAGAGGCCGGCCCGACGGGGCGGCAGATCGGGGTCAGGCCGGCTTCACCCTCATCGAGTTCCTTGTGGTCGTCGGCGTGATGGCGATCCTCGGCGGGATCGTCGTGTTCTCCGTCGGTAGGGCGCGGGACAACGCGGCGAAGAACGCCTGCCAGACCGAGAGGTCCACCTTCGAGACCGCAGCCAACGCAGCATCTATTGATCCCGCGGCCACCATGTCGAACTACCTGAAGGACTCGACGGGCGTCTACTTCGAGGTCACCGGACCGAGCAGCTACAGCCGTCTGGCCACGAGCCAATAC
>JBKEAI010000316.1:0-26482 GCA_047972145.1 Microthrixaceae bacterium
GCAACCCGCGCACCGTTTCGGTCACCCCCGTGATATCCAACCGGTTGATCGCCAACGCCGTCACCGCGTCGACCCGGCGACGCACCCCCTCCAGCGTCTCCACCACACCCATCAACTCCCGGCCATCAACGCCCGCCAGATCCACCCCAACCACACCATCGAGAGCCGCCACCACCCCCACCACACAACCAGCCACACCCGAACCACTCGGCCCGTCCGAACCATCCCGCTCACCCGAACCATCCGTCCGGCTTCCCTTATCGAACATACGTTCGAGTATCGCACAAGGGTGAGACAGAGACTTCCACTACTCCACCCGACAGCCGGGTCGATCCGTACGCCGCTCGCAACACACCCGATACGCCGCGCCGTGACAGCAGTCAGGACCACTCCGGCATCGGCGACAGCGTTGGGATCATCGAAGATCACGCTGAGCGCATCGAGGCTCTGGCAGGCCTTCACTCTGAAGGTGCCCTCCCATGGCCGAACGGTCGGCGTCAAGAACCGCCATCGTCGCAACAACCGCCATCGTCGCAACAACCAATCGTCGCAACAACAGAGGCACCTTCCGCGGATACACGCCAAGCATCACCTCGCCACGTCGGTGGATCCAGGCTTAGGCATCCCTAACGCTCGCCCCAGGCCCACTGATAGCGTGCGCGCTGTGGGAACCAGCCCATCGAGAGCCCGGCGGGCCGCTTGGACCGCACTCGGGTTCGCGCTGGTTGGCCTCGGCGGGCTCGGGCTGATCCTCCCAGGCTTGCCCGCGACCATGTTCTTCGTCGGCGCGGCCGCGTGCTTCTCGCGATCCAGCCCGCGCTTCGAAGCATGGCTCCTGTCGCTGCCGATGGTCGGGCGGCTCGTGGAGGACTTCCGTGCCGGTCGGGGCATGCCGGTGCGCTCCAAGGTGATCGCAGTGTTGATGATCGCCGGCTTCTCGGCATTCGCGGTGGTGAAGATCACCTCGACTCCGGTGCGCATCATCGTGGCTGTGGCCGCTGTGGTCGGCATCACGGTCGTCAGCTTCTGGGTGCCGACACAGCGAGAGTCCACCGCCGGCACAGCTCCACCGACACGCTGACATGGCACGTCCCACGGTCGCGAACTCCTGAACGCCGTGTAGGTGGCATCTCGCGTTGTCCAGCCCAACCGCTAACGGTTCGGCACCATCTACCGATGGTTCGAGTGATCCGACACTCCTTCTGTCCATCGAGGCACGTTGCAACCATCCCGGGACCACCGCTCACCCCTGACCACGACCGTGACGGGGCTCCGCCGCGCAACCCTTGTGGCGATCGTGTCCGCCGTTGCACTGGCCGGCTGCTCGTCCGGTTCCGAATCGACATCCACAGGCGAATCGGATGTGGCCGTGACACCCGAGGCGGGGGTCGACCCGGCCCAGGCGACGCTCGCTTGTGAAGCGTCCAACGGATCCGATGAGGACCTGGCCCAGGAGATCGTCGGCATCGCGGAGTCGTACATGGCCGACAACGACCTGCGGTCGGTCACCCTGAGCGTGAAGCGCGGCGACGAGAACCTGGTGACAGCGGTGATGGGAACGTCTATCGACGGTGTACCCGCAGACACGTCGATGCGCTTCTACAACGGCGCGGTGATGTTCTCCTACATGGGCACCGCGGTGCTGTCGATGGCCGCCGACGGCCTGATCGACATCGACGAACCCGTCGAACGTTGGGTCGACGGGGTACCCGGTGGAGACCAGATCACGACCCGCATGTTGATGGCGTCGATGTCCGGGCTGGCCGACTTCGTGCCGATGAAAGAGTGGATCGACGAGCTGTACGAGAACCCGTTCCGACCCTTCACCACCGAAGAGCTCGAGAAGCTCGTGTACGCACAACCGCTCGCTTTCACGCCGGGTACCAACGTCGCGTACACCCATCTGGGGTTCCGCCTCGCCGGTGAGGTCATGGAGGCGGCCGCAGGCAAGCCACTCCCGGAGATCCTCGACGAGCGGGTGGTCGAACCCCTCGGCCTCGATGCGACCGAGTTCACCGAGACCGTGCAGTTCGACGGTCCGGTGCTGCGCACCTACACCGACGAACGGGGGATGTACGAGGAGAGCACCGGCTGGAGCCCGGCATGGGGTGTTCCCGTCGGAGGTACCCAGGTGACCAACATCTGTGACCTGGTGCGCTCCGCGGAGGGGATCGGCTCGGGTGAGCTTCTCGACGACGAACAGCTCCGGACCCTCTTGGACCCTGCGCCAGAGGTCCAGGGTCAGCGGGACGACTCCTGTGTGCAGTGCATCCCCACCGACGAGAACCTGCACCTCGGCCTCGGGGTCACCGTGGCGGGCGACTGGGTAATCCAGACGCCGTTGTTCACGGGGATCGCTGCCGTGCAGGCCTACCTGCCACCACAGGGTGACGACGAGGCGATCTCCATCGCCGTGTCGAACACCTACGGACCGAACGGGGACGTCTCCACCAACGGCTCCACTGCGATCATGGTGCAGATAGCCGAGCTACTGGCCCCCGCCACTCCCCTTCCCCCGCAGATCGGCTGAACGCGGCACCGGCACGGCGTGTCACACCGGGTACGTAGGCTCAAGTGAATGCTGAGGGTGCATGTGGCGGAGGGCCTGACCGAGCTCGCGGGTGAACTGGCCGGCGTGCTCGCGGACCCGCTCGACGACCCGATGGCGCCTGAGATCGTGACGGTCCCCACCGCAGGGGTGCAGCGCTGGTTGTCCCTGGAGCTCGCCCGACACCTCGGCGCCACCGGCCCCTCGGTCCCAGATGGTGTGTCGGCCAACATCGAGATGCTCTTTCCCGGCGAGCTCACCCGGCGGATACTCGACGACGGGTCCGGTCAGGACCCCTGGGCCCTGGAACGCGTCGCCTGGGTGATCCTCGGCGAGCTCCATGGGACCAACACCGACGGCAACCACACCGATGGCAACCACACCGATGGCAACCACATCGATGGCAATGCGCAGGCGTCGGCGACCATCGAGGACGCACCCGATCTCGCCGCTCTGAGAAGACGTCTGGAGCTGGCTCCCGGAGCCACCGAATGGGCCAGGGCGCGACGCATCGCCGACCTTTTCGACACCTACATGACGCACCGTCCCGACATGGTGCTCACATGGCTGGAGGGTCGCGACGTCGACGGTACCGGCGGGCCGATCGACCGTTCCGCGTCCTGGCAGCCGGAGCTGTGGCGGCGCATCCGTCGAGCGATCGGTTCTCCGAGCCCACCCGAGGTAGCACTCGAACGGATCGCCACCCTGGGCTCGGGGGCACGACCACGATCCCTGCCTCCGAGGCTCGCGCTGTTCGGGCTCACCACGGTGCCCGGTGGCGCCCCGCAGCTCGAGCTGCTCGACGCGCTGAGCCGCCGCTGCGATGTCCACCTGATGTTGGTGCAACCCTCGATGAGCGTGGCTCGCAGAGTTCGCGACGTGGCTCCGGTCCCCCACGGTCACCCGGAGCCATCGCAACCGACCGACCACCTGGTCCGCACCGAAGACCGCTCCGCGGATCTGGTCGCCAATCCCCTCCTGCGCTCATGGGGCCGATCATCGAGAGAGACGATGGTGCTCGTCGGCAACAGGTTCACCCCCGAGCCCACGTCTGTACCACCGGCATCTGCAAGCACCGGTGGCGGCTCCACCGATGACAGCTCCACCGGTGATGGCTCCACCGATGACGGGTCCACGACACTGCTGCACGAGTTGCAGCATCAAATCTCCAGTGACTCACCACCATCGGCCACCTGGGTTCCCGAGCCCGGTGACACGTCGGTCGTCATCCACGCGTGCCACGGCGAGACCCGACAGGTCGAGGTCCTCCGCGACCAGATCCTGCACCTGCTCGCGGATGATCCGACCCTTCTCGAGGACGACATCGCGATCATCTGCCCGGCACTGGAGCGCTTCGCCCCGCTGATCGAGAGCGTGTTCGGCCTGCCCGAGCGCGCGCCGGTAGGCCCCGGGTCCGCGGAGCCATCCGCCAGCACCGACGAGGCCCGGCCGCGCACCCCCGGCTTGAGATACCGCCTCGCAGATCGGTCCCTCGGTAGGTCCTACGAGTTGCTCACCGCCCTCGGATCCCTGGTGGAGCTCCTGGCAAGCCGCTTCTCCGAACGGGCGATCCTCGACCTCGCCTCCCTACCCGTGGTCCGAAGGGCATTCCGCTTCGACGACGACGACCTCGGCCAACTCGGTGGGTGGATGGAGTCGACGAACGCCCGATGGGGCCTCGATGCCCAACACCGCACAGCTTGGGGCCTGCCCGCCGACTACAGCGCGGGAACCTGGCAGAGGGCCCTCGACCGGTTGACGATGGGTGTGTTCGCCAGCGAAGACGACACCACGCTCGCCGTGGGCGGGTTGCTCCCGGTCGCCGTGGAGGGTTCGGGAGTCTCCCTGCTCGGCCGAACCTCGCGACTCGTATCGGTCCTGTCAGACCTCGAGAGCCGCGTTCGCGAACCCCACTCGATCGAGCGATGGGTCGCCCTGCTCTCCAGAGCGTGCTCGGAGCTGTTCGAGCCCGACCGGGACCGCCTCTGGGAGACACAACGCCTCGAGTCGTTGTTCGACGAGCTCCTCGAGGATGCGGACGGCTCACCGACCCGGCTGTCACTCGACGACATGCGCCACCTGATCGGCGGGCGGCTCCAGGAGTCCAGCGGCCGACCGGGTTTCTTCCGCGGTGGGATCACCGTGTCATCGCCCACGCCGCTGCGAGGGGTCCCGTACCGGGTCATCTGCCTGCTCGGAATGGACCAGAGCGCGTACGCGCCGGCAACCACCGACGGTGACGACCTCATGGCAGCCGACCCGTTCGTCGGCGACCGCGATCGGCGCAGCGACGTCCGCCAGAGCCTTCTCGACACGGTCCTCGCCGCGGGAGACCAACTCGTGATCCTGCGCAACGGCGCGGACGTGATCACCAACCAGAACGTCAAACCCGCAGTCGTGCTGGCGGAGCTCGTCGACACCGTCACCTCGATGGTTCATCCCGATCATCGCGATCGCTTCGTCGATGCACTCACGATGGTCCATCCGCGCCAACGCTTCGACGAGGCCAACTTCATCGCAGGTGATGATGCACGCAGCACGGACCCGGCCTCCGTCGGCTGGAGAAGCCGGGCGTGGAGCTTCGACCCGATCGCCCGCGACGGTGCCATGGCCAGACGCGAGTGCGTGGCCGCACCCCGGTTCTCCTCGGGGCCGCTGAGCGAAACCGACCCCCGGGTGCTCGCCGCGGGCGGGTCCGCCCGAGAGGTCTCCCTTTCCAGCCTTGCTCGCTTCTTCAAGCATCCCCAACGCACCTTCCTCCAACGGGTGCTGGAGATCCAACTACCGGAGAGCCCAGAACGCGACGACACCGAACGCCTCTTGGCACCTGTGGGTTCCAGCGGAATCCCACCTGCCGCGCCGGGGCGCGACACCCCGGTGAAGCTGACCTACCTCGACCGTTGGAAGGTATGGGACGCCCTGTTGGACCACAGGCTCAGCGGCGGCGACCCCGCCGGTTTCATCGCAGCGGAACGAGCACGGGACCGGCTGCCACCAGGTGCGTTGGGTGAGCAGTACCTCACCGACGGCTTGGCGCTCACCGACGAGATGCTGAGCGCCCTCGATGACACCGGCGCGGATCTCGATGCACCACTGATGGTGCCCGTCGAGGTCGAACTGGGCGACGGTACGTCGGTCACCGGTGAGGTCTTGGACCATGGAGGGCGCCAACGCGGTCCGGTCACGATCTCGATGTCCCAGTTCAGCGACAAGCACCTGATCCAGCCTTGGCTGTCGGTGCTCGCCGCGACCGCTATGGATCCCGAGACGACCTGGCAAGCCACCCTGGTGAATCGAAAAGACTCCGGGTGCAAGACCACGCCACTCACGATGCTGGCGGAGGACCCCGACGAACGACGCGCAGCCGCCATCGAAGCACTCGAACAGGTCGTCGAGCTGTACCGGACCGGCATGCGCGAACCGTTGCCGCTGTTCAGCGCCATGTCGAAGAAGCTCTACCAGCGCAAGGCAGGACCACGCGACTGGGACGGCGGCTTCATACCCGGCGATGGCGACGACACCTGGGTGCGCACCGCGTTCGACCACGCATCGTTCGACCAGATCACCTCGCTCGAACTGCGCACATACGATCCACCTGGCAACGGCGGCGATCGCGCTCGGCGCTACGCGTCGTTGCTCTGGTCGAGCTTCGAACGCACCGCGACCACCGAGGATCGGAAGGCCTCGTGAACTCCCCGCCGCGCCGCTCCACCGACGACTTTCCATCGGAGTCGGTGGGTAGCGCCGAGAAGGGTGAGCCGGAGCGGTCGCGGTCGTTCGACCCGACCGCGAAGATGGACCATCCGCGGCTTGCGCTGGAAGCGAGCGCCGGAACGGGCAAGACACATGCACTCTCGACGATCGCGGCACGAGCGATCGCCGAGGATGCCCTGCCGCTTCGGGAGCTTCTGGTGGTCACCTTCACCCGGGCAGCAGCGGCGGAGCTGCGCGACCGTCTCCGCTCACGCCTCGGTGAGTTCGCGGTCGCGCTCGAAGCGGACGAAGACCCCGACGATGCACTCCTGGTGTCTTTGAGGGCGACCGATCGTGAGCTGCGGGCCCAACGGGTCCGAGCCGGAATCGCAGACTTCGACGCGGCGACGATCACCACGATCCACGGGTTCGCCCAGCAGGTGATCGGCACCCTCGGGTCGACCGCGGGCTCAGACCCCGACGCCGTGCTCGTCGAGGACACCAGGGAGCTCGTCACCCAGGCTGCCACCGACGTGCTCACCGCCGAGGTGCTCACCAACACCGACCACGCATTCGACCTCATAGATCTGGAGGTGCTCACCAGGGGTTCGTTGTTGAGGATCAACAACCCCGCTTCACGAACCGAGCCGTCGATCGATCAACTGTCCCTCGCTCCGGTCGGGCAGCGCTCTGCCCAGCAGCACACCGACGCGACCGCCGCGAGACTCGTGGAGTTGGTGGACCAGGTGGTCGACCGCGTCGAGAGGCACCGCCGCCGGGTGGGCACCCTGTCCTTCGATGGCCTGTTGGTCAGCCTGAGGCGCATCCTGGCCGACCGCCTGAACGGCACCGCCGCACGCAAGGTCCTACAGGCGCGCTACAGCCTCGCCCTCATCGACGAGTTCCAGGACACCGATCCGGTTCAGTGGGAGGTGTTCGACTCCCTCTTCGGCGCTGCCCCGACCGACCCCGCCGGCGCTGCCCCGACCGACCCCGCCGGCGCCGGCCCCGGTTCCGCCAGCGTGCACGCGCACCCTGACCGCCAGCGTTCGATGGTGATGGTCGGCGACCCCAAACAGGCGATCTACGCCTTCAGGGGTGCCAACGTGCACACCTACCTCCAGGCCGTGCGAGAACCCGGGACCGAGTTGCGGAACCTCATGACGAACTGGCGGTCCGACCCGGATCTGATCGAGGCGACCGCGGTGTTGTTGAGGGGCACGACCTTCGGATCAGAGGAGATCGGTTTCCACGATGTCCGGTCCGCTGCCGCCAACGAGGGTCGCCGGATGACCCATGTCGAAGGGGCACCCCTACCGGCCGTTTCGCTGCGGTTGACCATCGGTGACGCCGTCGAGCGCTACAAGCGCTCGGAGCAGATCACCAAGGTCGGCTCTGCGGTGTCCGCCACCTTCGCCGACCTGGCACGCCACATCCGTGACCTTCTGGAGACGGCGCTGATTCCCGACACGGCTATCGAGCTCGACGATGGCCTACCCCCGCCCCAGCGTCGGTTGCGCCCCGACGACGTGGCTGTGCTGATCTCGAAGAACGTCTTTGGCCCCCAGGTACGTGAAGCGCTGGGAGCCCTCGGAATCCCGGCCGTCATCTCGCGTGGCGACAGTGTGCTCAACTCCGAAGCGGCGACCCACTGGCATCGACTGCTCGCAGCACTCGCCCAGCCTTCCAACCCCCGACGGGTCCGCGCCGCGTGCACCACCTGGTTCGTCGGTGCGGATGCACCGGGGATCGCCGCCATCGCGGACGAAGACCTCATCGCGCACCAGGAGAGGTTGAGCGCGTGGGGTTCGGTGCTCAGCCGCGACGGTGTCGCAGCGATGGTGGGACGCATCTTCGCCGACACCTCGGTTGCCGAACGGGTGCTCAGACTCCCCCAAGGCGAGCGTCACATGACCGACCTCGACCACCTCGCAGAGTTGCTGTGCGGTGCGGTCAGTTCCAACACCGGCCCCGCAGGCCTGTTGGAAGCCTTCGAGGATCTCGGCATCCGTTCCGACGACGGAGACCCGGACACCGATATGGCCGCGCGTCGTGTCGAATCGGAGGCGGCCGCGGTGCAGATCATGACCACCTTCGTCGCAAAGGGTCTCGAGTTCCCCGTCGTGTGCTGCCCGACGCTTTGGGACAGCGCTGGAACCACCACCGAAACGGACTTCATCTGGTGGGATGAAGCAGAAGGGTCACGCGTGGTCGACCTCGCACCGAAGCTGAACTGGGCTTCGAAAGACGATCACGACGAACGCAAGGCACTAGCAGAGGCCGAGTTGGCCGGCACCAACCTCCGCCTGCTGTATGTGGCGCTCACACGTGCACGTCACCACAGCGCCATCTGGTGGTCTCCGACCCAAGCTGCGTGGAAGACGGGTCTCGCCAAGGTCCTGTTCGCACGCGACGAATCCGGAGCGATCGACGCGGATGCGTTCACCGCACCACAGGTCGAAGCCCTCGACATCGGCACCTCCCGCGAACGACTCGAGGCGATCGCGTCCGCCACCGGCGGCACGATCGACGTCGTCGAGGTCGGCGCATCCGAACAGGCTGCCGACAAACGACCCTGGCTCCGCGACGACACCGGTGACCAACCCGACCTGGAAACCTCCGAGCTCGACCGACGGTTGGACCGCACCCACCGGCGCTGGTCGTTCACCGCGATCGCAGCGAGGCGCGACCAGTCCCGAAACCGTGGGTTCGACGACGAAGGCGACAGCGTGGGTGACGGCCTCTCCGAGGATGAAGGCGACGAGACCGACCCGGATGTCGCCGACACCCCGGTTCCACACGGTGAAACCTCGGCGGACCCTGCAACGCGCACCCGGGGAGATCACACCGGCACCGCAGGAGATGACCTGCCGCTCGGTTCGATCGCCGGTGGCACGACCTTCGGTACATTGGTGCACGAGGTCCTCGAGCGGGTCGACTTCACCTCCCCGGCGCTCGCCGATGACCTCTCGGAGCTCATAGCCCAGCGCCTGCGGTTCAACCCGTGGCCGCTCGACCGCTCGCAACTCACCGACGGGCTCGTCGCGGTGATCGACACGCCGTTGGGCGCGTTGTTCGGCGATCGGGCGTTGCGCTCCCTGGCACCCGCGGACCGCCTCGACGAGCTCGACTTCGACCTGCTGGTCGGTCACAACGACCCGACCGGGGTCGACCTCGGCCATACTCCCGGTGCGAGAGACCCTGATGCCGGGCACGCCGCTGCGCAGCGCGCAGGATCCGTGACCGACCGCTCCATCGGCGCGTTGGTGGCCGAACACCTCGACGAGCACGACCCGTACCGTCGCTGGGCGGCGCAGCTCGCCGATGGAGCCGCCCACAGCCGGTTGGCCGGTCACCTCACCGGATCGATCGACCTGGTCGCCCGCGTCGGTGGTGGCACAGAACCCGACCGGTTCGTGGTCGTCGACTACAAGACCAACCGCCTCACACCGGATTCAGGTGAGCCGACCCCTGAGCTCTTCGAGCCGGATCGCCTCCCCGAGCACATGGCGCACAGCGACTACCCGCTGCAAGCACTGCTCTACAGCGTCGCCCTTCACCGCTACCTACGTTGGCGGATCCGCGACTACGACCCAGAGGTGCACCTCGGGGGGATCGCCTACATGTTCGTGCGGGGGATGGCCGGTCCCGACACCCCGACGCACGACGGTGTACCCAACGGGCTCGCCGTGTGGAGGCCACCCTGCGCACTGATCGAAGACCTGTCTGCACACCTGGCCGGGGCCAAGTCGATCGGACCCAGACCATGACCGCCAACCCGGCCGGCACGACCCCCGACCCGACAGCCCAGGGCACCGCTGGGCACCCCACCGAGGCCGCTGATCTCGCAGCCGACGATGCCGCACGCCTCACCTCAGGCATGCCCGACCACACCGAGCACCTCGCGGAGTTCGTCGAGGCAGGGATCCTCGAACTGGAGGATCTGTACGTGGTGTCGGTCATCGCCCGCAACGCCCCCGGTACCGCACCTGAGGTTCTGCTCGCGGCTGCGCTGTGTGTGCGTGGACTGCGCCACGGACACGTCTGCATCGAGTTGGCGACGGTTGCCGACACGGTGCTCTCCGAACGCGAACTCGCCGGTGGAGTCGAAACCGAGTCGGAGACCATCGGGACCGTTGCGAACTGGCCCGAAACCGATCGATGGGCCGCAGCGCTTCGCGACAGCGACGTCGTGGCACTGTGTGACCCGGAGAGCTCGCCACCGGACTCCGCCCTCGTCGGCGGCCTGCTCCGCCCTCTGGTGTTCGACGGTGAGCGTGTCTACATGGAGCGCTACTGGCGCTACGAGCGCAAGGTCGGAGATGCGCTGGTCAACAGCGCTTTCACACCGGATGGCCCATCGGAGCTCGGCGAGGCCCACCCACACGGAATCCTGCCCGGCGCCCAACCCGGCGCAGTGGCCTCAGCGCTCGACCACTTCATGGGAACCGACGATGAGCACGGCTCCCCCAACATGCAGCGCCGGGGGGCCGAATCGGTGTTCGTACGACCGATGACGGTGCTCGCCGGTGGCCCGGGTACCGGCAAGACCTACACCGTGGCCCACCTGCTCGCCGCGGTCCAACAGATCGCTCAGAGCTCTGGCGAGCAACCACCCGAGATCGCTTTGGCAGCACCGACCGGCAAGGCCGCCGCTCGCATGACCGACGCGGTGAGAGCCGCGGTGCACGAGGCCGCTCCGGCGGAATCGGTCGGCAATCCACTCCTCGCGCTCGAAGCCACCACGATCCACCGCCTCCTCGGGTATCGCGACGGGATCTCGTTCCGCCACGACTCGGACAATCCGCTTCCCTATGACCTGGTGATCATCGACGAGACGTCGATGGTGGCACTCCCACTCATGGCGAGGTTGCTCGATGCACTCCGAGCGGACGCGACCATCGTGCTGGTCGGAGACCCGTACCAACTCGCCAGCGTCGAAGCCGGTGCTGTGCTGGGCGACATGGTCGGTGCGGCCTCACGCCCTGCGTTGGGTCGCTCCGATACACCCGAGGGACCTCTGGGTGATGCGATCGTGGTGTTGGAGAGGGTCCACCGCTACGGGGACGAATCGGGGATCGCTGAGCTCGCCGAGGCTGTGCGCACCGGTGACGCCGACCGCGCGATCGCAGTGCTGCACGACGGATCGCTGGACGACGTGAGGCGCGTCGATCCGACCGACGATGCGGCGTTGAACCGGCTCCGCACGGAGGTCACCGCCGAGGCGGCCGAGGTGATGCGCCTGGCCCGCAACGACGACGCATCGGCTGCGCTGTTGCGGGCGAACCGGCTGAAGGTGTTGTGCGCCACCCGCTTCGGACCGCTCGGGTCCTATGCGTGGCGTGAGGTGATCGAACGCCGGATACCGCTGCTCGACGGGTCCCTGCAGACCAGGGGTCGGTGGTACATCGGGCGCCCTGTGATCATCACCCGCAACGACTACATCACGGGCGTGTTCAACGGTGACACAGCCCTTGTGGTGGACGACGACGGCAGACCGATGGTCGCTCTCGCCGGCACCGAGCAGCCGCGGTTGTTGTCGCCGGCGCAGCTCGACTCCCTCGACACGTGGTGGTCGATGACCATCCACAAGTCCCAGGGGTCCGAGTTCGCGCACGCAGTCGTGTCACTGCCGGACGCATCCTCGCGGATCCTCACCAACGAGCTCCTCTACACCGGCATCACACGTGGCCGCGAGCGCGTGACCGTCGTCGCTTCGGAGGAATCGGTGCGCACCGCGGTGAAGCGGCGGATCTCGCGCGCGTCGGGGCTAGGCGCACGCCTCTGGAGCTAGCAGGTCCCGGGTTGGGTAGGGCCCAGTGCAGGACGCCCCGGTTTCAGGAGCACGCCGGGGAATCAGGAACCCTCCAGGCACACCACATGCGCGCCACCGACGCTCTCGTAGCGCCCGGGGGTGCAGGTCAACACGATCACCTGGGTCTCGTTCGCAGCGGTGGACAACACGGCGCCCATAGCCTCGAGGCGGGTGGGGTCGCTCCAACCGAGTGCATCGTCGAGCACCACCGGCGCGCCGCCACCTCCACGATGGGCTGCACCACCGCATGCACCACCAGGTGAGCTGGAACCCTCTCCACCGCCGTCGGTAGCGACGATCTCGGCTGCGGCGAGGCGCATGATCATGCCGATCTGCTCCTTGGCCCCTGTGGAGAGGTTCTTGTAGGGCACCGTCGCACCATCGAGGGTGCGGCCAACGACCTTGAGATCGTCGTCGAGGTCCACCTCGAAGGAGGGGCCGAACACAATCCTTCCCAAGCGGTGTACCCGCTCTCGAAGCGGTGCCACATAGCGACGGCGCGCCTGCTCACGCCTCGTGGCGAAGACGTCGTGCAGGGCTCGGGCGGCGTTCGCCCTGCGATCGAGCCGGTCACGTTCACCGCTGACCCGTTCCAGGTCGCTGAGGGCGCCATCCAAGGTGCCACCGAGGCCGCGTTCACCCATGGCCTCGAGCCTCGCCCGTGCGGCCGCGAGCTGCTCACGGGTCTCCGCGATCTGTCTGGTCAGCCGCTCTTGCACCCCGAGAGCGTTCTGAAGCCTGTCGCGCACCGATTGCGCTTGTGCTTCATCGAAGGACTCCGACGCGGACTCGAGGCACACACGACGGCTCTCGAGGACCTCGCGGGCGGCATCCAAGCGCGTGGTCACCTCCTCGTCGCCACACCGTCGGCGGGCTGCTGAGAGATCGGCCCTCAGCGCCTCCAACTCGTCGGTGCTGTGTTGCAGGCTCACCTCGGCTTTGGTGGATTCATGAGCACGCTCGGTGAGCAGCATCCGGAGCCGATCGCGCTCGTCGTCGGCCTTGCTGAGGTCCTGCCTCGCTCGCTCGATGAGCGCATCGAGATCCACGATGGCCTGCTCAGCTGCATCGAGGTCCACCGCCAGAGCCTCGTCGGAGCTGCGTTCCAGTGGGTAGGTGCGGACACGCTCTACGAGCTCGTCCACCAGAACCGTGAGCTCTTCGGGTGTGGAGCCCCGCAGTTCGGATTCGATCGTGTGGTCGAGCCCGGCGAGCTCGCGCTCAGCCGCCTGGCGTTCGTAGGCGGACTTGCGGGCACCGTGGATGTCGGCCACGACGTGGCGTTCCAACAACACGTCGAGTAGTTCACTCGCCTCGGTGAGCCGGCGTGAGAGGTCCTGCGCATCGGCACCGGCTCTGATGGTCACCTTCAACGAGCCTGGAACCTCCAGGGTCGTCGAATCGCTCACGACCACCTCGCGTCTCTCGCTGGCGTCCAGGGCCTCGGATTGCCCGTCGATCGACACATCGAGTTCGTCGAGTGCCTCCACGATGAGCGATGGCGAGCCTGCGAGCACCGCGGCTTGAGCCACCACCATCGCCGAATGTGCGTCCTCGATCACAGCGAGCGCTTCGGAGTCGACTCGGTTGGCCTCGATCACCCGGCGCGTCTCGGTGCGCTGTTCGATCGCGATGGCCACGCGGTCGCGCCGGCCGCGGTAGGCATCCAGTTGCTCGCTCCGCAGCAGGTGGTCGCGGTCTTCCACCGCTCGCCGGTGTGCCGCCTCGGCGGATCGCAGCTCAACGCGGGCAACATCGACCGCGACCGAGGCCACCTCGACGCGCTCGGAGTCGGCCTGGTGTGCCTCGACGATGCTCCCGGTGCGCGCTTCGAGCTCCTCCAGGCACTCCTGCGCGCTCTTCACCGCTGTGACGAGACGTTCGCGCTCATCGCAGCTCTCGAGGGCTCGCTGGTGTGCACCACCTGCCTCCTCGACCCTGGCGCGCAGCGTGTCGAGCTCACTGCGTCGGTCATCGAACACCTTGGCGGCCGCACGCAACTCCGCGAGAGCCGACTCGTTGCGCTCGGTCTGTGCCTGGAGATCGGCGCTCTGCTCACCGAGGCGGGTGACCCGTTCGGAGTCTGCTTCCAGGGAACGCAGGTCGGCCTCGAGACCTACGACGACGGCCTCCGCCTCGAGGACTGACGCATCTGCTGCCTTGAGCTCCTTGCCTCGCTGTCCGGTAGCGGTGAAGTACTTGTTGCGTTCGGCGACGATCCGTTGCCAGAGTCCGTTGGAGTCACTCTCATCGGCACGTTCACCGCCGGCGGCACGGTCGAGCGCCGCACCCAGGGAACCCGAGCCGAACTCCGCCTGGTGCAACTCCGAGCCCTGGGGCATCTGAAGGGCGGCCCACAGCGTCTCGTCCATCGTGGCGGTGAGGATCTCCCGGAGCCGGTCATGGGCACCGCGGCCGGTGAGTTGCTCGGCGGCCGGTGCCAGCACATCCAGCTCTGTGTACGGGCGCTTGAGGAACCGCTTGGTGCAGCGCAGGCGGTACGGCCCGGTGCTCAACTCGATCGTGATCTGTGGTCCCACGTCGCGGCCCACCGGCTGGACGTCGCGAACGTCGGACTTCTTCGTGCTGTCGGGCTCGCTGAGCACGAGCCGGACGGCCTCGTCGATCGAGCTCTTCCCCACCTCGTTGTCACCCTCGATGATCGTGACGCCTGTCTCGGGGAACTCGATGTGGCGATGGTCGACACCGCGGAAATCGGTGAGCTCGATGCTGTGGATCCTCATGAGAGAACCCCCGTCCGGTCGGCTGACCCGCTCGCGTTGAGTCGGTACAGCAGCCTCATCGCATCCTGGGCAAGCGCTGGATCAGCTGCGATGCCATCGGTCGCATCCTGAGCAGCGGGTACCCCGTGACCCCTGGGAAGATCACCGGGCGGGGTCCCCGCCGCGACGCCCTGGAGGTCCTCCAGCGCAGCTGATGCGAATCCCGTGAGTCCCATCGTCTCGAAATCGATTTCGTCGGGTACCACAACCAGGTCGGTCTCCAGCTCCCACCGCTCGATCGCGGCGAAGCGGTCTCCGGCGAGATCGATCAGCTCCTCGAGGGCGAGATGTTCCCCCAGGGAGAGTTGGCCGACCATGCCGAGCTTGACGATCGTGCGCTGCTTGTCGGCCAGGTTCTCCAGGTATGCACCGACGGCATCGATGTCGGCGCTGGAGGACACATCGAACCTGCGGCGTTCGAAGCTCCAGCGTGCGACATGGTGCCGGTCGACAGTGACGGTGTCGTCGGTGAGTTCCACCACCAGGACCTGCCCGGGTGCTTCCTCGTCGTAGTCGGTGGGTTCGGGCGACCCGCAATACCAGATCCGCCCGCTACGGCCCACCTCGGTGACCGAGTGGCGATCACCGAGCGCTACGTAGTGCGCGGACCGCGCATCGACAGCCGACTCGAGTGATTCGAGGCGGAGAACCGCAGGGTAGTCCGCGTCGGGGTACATGTAGTCGATCGCTCCATGACCCACGACGACCCGCAACGGGACCGGGCCCCCGGATGGAGCGGGGCCTGCACCGAGAGCGTCGATCGCAGCGCTGACGAGGTCGCACGTGGGGGCCTTGTTGGACCACGGTGCGCCGACGACCTCGACCGCTCGCTCGCCCGCAGGTACCTCGACCGCCACGGGCTTGTCATCGGCGAGGACCACGACGTTGTCGGGCCTGTGATCCTCGAAGACCGCCGAGGTGAACACAGAGGCGGCGTCGAGCGGGTCGTGGTTGCCCGGAAGCAGGTAGAAGGTGACCTGCGGTGTGGCTGCCATCGCGTCGAGTGCCCGCAGGATCACCTGGCGCTCTATGTGGTTGGTCTCGAACACGTCACCCGCGACCACCACGAACGAGCATCGCTCATTCACCGCGAGTTGCCCGATCTCAGAGATCGCCTCGATGCGCGCCTCGGTGAAACGCGCCTGGGCCTCGCCCGCGAGGAAGTGCCTCGTCATGCCGAGCTGCCAGTCCGCGGTGTGGATGAACTTGACCATGGTTCGAACCTACGCAGGGGGTGTGACACGCCTCCTCAGACAGCCCCGGAGTGGGCCCGTACGAACAGGCGACCCCTCGCACAATCGTGGTCGGCCCGCAGCGGGATCTGGTGGACCCTCACACCCGACGGCGCTCAAGAGCAGTACTTCTTGGCGATCCGTTCGATCGTGCCCTTGGTGCGCATCGTATTGAGCCCGACCAGGCCCTCCAGAGCCCCCATGTCGAGCGGTGAATCCAGCACACCGGCGGCCGGCAGCCACCACAGGACCCCATCGGAGAACCGCAGCAGTTCGCCGTCGGGACACAGCGCGATACCCGCCTCGGCATCGGCATCGGAGGGGTGAACGGCGACGAGGATCGCCTGGGGCTTGCCCGCACCTTCGAGCTCCGGCGCACTGAAGGGCTCCTGTGAAGCGAGCTCTGCGACCTGTTCGGCGCTGCGCAGGATCACACGCACCTCGTAGCCGAGCTCGGACTCCAGGGTCGCCTCCAGCACATCCACGAGCTCCACGCCGGTGCGGTCGTCGTCGAACACGATGTTGCCTGCCGCCTGGTAGGAACTGGGCCCTGTGCACCCTGCTGCGAGAAACGCCGCCTCGAGGTCGGCCCCGGTGACGCGGCGCTTGCCGACGTTGATCCCACGCAGGAACGCCACATGTCTCACCCGGGGCACAGTATCGGCTGGTGGCCATCCACCGCTTCGGCGGCACCCCCGGGCCAACCGAAGTCCCTAGGCTCAACCCAACAGGAGGTGTCCCATGACGAACCGCTTCGACACCCACGAGGTCACCAACCAGGCAGCGGTGCTGGAGGGTCACGACGCGTACAGCACCAACCGTGCGCTCACCGAGGCGGTCGCCCGCCACGGCGGCGATCACGCCAGCGACGAGCTCGTCGACCTGGGTTGGCTCGCCGGTTCCACCCTGGCCCAACGGTGGGCCCGGGAGGCCAACGAGAACAAGCCTGAGCTGCACACCCACGACCGCTTCGGACACCGCCTCGACGTCGTCGAGTACCACCCCAGCTACCACGAGCTCATGGGCGCCGCGGTCGCCAACGGGATCCACGCGGTGCCTTGGGTCGACCCCCGCCCGGCAGCCCATGTGGTGCGTGCCGCCAAGATGATGACCTGGTACGGCCTCGAAGCCGGCCACTGCTGTCCGATCTCGATGACCACCTCTGTGCTGCCCGCGCTGCGCAACCAACCCGAGGTGGCCGAATCGCTGGAACCGTTGCTCACCAGCCGCACCTACGATCCTACGAACACACCGATCGAGCACAAGGCCGGCATCACCGCCGGCATGGCGATGACCGAGAAGCAGGGGGGCTCCGACGTGCGGGCCAACACCACCACGGCACGCCCGATCGGCAAGGGC
The DNA here is from genome assembly GCA_047972145.1 of Microthrixaceae bacterium. Taxonomy (GTDB): domain Bacteria; phylum Actinomycetota; class Acidimicrobiia; order Acidimicrobiales; family Microtrichaceae; genus JAMLGJ01. The sequence continues at coordinate 17,431 of JBKEAI010000316.1, forward strand.
GGTCCGGGTGGGGACTACGAGCTGACCGGCCACAAGTGGTTCTGCTCCGCGCCCATGTCGGACGGCTTCCTGGTGCTCGCACAGGCACCCGGCGGGCTGAGCTGCTTTTGGACCCAACGCTGGCGGCCCGACGGCACCCGCAATCCGATCCGGATCCAGCGTCTCAAGGACAAGCTCGGTGACCGTTCCAACGCGTCGAGCGAGATCGAGTTGGCCGACGTGTGGGCCGTGATGGTCGGAGAGGAGGGCCGCGGGGTTGCCACGATCATCGAGATGGTGAACTCGACCCGCCTCGACTGCACCCTCGGCTCCGCCGCGATCATGCGTCAGGGTGTCGCCCTGGCCACCTGGCACACCCACCGCCGCCGGGCGTTCGGCGACGTGCTCGACGAACAGCCCCTGATGGCCAACGTGCTGGCCGACCTGTGCATCGAATCGGAGGCTGCGACCATGCTCGCGATGCGCCTCGCTGCGACCTTCGACCGCATAGGGGACACCCACGAGGACCACCTGCGGCGGATCCTGTTGCCGGTTGCCAAGTACTGGACCTGCAAGCGGGCCCCCGCTCACGCGGCCGAGGCTCTCGAATGCCTCGGTGGCCTCGGCTACGTGGAGGACTCCGACATGCCGCGGCTGTACCGCCAGAGCCCGGTCAACGGTGTGTGGGAGGGTTCGGGCAACGTGATCTGCCTCGATGCACTGCGGGCGATGGTGCGCGCGCCCGAATCGGTCGAGGCCCTCATGGTGGAGTTGGACCTCGCGGCGGGTGTGAACCCGGCTCTCGACAACGCGATCGCGAGGGTGCGCAAGGAACTGGGTGACCCCGAGGACATCGAGTCGCGTGCCCGCTCGGTGGTCGAGTCGATGGCGGTGGCTGTGCAGGGTTCGCTCCTGGTGCGCAACGGGCCTCCCGAGGTGGCGGACGCGTTCTGTGCCACACGCCTGGGTGACCATGCGAGTGCCGTGTTCGGGACCCTGCCCACGGGAATCGCGACCAAGGCGATCATCGACCGCAACCGCCCTACCGTCGACGCCTGATCTGTCACGCCCAACGACCGCGGCCGGAGCGACCGTCAAGGTCAGGACACGAGTTGGTCGACCGGCGCGATCTGTTCGCGCTCGGTCTTCGCCCAGGTGCGTTCCGCTCGTAGTTGCCGCCATGTGGCGCGCACCAGCACAGGCCAGAGGATCCATGTGTAGGCGGCGTACACCGTCGAGATGATCCACCCCCACAGCCACGCCTTCGGCCCCCGGCCGCAGCGGGCGATGCACCCGAGCACCACCCCGCCGAATCCGAGGAAGTAGAACGCGACCAACACCCAGAGATCCGCCGGCACGAAGCTCGCACCGTCGAGGACCGCTGCGAGGATCGAAGCGAACAACCCGATGCCGACGATCGCGCCGAACACAGGTTGGAGCAGGTACAACACCAGATCCAGGCGGGCCCTGCGACTGATCGGTGCATGGGTCACCCCGGGTATGTGCGAGAAGGCCTGGAGGTTGCCCTGGGCCCACCGTGTGCGCTGGCGGAACAGCTTGCGCAGACCCGGCAGGCCCTGCTGGTCGACCTGTGTGCGGTTGTCGTGTCCACAGCGCCAACCCGCTTCGATGAGGCGCAGGCCGAGGTCCTGGTCCTCGGTCAACCGGTCGCTCCATGGCCCCACGGAACCCGTCGTCGGTTCCTCCGATCGCCTCCGGGCGAGGTCGTCGAGTGCGGCCAGCCTGTTGAACTGGCCGTTGCCACCCATGCCGGCGGTGCCCATCGAAGCGCGCCCGGCTTGGTAGAGGGCTCCGTAGACACCGAACTCCACGTCCTGTGCCCAGGTGAGCGGGCGGTGCCGGTTGTAGATGCGCACACGTACCTGGACACCGCCGACGGTCCCATCGGCGAACCAGTTGGCGACCTGCGCAGGGGCACCGGCTGCCAGGCGCCCATCCGCGTCGACCACACACACGATCGTGCGGTGAGCGTCGAGGTCGTCCACCAACTCGGGCAACCTGGCCCAGGCGTCGTTGAGCGCTGCGGCCTTTCCCTGCTGGGCCAAGGGTGCTTCGCGCCGGAGCACCAACAGGTCCCGATGGCCGATCCCGGCGAGCACCTCGGGGGTGGCGTCGGTGGAACCGTCGTCGATCACCACGACCTTGCGTCGGGTGCACTGCACATCGAGCAGCCGGGCGACCGAGTCCGCGATGGTGACCTCCTCGTTCAGCGCCGGCACGAGGAACACCCAGGTGAAGTGGTCCTCACCCAGATCCCCCACCGGACCCGCTTCGCGGAAGGGCCGCGAGCGCTTGAACAACCACACGTTCCAGATGAGGTTGACCGCTATCACCGCGAACGCCGCGAGGAACGCCACCGCGTCCCAGCCGGGCATGCCCGTGAACAGACCGTCGGGAACGAGAGCTGTCGTCATGTGGGTGCGGTCTCGGTGGCCGACGGCGACAGCGACGACGACGGTGACGGTGACGGTGACGGCGACGGTGACGGCGACGGCGAGGGGTCGGCGCGGTCGGTCATCGCGCCCACACCGTCGGGAACCGTGCCCGCGCGCATAGACAGGTGGAGCGCGGCGGGAGGAGGGTACCCGCCGGCGACCAACACCCGTTTGCGGTTGAACCCCGAGCCGTAGCGTTGCGGTGCCGGGGTGAACCCCGCGAGGTTCTCCAGCGCGGCCACGACCCGCTCGGCGGCACGACCGTCGCCGTAGGGGTTCTCCGCGAACGCCATCGCGTCGTACGCCGCGGAATCGGTCAACAACTCGTGCGCCGCACCGGCGATGCGCGCCGGATCGGTGCCGACCAGCCTCAGCGTGCCGGCCTCCACGCCCTCACCGCGCTCGGTGCTGTCACGGGTGACGAGGACCGGGGTGCCCAACGCCGGGGCCTCCTCCTGGATCCCACCGGAGTCCGATATCGCGAACGTCGCGGAGGCGAGCAGGTGGGCGAAGGGAACGTAGTCGAGCGCACTGGTCACCAACACCTGTTCGAGGCCGGCGACCGGCCCCGCCACCTCGGCCCGAGCGGCTTCGTTGGGATGTGTGACGAGCACTATCTGGACCTCTGGATGTGCCTCGGCGATCTGGCGCAGACCCGATCCGATCCGAGCCAGGCCACCTCCCCAGTTCTCCCGGCGGTGTGCGGTGGCCACCAACAGTGGCCGCGGTCCCTCGAGGGCTTCCAGGAGCTGCGGATCGGTGATCCCCGACGGCATCTTCGTGGCTGTCACCAGGGTGTCGATCCCTGTGTTGCCGGTGACGAACACGAGTTGCGAGTCGATCCCCTCACGGATGAGGTTCTGACGGTTCACGTCGGTCGGGGCCAAGTGGAACGCAGCGATACGGCTGATCACCTGGCGGTTGAGCTCCTCGGGATACGGGGTGAGGATCGAACCGGTGCGCAGCCCCGCCTCCACGTGGCCAACCGGTATGCGCAGGTGGAACGCGGACAGAGCAGCAGCCATGGCGGAGCTCGTGTCGCCGTGCACCAGCAGCCCCGCGGGATACCCGCGCTCGAACACGTCGGTGCTGTCCGCCGCGTTCACCCTGGCAGGGGTGCCGAGGGTTGCGTCGTGGGCGTACCGCTCGCGGCAGAACTCCTCGAAACGGACCATGACCTCCGACACGAGGTGGTTCAGTGAACCGTTCGAGCGCACGGATAGATCGACGTCGGGGGTGATGTCCTCCATGGCGAGGATCTCACGGACCATCTCGGAGTGTTGGCCGGTGGAGATCACCACCGGGTCCAGGTAGTCGCTGCGGCGCAGTGCCGCGACCACCGGCAGCATCTTGATCGCCTCAGGGCGAGTTCCGATCGCAACCAGCACATGCGCAGTCATGGTCCACCTGTCGGCAGCGCGCCCGGAGCTGTGAGCAGTTGGGACCGACCCGACGCAGGCAGCCGCCGAGGGACCGAACGTTGGACAAGACCGAAAGTTGGACAGGGGAGCACTTGTCGGGTTGAATGGGCCCTCAGCGGTTCAGGGCGAGCCGCCGACGGTTCCCAGCGAACCGCTCACTGAGGGGGATGACCGTGAACGAGTTTCGTACGCCCCGGCGCGCTGCGCTGGTGTCAGTTGCCGTTATGTGCCTGAGCCTGGTTGCAGCCTGTGCTCCGCCACCGGGGCCGGGTCCGACGACGACCACCACGGCCCCAACGACGACCACCACAGCTCCGACCACGACCACGACACAGCCCACGACCACCACGACGTCGACGACCACCACCACCTCGACCACCACGACGACGACGACGTCGACCACAACCACCACCACGGCTCCGACGACCACCACGACGTCGACGACGACGACCACGACGATCCCCACAGGGCCCGTCTACCACCCGATCCTGGTCACCTGTCGCACGCCCAACCCGCTCGGCGGTGCCGCGATCAACGAGATCGATTCGGGGGTGACGGTGCTCGCGCCGGCGACGGTCGCCCAGGGTGACACCTTCCAGGTCGAGATGACAGCAGATCCGATCGAGGTGCCGACCACCGGCGGTGGCTACAACATCAGCTACCTGAAGAACGTGAAGATCCGATTCGACCTACCTGCCGGGGCCACCTTCATCGGTGCGACCGCCACCGGTGGATCCAACCTCGGCTCGGGTACCCCGAGTGTCGCCCTGGTCGGTTCGCAGGTCGTGTTGACGGTTCCGGGCAACCTGGCGCCGGGCACCACGGCGGTTCTGCCGACGGTCACCGCCACCCTCCAGGCGACCGGCCCGGTGGGCACCCAGATGCAGGCCAAGCTCGCCGGTACCTCGTACTCGGATCCCGGGATCAGCTTCACCGCCCGGGTCGCCGTGCTGTTCGGCATCGATGCCAACACGAGTTGCTACGCACCGATCAACCCGGTGCTGGCGACCACCGAGATCGTCTGAGCCGAAAGACCGTCTGAGCCAAGCGACCGCCTGGGCTCAGGCTTCCATCCCAGCGGTGAGGGCGGACTCGACCTCGACGGCCTCCTGCGCGCTCATCGAGCCCTCCATCTCGGCGAGCTCTGCTCGTCGCTCCTCCTGGAGCCTCGTCGCCACCCTCTTGCCGGGCAGGAACCAACCGACGCCGACGCTCACCACCAGGATGCCGAAGCTGATCAGGAACACGTTGTTATAAGCCTGAACCGACACAGCCTGGTCGACCACACCCGGATCCCCTACCGGGCGGATGGTGGCATAGATCGCCGCGAGGATCGCCGTGCCGATCGCTGCGCTCACCTGGCGGGTGACCGACGACAACCCCGCTGCCTGGGAGACCTGGACGGTCTTCACAGCGTTGAGAGACACGATGTTCGGCGCCATCATCGCGAGCCCGGACCCGAGCCCTCCGAGGAACAGGTACCCCGAGATCAGCCACAGCGGTGAATCCACCGAGAGGTGTGCGAGTCCCCAGAACGACACCGCGTAGACCCCGACGCCGACCATCACCGGGATTCGGGCACCGACCTTGTCCACGAGACGACCACCGACGGGCATCATCATGGCGATGCCGAGGGCCGAGGGGAGCATCACCAAACCGATCTGGAACTCGTTGACGCCTCGCGTCGTGCCCAGTTCGAGGGGGATGTAGACGAGCCGGCTGTACTGGGCGACCGCGAGCAGTCCGAGCGAGACCATCCCGATGGCGAAGATCGGGTTCGCGAGGATCCGCATCTCCACGAGTGGATGCTCGCTCCGCAGCGCGTGCACCGTGAACAGGACCAGGCCAACCAGACCCGCGAGGATCAGCACCAGCACCACGGGCTGGAGCCAACCTTCGGTCCCACCGAGTGAGAGTCCGACCATCAACAGCGCGAGACCCACACCCGAGAGTGCCAGGCCGGCTCCATCGAAGGGGCGGGAGTTGCGGAACCCGCTGTCGCGCAGCACCTTCATCGCCATGGGGATCCCGATGATGCCGATCGGCACGTTGATGAGGAACAACCACCGCCAACCGACCGATTCGACCAGGCCTCCTCCCAGCACGGGACCGATCGCGGGTGCGGCCATGACCGCGATCCCGAACAGCCCCATCGCGCGGCCCCGTTCGGCGGGTTCGAACAGCTCGTAGATCACCGACATCGCGACCGGCATGAGGATGCCACCGCCAACACCCTGGACGATCCGTGCCGCCACCAGGATCGGCAGCGTCGGGGAGATCGCGCACAGGACCGAGCCTGCGGTGAAGACCACGAGTGCGAACACAAGCGCCTGTTTGCGACCGAAGCGGTCGGCCGCCCAGCCGCTGGTCATCTGGGAGACCCCCACCGCGGCCAGGTATGCGGTGACCACCCACTCCACCCCTGTGATGGTGTTGAAGTCCCGTTGCAGCGCAGGGAGCCCGAGGTTCACCACGGTCGTGTCGAGGACCACCATGAACGTGCCGAAGAGCACCACCCCCATCGCCCACCAGCGGTAGGAACCGTGATCTGTGCCTGTGCCGTCGGGACTGTTGCCCGCTGTGTCCCCGGCAGTGGTGGCCGATGTGTCGGAACCAGCGCCGCGGTACATGCTCTGTTCTGGTCGTTGCGGGTCGCTCGTCAAGTGCGGTCCAGTTCTCGGATGCATCTGTCCGTCAGGGGTCTCCCACGGAGAACCCAGCGGGGCTTGTCGACACGCGACATTACAGGAATAGTTGGTTCGTACAAACAAATAGATGACACTTCATGGCATGATGTGACCGTGAACACCTCACCCGCTGGCACCCTCGGAACCACACATGTGGACCCGGCGGCCAGCGTCGCCCCCGATCACCACGACTCACACGACGGTGCCGTCGACCCCACCGAAAACGGCGAGCCCGTACGACGGATCGAATCTGCGGTGCTCGCCCTGTTGCGCCAGGCGAACGACCCGAGGGGCAACGACAAGATCTACGAGCGGGCGGGCAGCGATATCGAACGTGCGGGTTCGGTGATGCTGGCGCGCATCGAAGAGCTCCAACCGGCACGGCTCAGCGATCTCGCGACCGCTGCCGGTGTGAAGGTGTCCACAGCGAGCCGCCAGGTCGCCCGGTTGGTCGAACAGGGCTACGTGACCCGTACGGTCGACCCGCTCGATGCCAGGGCGAGCCTGCACCGACTCACACCCGCCGGCCGGGGGCTGCGGGGCCGGCTCCGTCGCGCTGTCACCAGCTTCTTCGAAGAGGCACTTACCGATCTCAACGAGCACGAGACAGAGCTCCTCGCAAACCTGCTCAGCCGGTTCGTCGACGGTTTGTTGGGCGGCCGCACACGCTGACTACGGAGGCCGAGCAATCCGACATCCAGGTCGTGATCCCGGGAACGACCCCTTTGATGCCGCACAACCCTGCGGCGCGGAGCGTTGCGTATATGCTACTGGCATGGTCGATGCAGCCGTACTGGTGCGCTCAGCTCGTGAGCGTGCTGGTCTGGCAGCACGCGAGCTGGCAACGCGGTGTGGCGTGTCAGCTTCGACGGTGACACGGATCGAACGCGGTGAGATCAACCCGACCGTGGCGATGCTTGAACGCCTCGTCAAGGCCGCGGACAACGACCTCATCATCAGGACCGAGCCGCGTCGGCAGCCGCCCACGCTCGATGCTCTCCGCGCCGTTAGCAACGAGATCGCTACCGCCGCCAGCCGATTCGGTGGGACCAACGTGCGCGTGTTCGGCTCGGTCGCTCGCGGTTGCGCTACCGAGGCATCAGACGTCGACCTGTTGATCGATGTCCCAGCGGGCACAGGGCTGATCGGCGTCGAGCAGATCGCCGATGCCGTCTCCGAGGTGATCCCCTGGCCGGTCGATATCGTCACCAGCGGGGCAGCACGCCGACGCATGGCCCACGTTCTCGACGAGGCGGTACCGCTGTGAGCGACGACCGGCGCCGCCTCACCGACATCCTGGCCGCAGTAGCCGACGCCGGCCTGATCGTCGAGCGCGGGCGCACCGCGTTCGACGCTGATCCACTCGCTGTTCGGGCAGCGAAGAACATCGTCTCAGAGATAGGGGAGGCAACCAAGGCGTTGTCGCTTGCCACGACCGACTCGATCGCGGATGTGCCATGGCGGGCGATCGCCGGTATGCGGGACCGGACCATCCATCGCGACCCGGAGGTCGACCTCGAGGTGTTGTGGGATACCCTCGAGTTCGACCTCCCCGAAGTCGCCGACCAGATCCGGAAGCACCTGGCCGGCACCACCGATTGACGTGCACCACCGGGCCTGGTCTTGGCTCATGCGACCCGTGCGCGTCACGCGGACCCCCAACTACCTTGAGGTTGACCCGGTCTGGCGGACACCTACCTTGGCCTGATGAGGCCAGAACGGGGTGTCCATGTCAGCAGCAGCGAAATCCGGTCGTAGCCGGCGGAAGTTCACCAAGGAGTTCAAGGCCGAGGCCGTGGCGATGGTCGCGGCGTCGGACGGCGACGTGGCGAAGGTCGCCCGGGAGCTCAACATCTACGACTCGACCCTGGGCAACTGGATCCGCCAAGCCCGCGACGAAGCCGATGGTGCCCCAACCGTCGAAGAGCGAACCGAGATCCGCGATCTCAAACGCGAGCTGGAGCGGGTCAGCAGAGAGCGAGACATGTTGGGGAAAGCAGTGGCCTACTTCTCGGCATCAGACCCGAGGAACGCGTGACCGCCGTGTACACGTTCATCGCTGAGGAGCAGGCCACCCCCACCAACCCCGATGACCCGTGGACCGTCGCGGAGATGTGCCGGACGCTCGGGGTGTCGCGTTCGGGTTTCTCCGACCGGGCCGGGCGGGCCCCGTCGGAGCGTGAGCTCATCGACCGCATGTTGGAGGTCGAGATCGAGGCGATCTGGGGGTGCTCGGGCCGCACCTACGGCGTCCCCCGGGTCACTGCACGGCTCCGCAAGCAGGGTTTCGCGGTGGTCGAGTTCGCCGTGAACTCGATCGCATCCCAGCTGTCACCTGTGACATACCGGTTGTAGCCACGCACTTTCGTGGCCTTGGTGCGGTCACCGAATCCCTTGCAATGGTAGGGATGTGGGCTACTCGATGCGCAAGCCGCTGATAGCACGACTGATCACAAGCTGCTGGATCTGCTCGGTGCCCTCGAATATGTCCATGATCTTGGCGTCGCGG
>JBKEAI010000322.1:0-2493 GCA_047972145.1 Microthrixaceae bacterium
CGCCCTCGGGATGGTCTGGCGGCGCTTCAACACCGAAGCCGACCCCGAGCCCCCAACGCTCGACGATCCCCCACGCCGCTGGACCAACCGAACCTGAACCTCAGGCGCGCGAAGAAGGTCCTCCATGGACTATCCGGCTCGCCGATCGGCCTTGTCGTCGCTTCGGTGACGGTGCTCCGCTGCTGTGGCGCGGCCCGGGGTCAACCGGGCCATGTCGGTCGTAGCCGATCGCGACGGTGCTCACTGTGGATGACCCGGCCGCACGGTGTGGTCCAGTTCCAGCCGATCGCTGCACCCGGATCGGGTTCGCATGACCATCGCTGCCGGTGGGTGACCACGTGGTGGTGTCGGCACAACAGGAACATCGAGTCCACGTCGGTGGGACCACCGCCGCTCCAGGCGGGCTGGTGGTGGGCATCGCACCACCCGGGGGTGGCATCGCAACCGGGGAACACACACCCGCCGTCGCGCAGGGCCAACGCGTGGCGCTGGTCGGCCGATGCGAGACGCACCTTGCGACCCAACCGCAACGGCACACCTTGACTGTCGAACACGATCGAGCGCACCACAGGGTCGGCCAGCAACACCTCGGCGGCGAAGCCCGACAGCGGCCTCCCGGAAAGATCTCGAATGGCTGGCCGGCAACCCTGACCCGAGCGATCGGCCCCGTGGTCGCCGAGCATGTCGTGATGGTCATCGATGATCACGGTGGCCTCGACCTGTGGTTGGCGCGACGAGGAGGCGTCGGTGGCTTTCGAGCGACGACAGACCTCTCCGAGCGCCAACGCGAGCAACGTAGCCCTCGTGGGCATGGGCAGGTCCGGATCGACGTCATGGTCGCGCCGGAAGCGGTCGAACAGCTCGTCGGCAACCGATTCGAGCGTCTGGGTGACCGTGCACGCCGTATCGCCGGTCAGACGCCCGGCCACGTCCGCCGTGCCGTCGTCGCGGCCCTCGACGCGTAGGCGGTTGGCGTCGAGATCCTCGTTGGGATCATACGAGCCGTCCTCATCGAGATCTGCCGCCAGTCGGCGCACCAACTGCGACCACTCCTCCAGCGAGAACCTGGCTGCCAGATCGATCAGCTGATCCTGGAGCCGCGCAAGCCCGTCGCGGTTGCGCAGGTTCGCGACACTGGTCAGCACCTCGACGTGCGCGTAGGTGACCCGGCGATCCACCAGCGCCGCCGCGAAATCACCGAACCAGCTGAGTCGCTTGGCCACAACCACCCTCGCACGGCACCGCGACCGTAGGGCGTCGGCCTCCCAGGCCAGCCACGAGCCGGTGCGCATCCCGAGTGCCACATCGGTGGCTCCGCTTGCTTCCAACTCCGCCAGCACCCTCACCGTCGCCCCCTCCACGAGGTTGCGCAGGTCCTCCAGGCGTACCGCGGCGGCCATCAGGGTGTCGGCCGATTCGAGCACCGGATCAACCGACAGCGCCTTGGACGCCCCGTCGATCAGACCGACCAGGTCCATCGGGTCGGCCTCGGTCCCGTTGGGAAACTCCCCGCAACCATCCGGCCTCTCCTGATCGAACATATGTTCTCTACCCATGAGCAAGACGCTAGACGAGGGGTGCGACAAGCCGTGGGGGGGTCGGCCTGAACGAGTGCCAGAGCCGCCGTTCCTGGTGTAATACACCCAGGTACCTGATCAGGTAGTCTTCTACCCATGGCTCTCAGCATCAAGAGCGAACGAGCGGACCGCCTGGCACGTGAGCTCGCCGAGCTGCGAGGTGACTCGATCACCGATGCCGTCGTGGCATCGCTCGAAGCTGCACTCGCGATCGAACGCAAGCGGGATAGACGTCGCGAACTAGGCGACATCATCGAACGGTTCGCCGAGCTACCGGTGCTGGACGAGCGCGATGCCGACGAGATACTCGGATACGACGGCCAGGGACTGCCCTCGTGATCGTCGTCGACACCTCGGCGATCGTGGCCGTCATGTTCGCCGAGCCCGGGTCAGGCGCGATCGCAAACCGTCTGCTGGATGAACCGTGTGTGATGTCGACCGCCAACCGCGTCGAGCTCGGAATCGTGATCGAGGCGAAGTCGGGTCCTGCTGGCACCCAACTTCTCGAAGAGCTGCTGAACCGGATCGATCTCGATGTCGTACCGGTCACCACCGAGGTCGCCGAGGAAGCACTCGTGGGTTGGCGACGCTTCGGCAAGGGCCGGCACCGGGCCGGGCTCAACCTGGGCGACACCTTCTCCTACGGCCTGGCGATGCGACTCGGTGCACCGTTGCTGTTCGTCGGTGAGGACTTTACGCGCACCGATGTGGCGTTGCCGTAGCCGCCGAACCACACGGCCCCGCGCAATAGACCATCGGGCTCACGGCGATCGGTTTCACCACCGGGTCGGTTGTAGCTCAGCTCAGCGCAGCGACAACGCGTCGGCCATGCGAGCCCAGCCTTCGCGGGGCACAGCGCGGGGATCGGGGTCGAGCACCTGGATGCACACGTGGTCGGCGCCCGCGTCGAGGTGTG
>JBKEAI010000008.1:0-25280 GCA_047972145.1 Microthrixaceae bacterium
TGGAACCTGCGGCGGCCAGACGCTCCGACTCGGCGGTTGCCGCCGCACCGTCGCGGTCGAGCAGCGCCACCGCGAAGCCATCCGCGCAAAGGCGCTGCGCGATGCCCAGACCTATCCCCGATGCGGCGCCGGTGACCACGGCGACCCGTGCGGGTCCCTCGCTGCTCATCGTCGGCCTCCGGCGGCCGCGGGCGGATCGTCGACCGGATCGAACTCGATGTAGAGCTTGGTGAGCCCGCGCAGCACCCAGGTGGGTTCGTAGCGGAAGTGCCGATCCCCCTCAGGGCCGTGGTGTTCCTCGGACAGCGCGATGTTGCGGGTGCGGTCGAGGATCCGCTCCAGGCAGATCCGACCCTCGGCGCGGGCGAGTGGACCGCCGGGGCACGAGTGGTGGCCGCGGCCGAACGCGAGGTGCTCACGGGTGTTGGGGCGGTCGAGGTCGAACTCGGCGGGGCACTCGAAGCGGCGCGGGTCGCGGTTGGCGGCACCGTTGAGCAGCATCACCGGGGTGCCCGGTGCGATGTCGACCCCTCCGATCGTCGCGGCGCGCCTGGCCAGGCGGAAGTCGGCCTTGACCGGGCTCTCGATGCGCAGCGCCTCCTCTATGAACTCGGGGATCAGCTTCGGCTCGGAACGGAGCCGGTCCTGGAGCTCGGGGTGTTCGCAGAGCACCTTCAGGCACGTGGCGAGGAGCTTCGCGGTGGTCTCCTGGCCGGCTGCGAACAGGAACGTGGCGATGCGCACCACGTTGATCACCTCGGGGATCGAGCCGTCGTCGTAGGTGGCCTGGGCGAGCTCGGTGAGTACGTCGGCGCGGGGGTTCTCGCGGCGGTCCTCGATGTAGGAGCGGAACCAATCGTCGAGGTTGTCGAGCTTGTTGAGCGGCTCGTCGCCATCGGCTGCGGCCTTGCGCACCGAGAGCATGCCGGGGGGCACGCTGAGGCCGAAGAAGTTGCGGAACTCGCCGTGGTCCTCCTCGGGCACCCCGAGCACGTCGGCCACGGCCAACATGGCGAAGGGCTGGGAGAACTTGCCGATGAACTCGCATTGGCCGTCCGTGATGAACTCGTCGAGCAGCGAATCGCACGCCCCCCACATGAACTCCTCGTTCTCCTTGAGGCGCCGTGGGGTCAACAGGCGCATGAGCAGGCCCCGTTCGCGGGTGTGCATCGGGGGGTCCATCGTGACCATGTGCTCGTTCATCGGGAGGCTGTCGCGGTAGGTGGAGATGATCTCACTCACGTCGTCACCCTCGAGGGGAACGGGGAACTCGGTGAAGGGTCCCACCACCGAGTTGCACGATGAGAAGTTCTCGACGTTGCGGTAGATCTCACTCGCCTCGTCTATGCCGGTGACCGCCACCACGCCGTGGTTGTCGATCGCGGTCACCGGACACTTCGCCCGGAGGTGCTCGAAGTAGCCGTAGGGGTCCTCCAGCAGCGACTTGTCGGTGAAGAAGTCGATCGAATCCATATCGGGCGCGCCCGCGTCGTCGGTACTTGCTGGTGGTGTTCCACTCACTCGTGCCCCCATGGCAGGATCTGTCGCGCTGTGCGGGTGCACAGCTCCGTGCTGGGCACTTGCTTAGCAGCGTGGGTCACCACGTGGCAAGGTGGGCCGATGGCCAACGAGCGGCGCATCGGCGCCAGCGATTCCCAGAGCCGTGCCCACCTGCTCGACGTTGCCGAGGCGATGATGCTCGCCGAGGGCTACTCGGCGGTCACGTCACGAAAGCTGGGCCAGCGCGCCGGGGTGAGTCCCCAACTCGTCCACTACTACTTCCGCACGATGGACGAGCTGTTCGTGGAGGTGTTCCGCCGTCGCGCCGAGGAGAACCTCGCACGGATCGCGGCGGCGTTGGAGGGGGACTCCTCCCTGCTGGCGATCTGGAAGCTCACCTCCAACCCGCTGGGTGCGGCGTTCAACGTCGAGTTCGCAGCGCTCGCGAACCACCGCAAGGAGATCCGATCGGAGATCGCGACCTACGGGGAGCGCTTCCGCCGGCTTCAACACGATGCTGTCGCGTCACGCCTGGACGTGCTCGGGGTGGATCCCGGGACCTGCCCACCCTCCGCTGTGCTGCTCGCTATGACCGGGATGGCGACCGTCATGTCGATCGAGGAGACCATGGGCCTGACCGCGGGACACCGCGAGGCCCGCGAGTTCGTCGAGCGCTTCCTGGGCGACCTCGACAGCGGCACGCGACCCACCACCTGAGCCCACCTTCGATCCCGTTCTGTGGTGCGAGACGCGCTCGTGGAGCTGGTGAGGCACCACAGAACGATCCTTGATACGAGGTGGCACTAGAGCGGCAGTAGCGCAGGGACGGTGCGCTGCGTGAGCAGCCGCTCACCGATCCGAGCTTCGAGTGACCCTGCCCTGCCGAGGAGCCCGTCGAGCACCATCGTGCGCGCAAGGTAGCGGTGCAGGTCGTGCTCGGCGGTGAACCCGATGCCCGCGAGAACCTGTTGGGAGTGCTTGCGCACCGTGTGTGCGCTGCGACCGGCGACCGCCTTGGCGACCATCGCCGTGAAGGGGCTCGGCTCCGACCAGGCGCCGTCGAGCGCAGCGGCCGTGGCCTCGATGGCGACGAGGCACTCCGCGAGCTTGTGGCGAACGGCCTGGAAGGCTGCGATCGGCTGGCCGAACTGGATCCGCTCCAGGGCGTGGGCGCGGGCGAGGTCGAGCATCGTGCGCATCGCGCCGAGCAGTTCGTGAGCGAGAGCGAGCCGTCCGGCCCCAATCGCGTCGTCCCAGGATCCGGGCAGCTCGGCGATCCCGTCGATCTGCGCCGTTGCGGCAGTCAGCTCGGCGATGCCCGACAGCGGGTCCATCCCCTCGACGCCGCGCACGGTCACCGACGCCGCGTCGACGCGGCCGAACCACCGACCCCCACCGGTCGACCCGCCGACCACGACGAAGCCGTCCGCGGTGTCGGGGGTGTGCTCCAGTAGGCCTCCGATACGCGCATGGGGCGTGTCGTCGGGGTCGGCGTGCCTCGTCGCCGGTGGATCCGCCGAGTCGATCGGCGGGAGCACCAGCGCCATGTCGGTCGTGGTTGTGCCGATCCCCGCGGTGAGTGCGACGACCACCGATAGCGCCGAGCTGGTAGCCGCGCGCCGGCCCATCGCCTCGAACAAGGTCCCGATCGCCACCCTCGGGTCCTCGGTGAGCGCCTCGGCCCAGCCGAGCTCACCCAGCGCAGCGTCGAGGTCGGCGCCGCCTGTCCGCTCGACCGCGGCGGTGACCGCGTCGGCGAAGATCGCGGCTTCGGTCGGGTCCATCATCGGTCCGCTCCGAGGTCGAGGAGTCGGCGGGCGACGATGTTGCGCTGGATCTCCGAGCTGCCACCGTAGATCGAAGCGGCACGTGAGTAGATCGTGTCTGTGCGCCAGGCGCGCGCACGGCTGTCGTCAGCGACGAGCACCTCGGTGGGAAGCGAGTCGGCCACGAGGTCGAAGAGCTGCTGTTCGGTCGTGGCGAGCAGGATCTTGTCGATCGAGGTCTCGGGGCCGAGCCTCTCGCCGACATCGAGGCGGTACTGGGTGGCCCTCGATCGGGCCCGCAGGGTGAACAGGGAGCTGTAGGTGGCTCCGAGCTCAGCGGTGCTCACGTCGTCGGCGGGTACCTCGGCCACGAGGTCGCCGAGGCGGCGCTGGAGGAAGGCACCGCGCTGCCACAGGGCGGTGCTGCGCTCGTAGGGCAGCAGGTCCATCGCCGCCGCCCAGCCGTCACCCTCGTTGCCGAGCAGCCGGTCCGCCGGCACTGCGACATCGTCGAAGAACACCTCGCTGAACTCGGGCCGTCCATGGATGGCCTCGATCGGTCGCACCGAGATCCCCGGTGTGTCCATGTCGACGAACATGGCGCTGATCCCGCGGTGCGCGTCCTCGACGGTGCCCGTGCGCACCAGCAGCACACACCGTTGTGCGTACTGGGCGAGGCTCGTCCAGACCTTCTGGCCGTTGACGAGCCACCCGTCGCCGGTGTTCTCCGCCCTGCACGACAGCGCACCGAGGTTGGAGCCCGTACCGGGTTCGGAGAAACCCTGGCACCAGTTCTCGTCCCCGCGCAGCAGTCGCGGCACATAGGTGGCCGCCAACTCGGGGGGAGCGAAGTCGATCATCGTCGGTGCGAGCACCTCGGTGAGCGAGATCACCCCCGGGTCGACCAGGTCGCGTTCGATGAGCGCTTCGCCGAGGTAGCCGCGCAACAGGGGAGACCCCCCGAGCCCGCCGACGCGTTCGGGCCAACCCCAGCGCATCCAACCAGCGTCGAAGGTGAGGCGCTTGACCGTCGCGAGCTGCGCCATGTCGGCGTCGAGGCCGCCGTCGTGGGTTCGGCCGGCGAGCAGTTCGGCCTCGTGCTCGTCGAGCCAGGTGTCGAGCTCGACCCGGAAACGATCCAGTTCCATCTCAGCGCGCACCCGGGGCCGGGCGGGTGGGGTCGTGGGGGCGACCCGAGTCGCGGGCACCGCTGCGGCGCAGGAAGGTCATCGAGCGGGTCGCGATCCGCCAGCCTGCATCGGTGCGGCGGTAGGTGTCGGTGTACCAGCCGACCCGCATCTCGTGGTCCGCCTGGATCACGAAGCACAGCGGTTGTTCGCCGGTGCCCGTGTCGCCGTCGAGCACCACCGCTGGTGGACCGACCATGTACAGACCCTGCGGTGCCGCCTTCGCGAGGGTCGGGAAGTCCGCGAGGGTGTAGGTGTCACCGAAGGCGCTGTAGGTGCCATCGGAGGTGAACGCTGCGACCACCTCGTCGATGTCGCCCTTGGTCATGCCGGCCGCGTAGCGGGCGAGGGTCTGCTGGAGCTCCGCGAGATCCTCGACGGTCGCGGTTCCCGACCCCTTCATGGCATTCGCTCTTTCACGACCCAGACTCCTTCACGATTCTGGCCTTATTCATAGCCGTACACGACGTGGAGCGTCTCGGAGGTGGGTACGGACTGGCAGGTCAGGATCCAGCCCTCGTCGACCTCGTCGGGCGTGAGGGCGTCGTTGACCCGCATCTGCACCGACCCGCTCACAACCCGCGCCATGCAGGTGGCGCAGTTGCCTGCCTCACATGAATAGGGAGGGACCAGGCCCGCCTGGCGCGCGGTCTGCAACACGGTCGTGGCCGGCTGGTGCTGTGCAGTGACCGTGGTGCCCTCGAGCTCGATGGTCACAGCAACACCGGCGCCCGACCCGCCTGTCTGGTCCGTGCCCCGGGTGGGCTCACCGAGGTGTTCGTCGGCAACGAAGCGTTCGAGGTGGATCTGTGGGTGCTCCAGGCCTTCGGCCTTCAGGGTCGCTTCGGCGATGTCCATGAACGGCTCGGGACCGCACACGTACGCGTGGGTGTAGACGTCCACTGCTCGACCTGTGTCGTCGCCGCTGGCACCGTTGCGGTCGAAGGTGCCGAGGACCTCTGCCATCGAGTCGGCGTCCAGGAACCCCGAGTGGGCATCGAGGTGGTGAACCACTTGGAGGCGACCCCCGGAGGTCGCTTCCAGGCGTTCCAACTCCCGGGCGAAGATGACCGAGTTCTCGTCGCGGTTCGCGTAGAGCAGGTGGATCGGTTCGGCGGTCGTCTCGAGGGCGGACTTGACGAGCGAGATGATCGGGGTGATGCCGCTTCCCGCGGCGAGGGCGAGCATCGGTCCGTCGCTCGGCTCCAGTCGGAAGTTGCCCGCCGGGGCGGTCGCATCGATGTGGTCCCCGGCGCGCAGGTTGTCGTTGATCCAGTTGGACACCGATCCGTCGGGCACCCGCTTGACCGTCACCGTGAGCGGCTCGCCTACGAGGGGAACCGACGACATCGAATAGCAGCGGTGGAAGGTCTCATCGCCGACGTGCACCCGGAACGTGCAGTACTGACCTGCGTCGTAGGTGAAGTCGCCCCGAAGGTCCTCGGGCGGACTCAGCACCAACGACACCGCGTCGTCGGTCTCCTGCACCACCTCCTCGTCGCGCAGCGGATGGAATCCGCGGGCGACGTGACGTTCTGGCCTCGGGGTACTCAGGCAGCGGGGTACTCAGGCATCGGGGTAGTCAGGCAGCGGGGTACTCTGGCATCGGGGTACTCAGGGATCGGGCTACTCAGAGGTCGGGGTGCTCGGATATCCAGTTGACGATAACGTGGTTCTCGTCAACTGGCAATGTGATTGCCGTACCCTTCGAACCTCGGTAGCGTGCCCGGCTGGGACGGTAGCCTGCGGAGCCGAGGAGCGTGCCGTGACATCATCGCAGAGAGCGCTGTGACATCATCGCAGGGATCTGATCACACAGGGTGGGGTCTGGGTCAGGTTCGGGCCGACACAGCCCGGACCTACCGCCGACAGGGCTGGTGGCAGGGGCGCTCACTCGGGGAGCTGGTCGCGGATGGGCTAGCTGAGATCGCGCCAGCCGGCGGACCAGTTCCCCGAGGGCGGACCGCCGCAGATCACCGGAGCTCGCGGTATCGCTGGTGGCCACAGGTGTGGAAATAACGTTCGCGGGCAAATAGAGTCAGCTTTGCGCAGCACCGCAGCACCGCAGCACCGCAGCACCGCAGCACCGCAGGAGCGTGGGCCAGGTGGGCAGGGGAGTCCACGAGGAGGATCGATGAACGGGATAACCGCTGAGACGTTGGGCAACGACGTGGGGGTCGAGGTGCACGGTGTCGACATCGACCGCCTGTTGGCCGACGATGCGCTTCCGCAGTGGACCCTCGACCACCTCGAGGAACATGGTGCGTTGGTGTTCCGCGACCTGCATCCCGACGACGAGACCCAGGTGGAGTTCTCGCGAAGGTTGGGCACCGTCGAGAAGGTCGGCCGTGGAGAGAACCCGGAGATATTCCGGGTGACGCTCGACCCCGAGAAGAACCCGGCCGCCGAGTACCTGAAGGGCACCTTCGATTGGCACATCGACGGTTGCACCGAGGACATACCGATCATGGCCACGGTGCTGTCGGCACACGGGGTGGCCGACACCGGCGGCGAGACGGAGTTCGCGAGCACCTACGGTGCGTATGAGGTACTCAGCGAGGACGAAAAGGAGCGGTTCTCCCTTCTGCGGGTGGTGCACACGATCGAGGCATCCCAGCGCAACGCGGTGCCCGATCCCACCCCCGCGCAGCGTGCCGCGTGGCACAGCCGCCCGGCGAAGGTCCATCCACTCGTGTGGCGCCACCGTGACGGTCGGCATTCTCTGGTGATCGGAGCGACCGCTGACCAGGTGGTCGGGATGGGCCCGACCGAGAGCAGGGATTTCCTCGACGACATCCTCGAGCGGTCGACCGAACCCGAGCGGGTCTACCGTCACGAGTGGGCGGTGGGCGACATGGTGATCTGGGACAACCGGGGTGTGCTGCACCGTGCGTGCCCCTACGACTCCGCCTCGCCGCGCGACATGCACCGCACCACCCTCGACGGCGACGAGGCGATCAGGTGAGCGGTCCCTCCGGGCGGGTGGCCATCGTCACCGGCGCGGCCTCGGGCATCGGCCTCGCCATCGCCTCGCGTCTGGCGGGCGACGGCCACGACGTGGCGCTGTTCGACCGCGACGCGCAGGCCGTCGACGGCGCGGCCGGGGGGATCGCCGCCGAGGGACATACGGCGCGGGCCTACGCGGTGGATGTGACCGACAGGGAACGCATCGGCGAGGCGGTGGGGGAGGTCCGCAGCGACCTCGGTGACCCGCTCGTACTGGTGAACAACGCGGGGATCGACGGCTTCAGCGCCTTCCTGGACATCGCACCAGAGGTGTGGGAGCGGACCCTGGGCGTGAACGTCGGGGGCACGTTCAACTGCTGCCAGGCGGTCATCCCGGTGATGCTCGAAGCGGGGTGGGGGCGCATAGTGAACATCTCGTCGTCGAGCGCGCAGGGTGGACAGCAGATGATGGCCCACTACGTGTCGTCCAAGGCGGCGATGATCGGGCTCACCAAGTCACTTGCGCTGGAGTTCGGCCCCTCGGGGATCACCGTCAACACGATCCCGCCGGGGTTCATCGACACCCCGATGCTGCGTGACGCCGAGTCGAGAGGTCTGCTGGGCCCGGGGGTCGAGGCCGCGATAGCCACCACCCCGGTGCGACGTGCGGGGCTTCCCGAGGACATTGCCGCAACCACCGCCTTTTTGGTGTCCGAAGAGGCTGCCTACATCACCGGCCAGGTGATCGGGGTGAACGGCGGACGGCGCACCTGAGATGGCGCGACCTGAACCACTCGAACCCGGCGCATGGCCCCCGCAGATGCGCGACGCGCTCAACGCGCTGCGCCCGGCCTCGCCCCGTCACCCGTTCCCCGAGCCCCGAGACGACCGACCCAAGGGGCTCAACGTGCTCGGAACGCTCGCTCACAACCCCGAGCTCGCCACCGCGTTCCACACCTTCAACGGCCACGTGCTCTTCGCCACCGAGCTGTCGCAGCGCCAGCGTGAGCTGGTGGTGCTGCGCGTGGCTGCCGTGCGTGGGTCCGCGTATGAGTGGGCGCAGCACAGCGTGCTCGCTGGTGATGCGGGGATCACCCCCGACGAGGTGGCCCGTGTGCGCGAAGGCGCATCGAGCCCGAGATGGGATCGCGAGGACGAGACGCTGCTCAGCGCGGTGGACGAGCTCCTGGAGACCTCGACCCTGAACGACACCACATGGGAGAGGCTGGGGGAGTTCCTCGACACCCGGGCACTGATGGACCTGATCTTCACCGTCGGCGCCTACACCGCCCTGGCGATGATGCTGGGCGCGTTCGAGGTCGAGCTAGACGACGACCTCACCTGAGAGGGTCCAAGCAAGAGTGCGGTCCAACCAAGAGCGCGGAAACGTTATTCTCTTTTCACAAGATTGGTGATACCGTCCGACGGGAACGCAATCGGGAGTATGTGAACATGGCCCACTTCGCAAAGCCGGCAGAAGGCAGCTGGACCGAGCACTATCCGGAGCTCGGCACCGATCCGGTGTCGTATGAGGACTCGATCTCACCCGAGCACTACGAACTGGAGCGCGAGGCGATCTTCGCCAGGTCGTGGCTCAACGTGGGTCGCATGGAGCAACTGCCGCGCACCGGCAGCTACTTCACCAAGGAGATCGATGCCGTCGGCACCTCGATCATCGTGGTGCGCGCGGGTGACGGCGAGGTGCGGGCGTTCCACAACATCTGTCGCCACCGCGGCAACAAGTTGGCCTGGTCGGACTACCCGGGCGAGGAGGTGGAGGGGACCTGTCGCCAGTTCACCTGCAAGTACCACGGATGGCGCTACGACCTCGAAGGCGCCCTCACGTTCGTGCAGCAGGAATCGGAGTTCTTCGACCTCGACCTCTCCGAGTACGGGCTCGTCCCCGTGCAGTGCCAGAGCTGGGAGGGCTTCATCTTCGTGAACCTCGATCGCGACAACACCGAGGACCTCGCGGAGTACCTAGGGGATCTCGGAGCGGGCCTGGTCGGGTATCCCTTCGGTGAGATGACCCACGTCTACAAGTACCGCGCCGAGGTGGCGAGCAACTGGAAGCTCTTCATCGACGCGTTCGCGGAGTTCTACCACGCACCTGTTCTGCACGCCCGACAGGCGGTGGCCGAGGAGTCCCGCAAGCTCGCGGGCTACGGCTTCGAGGCGCTCTCATATGACCTGGTCGGCGAGCACAGCATGATCTCGTCGTGGGGTGGGATGTCCCCGCCCAAGGACCTCGACATGGTCAAGCCGATCGAGCGCGTCCTGCGCAGCGGGCTGTTCGGACCGTGGGACCGACCCGACATCGACCTCGCGGACCTTCCACCTGGGCTCAACCCCGCGCGCAGCCCCGCCTGGGGCGTGGACAGCTTCGTGTTCTTCCCCAACTTCATGGTGCTGGTGTGGGCGCCGGGCTGGTACCTGACCTACCACTACTGGCCCACCTCGTACCGCACCCACATCTTCGAGGGCACCCTGTACTTCGTGCCGCCGGGCAGCTCGCGCGAACGGCTCGCCCAGGAGCTCGCCGCGGTGACCTTCAAGGAGTACGCGCTCCAGGACGGCAACACCCTGGAAGCCACCCAGACGATGTTGGAAGCCCGCGCGGTGACCGAGTTCCCACTCAACGACCAGGAGATCCTCCTGCGCCACCTGCACAAGACCGCGACACAGCGGGTCGAGAGCTACGTGGCGGGCCGCAGCGAATCACCCGTCGGGCTGCGCAGCGCCTAGAGATACACGATCGAGAGGACCGAGATGTCAACGTTTCCCACCGAGTTCGCCGACCTGGAGCCGTTCGCTCCGTGGGCCCTGCGCACCGAGGCCGAGCGCTACGCGAAGCGACTGTCGTCGTCGATGGAGGAGATGCAGGTCTTCTACGACGCCGCGTTCCCCCGGTTGGATCGGATCATGGACCACATAGACCGCCACGACTTCGAGTCGCTGCCCGAACCTGAGCTGAACCTGCTCTGGCTCAGCTACTCGCTGGTGAACGTGTCGTTCCCGATCGAGGTCTGGCGACAGGCCAGGGTCCCCGACAGCGGTGCCGCGTCGATGGACGCGATCATCGAGCCAGCCGTGTGACCGCCGTGTCGGTGGCCGTGGTGCGAACCGGGGGGTTCCGATCCGGCGCGGTGAACCGGCGGTAGGTTGGCCCCATGAGCGATGAGACCGCCACCGAGTCCACGACCTGGCGCAAGTTGGCGGTGGACCGATCCCTCGACACCGCACGGGTGAGGGCCGAGAAGCGGGTCCAGCGATTCCTGGACGCGGCGTTGGAGCTCATGATGAGCTCGCCCGATCGCGAGTTCACCGTGCAGGAGGTCGTCGAGGCCTCTGGTCAGTCGCTGCGGAGCTTCTACCAGTACTTCGCGGGCAAGCACGAGCTGCTGCTGGCGTTGTTCGAAGAAGCGATCGCCGGCGCGGTCGATCAGCTCGAAGCTGCGATCGAGGGGGTCGAGGACCCACTGGAGCGCTTGCACGTGGTCACCGTCGACTACTACCGGATGTGCCGTGCAGGAGACACGGGCTCCGGTCGGTCGTCGAGCAAGTACCCCAGTGCGGCCAGGGTGATGGCCGATTTCGCGCACCAGTTGCTGACCAAGCATCCCGGTGAGGCGGCGAGGGCGTTCGAGCCGTTGTCCAACCTCTACGAAGGGCTGCTCGAGGACGCGGCGGCCACGGGCGCGATCCGCCGCGGGCTCGATCACCGCCAGATCACGGGTGTGGTCCTCCAGGCGGTGATGTTCAACTCCTTCGCCGACACGATCAGCGGCGCCGGGCGGGCCTCCGCGGATGGTTCGGCCGAGGGGGTCTGGGCGCTGCTGCTCGACGGCTTGGGCAAGGGCAAGCGCTGACCCTCAGGCATCGGGGTGCGGGCGCCCCGGCCACCGATAGCGCTGTGCGACCACATGTCGCCAGTGGCTTCATGATGCTAAGGTAACTCTACTCAAGCGGAAATAGCATTCTCGCTCTGGTAGAAGGGGATCTCTGTGGCGACCTCAAGGCGTCGGATGTCACTGGTTGCGTTCATGCAGGCCGGCAATGTCACCGTCTACTCGGGCTCGTGGCGTCATCCGGCGACCGAACACGGTTTCCTCGACCAGCGCTACTACCTCGACCTGGCACGCCGGCTCGAAGCGGGTTGCTTCGACATGATGTTCTTCGACGATCGCCTGGCGATGCCCTCGGTCTATGGGGGTTCGGTCGCCGATGCGGTGCGCGTCGGAGCGCGGCCGGTCAAGCTCGACCTCAGCATCGTGTTGGGCCTCATCGCCGGTGCCACCGAGCACATCGGACTCGGTGGCACCTACTCGACCACCTACTCCAGCCCGTTCCACGTTGCGCGCACCTTCGCCACACTCGACCACCTGAGCGGCGGCCGGGCGGCGTGGAACGTCGTCACCTCTGTCAACGACGGCGAGGCCCGCAACTTCGGGATGGACCACATCCTCGACCACGACCGCCGCTACGACCGCGCGGACGACTTCCTGGAGGCCACCACCGCACTGTGGGACTCCTGGGAAGACGATGCGCTCGTCATGGACCGCGAGGCCGGCTACTTCGCGGATCCCGACAAGGTCCGCCCGGTGGACCACAAGGGCGAGTGGTTCCAGGTGGCCGGTCCGCTCACCGTGCCCCGCACACCGCAGGGTCGCCCGGTGCTCCTCCAGGCAGGGTCATCGGGGCGCGGTAGGGAGTTCGCCGCGCGCTGGTCGGAGCTGATCTTCACCGGCGATCCCGGTCTCGAGGTTGCGAAGTCCCACTACAGCGACCAGAAGGAACGCATCGCCGCCGCGGGGCGCGACCCCGAATCGGTGAAGATGCTGCCGATGGCCTACACGGTCGTCGGAGAATCCCACGCACAGGCCGAGGAGCGCGAAGCGATGTTCCTAAACGACCTGGTCGATCCGGTCGCCTCGCTGAGCCTGCTCTCGGAGCTCATGAACTACGACTTCGCCACCCTGGACCCCGATACCCCGATCACAGACGAGCTCGTCGAGTCGATCTCGGGCATCCGGGGCCTGGTCGAGAACCTGCGCCGGCACATCGGGGGTGAGGTGACCGTCGCGGATCTCGCCGGGCACCGTGCCACCCTGTTGCAGGGACCGCGGTTCGTGGGCACAGGAGCCGAGGTGGCCGAACAGATGGAGGCCTGGTTCTCCGACGGCGCCTGCGATGGTTTCGTGATCGCGGCCACCCACAGTCCCGGCGCGTACGAGGACGTAGTGCGCATGGTGGTACCCGAGCTCCAGCGGCGTGGTTTGTTCAGGGAGCGCTACGAGGGATCTACCCTGAGGGAGAACCTGGGGCTTGAGCGCCCCGCAGTCGGGGCGTAGGGGCCGACAGGCGTATGTCGAACAGGGAGGGAAACCGCCATGGCTGAGGGTGACCTACCCGACCGCGATGTTCCAGAGGGCGATGTTCCAGAGGGCGATGTTCCAGAGGGCGATGTTCCAGAGGGCGACGTGGCCGATGCGGCCGGCGCCGGGATCGACGTGCTCGTGGATGCACTCGACTTGGAGCCGGTCGGCGATGGTGGGTTCCGGGGCACGAACGCGGACATCACCGGTAGCGGTGTCGTCTTCGGCGGCCAGTTGATGGCGCAGTCGATCATCGCCGGTGCTTCGATCGATCCAGACAAGGCGGTGAAGTCGCTCCAGGTCGTATTCGCGAAGGGTGCTGCGCCGGACGCTCCGCTGGAGATCGACGTGCAGACCCTGGCGGTCGGCAGGGCCTTTTCGAGTGCAGCGGTGACGATCTCCCAGGGCGAACGGATCTGCACCCATGCGATCGTGCTTCTCAGCGCGATCGAACCCGACCTGATCCGCCACCAGGATCCGATGCCGACGGTTCAGGGCCCCGGGGAGTCACGCGAGGCCAGCCACGGCGGGGCGTTCTGGCAGATCCGCAACGTCGACGGTGTCGACATCGCCGACCCTTCGGCGGTCGGTCCCGCGGAGCTCGCGGTGTGGACCCGCTTCGAGGGCGCACCTGACGCTGCGTCGCAGCAGACGCTCAATCGGGCGCTGCTCGCGTTCGCCACCGACGGCTTCCTGATCGGCACTGCCATGCGGCCACACGAGGGGGTGGGACAGTCGATGGCGCATGTGTCGATCTCCACCACGGTGAACGCGCACTCGATCAGCTTCCACGAAGACGTCGATGCGGGTAGTTGGATGCTGCTCGACCAGCAGAGCCGCTATGCGGGACACGGCCGCAGCCATGGAACGGGCCGCGTGTTCGACGGCGACGGACAACTCGTGGCCACATTCAGCCAGGACAACATGGTGCGCGACTTCCCCAAGGGCACAGCGCCCGAAGCCGGCGGCCGTGCGAAGCACTGAGCTGGCCCCAGCACTGAGCTTGCCCCAGCACTGAGCTTGCCCCAGCACTGAGCTTGCCCCCAGCACTGAGCGCCGCAGCGGGCAACGGCCGGTGTGTCAGTCCTTGACGTCGAGGACGACCGCGGTGGACATGCCACCACCGGCGCACATGGCGGTCACCCCCACACCACCACCACGTCGGCGCAGTTCGTGCACGAGCGTCATCACCATGCGCGATCCGGTCATCGCGATCGGGTGTCCGAGGCTGCAGCCACTGCCGAGCACGTTGACCTTGTCCTCGTCGATGCCGAGGATCTTGGTCGTGGCGACGCACATCGACGCGAACGCCTCGTTGATCTCCCACAGGTCCACGTCGTCGACCGACAGCCCCGCGCGCTCCAGGGCCTTGGGGATCGCGACCGTCGGAGCGAGGCCGGTGCGACTGGGTGCGACCCCGGCCGATGCCCACGTGCGCACCGTCGCGAGCGCCGGCGTGTCGAACTCGTCGACCACGCTGCGGTCGGCCAGCACGATCGCCCCGGCGGCGTCGTTGGCCCCTGCGGAGTTGCCCGCGGTGATGCTGAAGCCCTCGATCTCGGGGTGAAGCGGCGGCAGTGCGGCGAGCTTTTCCATGCTCGTGGAGCGACGGGGATGCTCGTCTGTGTCGAAGGTCGTGGTGGTCCCGTCGCGCCCGGTCACCTCCAGGGGGAAGACCTCGTCTTCGAAAGCACCCGAGTCGATACCGGCGACCGCGCGCTCGTGGGAGCGCAGAGCCCAGGCGTCCATCTCCTCGCGGGACACGCCGGCTTCGACGGCTGCGTTCCAACCGACGGTGATCGTCATGTCGAACGCCGGGGCTTCGGGCGTCTCGGGGTGACTCGGCGACGCCCAGGCGGACACGTCGTCACCACCGGGCACCCGACGCGTGAGGCTCGGCATGGTCGAGGTCGCCTGGGTGCCCCCGGCGATCACCACCTTGTCGGCGTCCGCGATGATCGAACCCGCGGCGGTCGTCACGGCGCTGAGCCCCGACGCACAGTGACGGTTCAGGGCGAGGCCGGGGACGTGCTCGAGGCCCGCCTCGATCGCTGCGACCCGTGCGATGTCGCCGCCCCCGTAGAGCGACTCTCCGAGGATCACGTCGTCGAAGCGGGAGCGGTCGATGCCCGAGCGGTTCACCGCTTCGGAGACAGCTGCCGTGCCGAGCTCGAACGCGTCCACGTCGATCAGCGAGCCGCGGAAGGCGGTGCCGATCGGTGTGCGTGCTGTTGAGACGATGACTGCTTCGCCCATTTCGGGTCCTCTCATTTGTTGCTGTTTGTTGGGGTGTTGGTCGTTCGGTGTCTGCTCGCCTAGTCCCGGCGCAACAGGAGTACCCCCGAAGGGGTGCCTCCGCCGGAGGTCACCACCGCTGTGCGTGCGTCGGCGACCTGGCGTTCGCCGGCGTCGTGGCGGAGTTGGGTGACCGCCTCGCGGATGAACCCGAAGCCGTGCGTGCGACCCTCGGAGAGCTGTCCGCCGTGGGGGTTGACCGCCACGTCGCCGTCGAGGGCTATGCGCTTTCCGTCCTCCAGCCAGTCCTGGGCTTCACCCAGGCCGCAGAAGCCGAGCCCCTCGAGCCAGGACACGGCGTTGAAGGTGAAGCCGTCGTACAGCATCGCCACGTCGACATCGGCGGGGCGAAGGTCGGTGCGGGTCCACAGGTGTGCGGACTGTCCGAGCACCTGTGGTTCGTGGGTGAGGGTGTCCTGGTCCCACGAGATCCGCTCGAGGATCTGGGTGCCCACGGCTTCGACATGCACCGCCGGATGTGGCAGGTCGGCGGCTACGGACGCGTCCGACACGATCACAGCGATCGATGCGTCGCAGGGCACGTCGCAGTCATACAGCCCGAACGGCGTGGTGATCGGGCGGGCGTCCATATAGTCGTCCATGGTCATCGGCTCGCGGTAGATCGCGTTGGGGTTGAGCCCGGCGTTTCGTCGACCGTTGAGCGCTATCGCGCCGAGCATCTCCCTGGTCGCCCCGTAGCGGTGCATGTACTGGCTTGCGTTCATGGCGATCCAGTGCGCGGCCGACATCGCTCCGAAGGGTGCCCGCCACTCCATGATCGGCCCCGAAACCCGACCGCCTCCACCGATGAGGCCGAGCTGCGCGTAGGTGGTCTCCCACACCGTGCGGAAGCAAAGCACGTGTCGGCACAGGCCGGCCGACACCGCCGTCATCGCAGCGATCACCGAACCGCCGGGCCCCGGGAGCTCCATACCTCCGTTGATCCAGGTGGGTTGGATCCGCAGCGCCTCGACCACTGCCTCGACACCACCCTCGCTCATGCCCATCGGGCCGGGACCGGGGTAGGTGGACAGCCCGTCGATGTCATCGAGGGTCAACCCCGCGTCCTCGATGGCCGCGAGGCAGGCGTCCATCGTGAGCGAGAGCGGGTTGCGCATGAGGCGGCGACCCATATGCGATGCCCCGATCCCCGACAGCACGGCATCTTGCTCGAAACGGCGCCCACTCAGCGGCGGGCGGGGGAGCGGACGGGTCGGCTCGGGCACTCTGTCGACCGGATCGGTCTGCCCGGTGGGTTCGAACAGCGGGAACCACACGTCGTCCTGGGCCTCGAAGCGCACCGTGACCACATCGCCGATCGACACGTCGCCGGGCTCGCAACCGACGATGTTGGTGGTGAGGTGGATCGACGGATCGTCCTGAAGCGCCACGTTCGCGATCACATAGGGCGGCTCGAAGTCGGCCAGCCACTGGCGGGCATTGACGGTGAACCCGACGACGGTGCCGCGACCCGACACGGGGTTGGCGCTCCAGTTGGCGCTGTGGCACTCCGGGCAGATCGGTGAAGGGGGATGCACCCGCGTCGCACAGTCGTCGCACTGCTGGATGCGAAGGGTGCCGTCCGCCCCCGCGGTCCAGAACCACTCGTTGAAAGGTGTTAGTTGGGGCAGTGGGCGCATGTGGTGAGCCTCGATCGATCCAGCAGTTCTCAGCAGGGCAGGCTCGGGATCGGCATGACACCGATGTTAGACGGCGGGCTGGATCGCCCTACCATCGTGGGCCTGATGAAGATAGCGATCGTCGGAACCGGAGCGATGGGTGCCATCTACGCAGGGTTGCTCGCAGATGCCGGCAACGAGGTCTGGGCGGTCGACACCTGGGACGAGCACCTCGAGGTGATCGCCGGGCGTGGACTGTCGGTATCGGGGGCCAGCGGAGACCGTGTGGTGAAGGGGATCCATGTTGCGAGTACCCCTGCCGAGGTGGGCCCCGCGGATCTGTGGGTGATCGCCACCAAGGCCGCCGATGTGGATGCGGTGACCGGCCCGATAGCAGCGCTGTTGCGTCCCGACGACGTGGTGATGCCGTTCCAGAACGGCATCGGTGCGGGCGAGCGCGTGGCCGCGGTCATACCCGAGGCCCAGATCGTGATCGGCATTGCGGAGGGGTTCGGGTCGTCGATCCCCGAGCCGGGTGCCGTGCACCACAACGGGATGCGCCTGATCCGCATCGGCGACATGGGTGGCGGGCTGACCGACAGGGCGCTGGGCCTCGAGGAACTGTGGCGCGACGCGGGCTTCAACGCCCGTGCGTTCGCGGATGTCGAGGTGATGGTGTGGGAGAAGTTCATCTGCAACGTCACGTGCAGCGCACCGACCGCCGCGTTCGACATGACAGTTGGAGAGGTGATGGGCAACCCCGACACACGCGCGGTCGCCCTCGGGTGCACCCTCGAGGCACACCGGCTCGCGGTGGCCCGGGGGGTGGACCTGCCCTTCGAGGACCCCATCGCGTATGTCACCGACTTCGCCGCGAGCATCCCCGATGCCAGCCCCTCGATGCGCCTCGACCACCTGGCCCGCAGGCGCTCGGAGGTTGATGTGATCAACGGTGCCGTGGTGGACATGAGCCGCGAGGCCGGCTTCGATGCCCCCTACAACGAGACCCTGTGCGCGGTCCTGCGGGCACGCGAGGCCACCTTCGCCACCGGAGCGTAGGAGGCGTGGCACCGGCGCTACCGGCAACGGTCACCGGCGGTGCCCCGGGCTACCCGAGGGGGGTGGCACGGGCGTAGGCGAGCGTGGTCACGACATCCTGGGTGATGTCGGTCAGTTCGACCAGCACCGAAGCGTCGGGCCCGTCGCCGGTCACCTCGCAGCGGGTTCGAACGGGCCCGGCCGGAGCCTGGGCGAGGTAGCGGACGTCGAGGTCCGTGACGACCGCGGGGACGCTGAAGCGGGACTGGATGAGCTCCTCGGCAGCGCTCTCCGCGACGAGAGCGACCATCGCGCCCTGGAGTGTTCCCGCGGGGTTGCGCAACTCGGGTGTGACCTCCACCTGCACGATCCCCCCGGGCGCGTTGAGCACCTCGATACCTGCCGCCTCCCGCAGGGGTCGATCGAGGGGGATCAGGTGACCCATGATCGACGGAATCCGCTGTGGGGTGATGTCGGGCTTGGGCGGATCGCCATCGCGGCGCGGATACCGCACGAAGCTGGCAACCCCCGAACCAGCGGGAGTGCCTTCGTGGTCGACCAGGTCCACAGTGCAGCTCGACGAGCGGCGCCCGCGGCGCACCACTGTGGCGCTGGCGGTGATCCGCTCCCGAGCGGGCTGAGCGAGCATCCGCAGGCTGAGGTCCGAGGTCATCGACCAGGAGTCGGGGTCGTCGTCCACGACGATTCCCGCGACGGAGTCGACCGCGTAGGCGAGCACGCTCGCCCGTAGGACACCGTGGGAGAGCGTCTCTGGCATCGGGACCGCGTCCATGAAGAGCCGCCCATCCTCGAAGCGGCCGGTCACCCCCAACCGGGCGGGCAGGAAGTCCGCGGTGACCCCGAAGTCTGTCACCTCGCGACCTCGATCGTGGTGTGAACGGCGCGACGCGGCCCGGTCACGGTACTGCCCGGGTCATGGTGCGGTCTCGCGTGACATCACCGTTAGACAACCATGCTCCATGGGCTGAGGCCCAATCCCGGACCCGGTTCCCAGCCTTCCGAAACGGCTGGCACTCCGCGTTCACCGTCGAGTAGCCGAACGGGTGCCGGCTCTGAGACCTGCCCTCCAGTGGGCCGACCCGATCCGCGGTGCGGATGACCGGCTCCAATCGAGTGGGTCATCCGGCGCGGCACCCAGATGACTCAGGTTGTTGGTGTGAGTCGGTGGGGGTCGTATCGCGCGTGGGTGACTGAGAAGACGAACTTGAGTCGTGCAGGCGAACTTGAGTCGTGCAGGCGAAGTTGAGTCGTGTGGGCGAAGTGGAGGGGGTGGGGAGTTGGGCTCGTGGGGTGAGTTGGGCTCCTGGGGCGAGGTTTGGCTGCTGGGTGGGTGGGCTCAGCTGGCGTCGTGGACCTGGATGCCGTCGATGAAGGTGGCTGCCACCGGGGGAGAGGTGCCACTCGGGAGACCGGTGTCGCTCGGCAGAGCGGTGAGGGTCGAGGCTTCTCTGAGCAGCTCGGCCAGCTCGGTTCCGGAGATGGCGAGCAGGCAGAGATCCGCGGGCATGCCGACCCGGATCTCCCGCACGTTGGCTGGGTCATCGGGTGAACCGAGGTAGAGGTCGATGGCGGCGTCGACCCCCAGCGCCTCGGTGGAACCCACCACCGCCCCACTGGGAGTTCGTCGCTGCACCGCTGCCGCGATCGACGCCCAAGGGTCGGGTCGGCCGAAGGGGGCGTCGGTGCCCGCTGCCACTGGCACGCCGGCATCGACGAGCGAACGCAGGCGGTAGAGGGAGGTGATGTCGTCGGGGTCGACCTCGACCAGGTAGTCGTCGCCGCGCTCCGCGACGAAGTGGGGCTGGCTGACCACGGTGAGGCGGAGCTGCCGCAGATGCGCGATGAGCTCGGGCGGGATGATCGATCCGTGCTCTATGCGGTCACCGGGGCGCGACCCGGCGCCGTCGAACGCGGCGAGCGTGAACACGAGCTGCAACCGTGTGACGCAGTGGATCGCCACCGGTCGGCCAGCCTGGTGAGCAGAGGTGATCGTGGCTGCCAAGTCATTGAGGGCGGGGAGCGCGTCGTCGTCGAGGAGCACCTTGACGGGACCGAGTGAGGCAGCGGCGGGCTCGGTGGCACCTACCGGTGCCATCAGGTGCAGTCGCTGTTTCACCCGGGCTGTACGCAGGTCGCGCGCCAGGGCGGCGGCATCGTCGGGTCCACCGTTCGGGGTGGCGTCGGTGAACCCGGTGATCCCCAGTTGCGTTGCCCGCCGTGCGAGGTGTGCCAACGATTCCGGGTCGGCGGTGGTGATGCCGCGCAGCAGATCGTCGCGGCGCCACAGGTGGCCCTGTTCCAGATCGACACCGGCGAGACCGGCACCGGCGAGAGTGCCACGAGCAAGAGTGCCATGAGCGAGAGTGCCACCAGCGAGATCAAGGTCATCGAGCCTGTCCAGTGCCGCAGAGTTGAGGATCCACAGCGCCCCGCCGCGGTGCTGTACCCGCACGGGCACACCCGGCGGCGAGATCTCATCGAGGGTCTTTCGGTCGAGCAGCGGTGCGCCGTGGTCGTGGTAGCCGACCACCCGCACCCACTCACCCTGATCCTCACCGCTATTGCGACGGCCGACTTCGCTATCGCCGCCGCGGTCACCACCGGAGGGCTGGCCGGCCGCCGGCAGGCGCCGACTCTCCGGGTTCGTCGACGCCGCTGTCGACGCCGCTGCGGACAGTGCGGCAGCCAGCTCGGTCGTTCCAGCCAGGTCGCGCATGTCGATCGAATCGGCCGCAGCCCCGGCTGCGCGAAGGTGGATGTGGTGGTCGTGCAGGCCCGGCATGAGTACCCCACCGCGCGCATCGAGCACATCCTCACCGGGCTCGGCGACCAGGCGCTCACCTGCCGCGGTGATCTCGGTGATCCTGCCGGCGTCCCCGTGCGTGATCGCCGCGGGGTCGTCTCCCGGTGTGAAGCGCAGATCGCGCACGCCGACCCCCCGGATGTCGGCCCTGGTTATCAGCAAGTGCGGGCTCCTGATGGCAGTTGCGTTCTCGACATACGCGGTGGCAGGTGTGGTGTGACCAAGGTACCCGGGTGTGGTGGCTGGGCACGTGTGTCGACCAGGTGAGGGCAAGGGCCCTGTTCAGATCGGCCGTCTGGTCGAGTGGGTGGAACGGGATCGGCGATACACCGACCGGATGGTGTCGGGCCGCCGGGTGGCGTCGGACAGGGAGTGCCCGACACGGGACACGGTACGTTGAGGCGATGCCCGCTGCGTCGCCCGGCCTGGAGACAGTCACGTTGGGCGGGGGCATCGTCATCGGGGTGGCTCGCGGCCTGCCCCGGGTCGATCCGGCCGTATTCGATGTGCTGTTGACCGATGTGGCCGAGCCCCCGCGGCCGTGGGTGAACGCCACACCGGCGGATCTGGAGGTGGGCGTCGCCCGGGCACCCGGCGCCGCTCGGGTGCTGGTCGACGTGCTGCGCGCGACCGAGGGTATCGCCGTCCCCGAAGCACTGGTGGTGGAGTCGCTCGCCTATTCGATGCTCCAGCACGGCGGGGAATTCGAGAGGTGGCTTGCAACAGAGCCGCGTCGTGAGCATGCGGAGGTGGCCGAGCCTGTGTTGCTCGCGCGTTCGGGCAGCCGCCTGGATGTGACCCTGGCGCGTCCCGAGGTCCACAACGCCTTCGACACCTCGATCCGCGATGGGCTGATAAGTGCCTTCGAGCTCATCGAAGCAGCACCCGAGATCGCAGAGATGCACCTGCGGGGACTGGGCCCGTCGTTCAGCAGCGGGGGAGACCTCAGCGAGTTCGGTCTGGCCCGCGACCCGGTCGAGGCTCACCGTGTGAGGATCGAGCGCAGCGTCGCAGTGCGGGTGCATGACAACGCGCAGCGCGTGACCGCCCACCTGCACGGGAGCTGCCTCGGCGCGGGAATCGAGGTGCCGGCGTTCGCCGCCACGGTGCTGGCTGCCCCCGGCACCGCCATAGGGCTGCCCGAACTGTCACTCGGTCTCATTCCCGGAGCCGGTGGCACGGTGAGCATCCCGCGCCGCATCGGCCGGCATCGGTGTGCGTTCCTGGCTCTCAGCGGCCGGCGAATCGATGCAGGCACCGCGCTGGCATGGGGACTCGTGGACGGGATCGACGAGGCCGGGTAGGCGGAACCATTCCACCCATTCCGGAACCTCCTGCTGCACAACTCCGTCGGGGTGTCAGCCCGCAAGTCCCGACGGATCCGCTTCGTCGAGGATCGCCTCGCGGTCGGCCTCGAGGAGGAACCCGGCTTCGATGGCGGCGTCGGTCGCCGCCGTGTACTGGGCGAGGTAGTCGTCGGCGTCGTCGTACATCGAGGCGAGTTGGCCCGCGTCCATTGCCACGGTGCTCCCGAAGAGCAGGCACACGACCGACGAGCCGGGTGGCGCCAGCCCCGAGAGCACCGCCACCGGGGCCTCGACCACGGGGGTGCGCACCCCACCGGTCACGTTGCCGACCTCGTCGAGCACGAAGCTCGGCGCATCGCCGCCGGCATCGATCTCGAGCACGGCGGCACTCGGGGGTGCATCGCCGGTCTCGACCCAGTTGGTCAGCCCCGCCAGCGCGGCGCGCAGCACGTACTCCTGTTGGCCACGGTTGATCGGCGCACTGCATCCGAGGGTCGATTCGAACGCCTCTCCGACCTGGTCGAGGTCCGCATGAGCGGACCCGGCGATCTCCCAGACCCGCAGGTTGTCCGCCTCGGGCTGGCGTGCCGGGAAGTAGTTGATGTAGGCGAGCAGGTCACCCTCGGTCTCCACGACCATGACCGGGGTGTCCGAATCGGTGCGGAACGCTGTCGGCTCCAAGGCGATGCTCGCGACGATGTCGTTGTAGCCGCTCGGTGCCTCGATCGGCATGGGTGCCCCACCGCGGCTGTGGATGAGGAACCCGTCGAAGGCGTCGGTGAGAGGTTGGACCCCGTTGTAGTAGGTGGTCAGGGCGAACGCGGACTGCGATTCGCCGACGGCGAGGACATCTGTGACCTCGAGTCCGTCGAGCGGGTCGGTCCCTCCGGGGTCCCGGAGAGCCCGCCCGACCTGGGTGTAGATGTCGAAAGCGAACGAATCACCCGGGTGCGACAGATCCCCGTAGCGCTCGGGATCGAGTGCCTTGATTCCCTTGCCCCCACCGAGTGCCTCGGCCCCGGGAACCTCCACTGCGACGGGTCCACCCTCGATCCCGATCAGCTGGGCGGAGACACCCACCCACGCGTAGCCCTCGCGGAGGATCTCAGGTCGCAGGTAGGTCCAATCGGGTGCAGCGTCGGCACCTCCGCTGACGTTGAGCCATTCGAGTAACACCACACCGTTGAACTGAGCGGGATCCTCGGGGCGGCGTACGACGATCCGTGTCGCGTAGTCCGCGGAGTCGGCCTCCTTCAGCGCGTAGTTGCCATCGGGCGGGGTCTCGCCGGTGTAGGAGACGGCGGTTCCGGTGGCGAAGTACTCCGACTCGTAGTACCCGGCCGCCTCCAGGTCGGCGGAAGTGTCGGTCGCGGCGCCGAGGAAGGTTCCCCTGCCGCCCTCGATCGGGCCCTCGAAGCTGGCTGTCGGGCCATCGGGTCGGGTTGGTTCGGCAACGGTCGTGCCCTGGTCGTCCTGGGTGGTGCTGGAGCCTGAACCGCCCACCTCGCCGCCGTCGGAGCAACCAGCCACGAGCGCGAGTGCAAGCATCACCACAGCACAACCCGGTACTGCGCGGTGGCGCGGTGCGAGCCTCACGCCACGACGCCCTTGACCTTGAGGTCCACTATCGAATCCCAGTCGAGGCCGATCTCCTCCAGCAGGGCGTCGCCGTGCTCGTTGAACTCCGGGGCACGCCCGGTCGGTGCGGGCTCCCCGCCGAACTGGATGGGGGCGGATGCGAGCTTGTAGTCGACTCCGGTGGGGCTGGTCATTGCGGATATGTAGCCGTTGGCGACGGTCTGGGGGTCATCGACCAGTTCCAGCACGTCCTGCACCATCGCCCACTGACCCGAGAACCCCGACAGCACCTCCTTCCACTCGTCCGCGGTGCGCCCTGCGAACTCGGCTTCGAGCAACTCGGCGGCCTCCGCCGCGTTGGCCATCATCGACAGCGGATCCGCGAAGCGCTCGTCTGTGCCGAGCTCGGGCCTGCCGATCACCTCGCACAACTCCGTCCAGTAGGCGTTCGCCTGGAGACAGCACATCGAGACCCAGCGGTCGTCGCTGGTGCGGTAGTTTCCCACCAGCGGGTTCCCGCCGCGGCCTTCGCGCTTGATCCCCAGGTTGGGTATGCCCAGCTGGTTGCACAGCGCGATGCCTGCCCCCATCGACCAGATGCCCACGCCGAGCAGGGACACATCGACGGTGGTGCCCTCACCGGTGCGCTCGCGGTGGAAGAGCGCGCCCATGATCCCCCCGGCGATGGTGAGACCCCCGATCGAGTCGCCGAACGCGGGAGCCGGCGGTGGCATCACGAAGTTGTCCTCCTCCTCGTGCATGCTCATCGCCACGCCGGCCCGGTTCCAGTATGCGAGCGAGTCGTACGCGCCCTTGTCTGCGTCGGGCCCACGCTCACCCCAACCGGTGCCGCGCACGTAGATGATGTTCGCGTTGTGCGCCCGGATGTCGTCTACGTCGACCTTCAGATCCGCTCGCACCCGTGGCAACTTGTTGGTGAGGAACACATCGCTGGTCGCTGCGAGCTTGTAGAGGATGTCGAGCCCTTCGGGGCTCTTGAGGTCGAGCCCGAGGCTCTTCTTGCCGTGGTTGGAGTGCTCGAGGAGCACGTGCACGTCCTCGCCGACGACTCCGAGGCCGCTCTTGGCGAGACCCCTCATCGCGTCGCCCCGTTCGGCGTGTTCGATCTTGATGATCTCCGCGCCCCAGTCGGCGAGGAGTGCGGACGCCGCGGGCACGAAGGTGTGTTCTGCGACCTCGAGGACGCGGACTCCGGACATGACTGCGGTCATTGGCTTCCCCCTGTGTCTGGCCCGGGAGGCCCCGGACGGCGTGACGTGGATGTTAGACCACCAGAGGGTAACCCACGTTCGGTAGCCCGTTCGGCGGGACGGATGCGACGTCCATGGTTGACGGTCGTGTTAGACGCTGGCTACCTTCCGGGCACCTACTGGATGTGTGGATATCGGCTCTGTGGGCCGCACCCCACGATCCATCTTCGAAGAGGAGTCGAGTGTGGAGCTTCAGGGACGGTCAGCGATCGTGACGGGTGGAGCCGGCGGGCTCGGTGCCGCAACCGTGCGCAAGCTGGTGGATGCCGGGATGAGCGTCGCGGTGTTCGACCGCGACGCCGAGCGGGCCGACGCTCTCGCCGGGGAGCTCGGCGACGCTGCGGTGGGTGTCGGCGGTGACGTCAACGACGACGCGGATGTGGCAGCTGCGATCGACGCCGCCCAGGCGGCGGGGCCGCTCTCGGTGGTGGTGAACGTCGCTGGCGGTGCCACCGGCGGCGGACGCATAGTCGGGCGCGACGGCACCCCGATGGACAAAGCGATCTTCGAGGACACCATGGCCATGAACGCGGTGGGGACCTTCAACGTCACCCGCTGGGTCGCCGCTGCGATG
>JBKEAI010000009.1:0-2173 GCA_047972145.1 Microthrixaceae bacterium
CTTCGACGAGCTCCTCATCGGCGGGGGCACCCGCCTCCGTGACCGAGGTCGGCGCGGCTGTGTCTTCGGCTCGGGGTGCTTTCGTAGCGTCCATGGGCTCGATCCTAGGAGATCCCCGGCCAGTTGCGGGTCCGGACACATCATCGGTGAGATTCCGGCTTGTGCGGTTCGGCGGCTGTGCAGCGATCGCGTGTCACAGCGCCCATCTAGTGTTACCGAACATATGTTCCCTTCGGATAGAGCAGAGTCGCTAGCGGTGTTCCAGACGACCGCGGACGCGATCGACGATATCGACCGTGCGACCCGCGGTTCCGCCTCCGTCGACGGCTCCAGCACCGTCCACGACTCCAGCACCGTCCACGGCTCCAGCACCGACTGCGAGACCGATCTAATGGATGCAGTCCTCGCGATCGAGGCGCTGTCCCGTCGCCTCGACGCCACCAAGGCAACCCTGATCGGTCGCCTGGATGCCTCCGGGGCCACCGTGAAGGAGGCGGGGCTCCCCACCAAACAGTGGAAGGCCAACCGCACCCACGGGGCACCTGGCGTGGTGGGCCGTGAGCTCCGCGTCGCACGGACGTTGCGGCGATTCGACTCGTTCGCCGCGGCTCTGCGCGAGGGCCGCATCGGCACCGAGCACGTGCTCGCCCTGGCGAACGCATGCAACGTGCGCATCGAG
Organism: Microthrixaceae bacterium; assembly: GCA_047972145.1. Classification (GTDB taxonomy): domain Bacteria; phylum Actinomycetota; class Acidimicrobiia; order Acidimicrobiales; family Microtrichaceae; genus JAMLGJ01. Next base: position 680 of record JBKEAI010000009.1, read on the forward strand.
CCTGCGCTCGTCGAGCTCCAGGACGAGCTCGCCAAGTTCGCCTCACAGCACCGCTTCACCGTCTTCCAACGCCACCTGCGCAACCTGGTCGCGCTACTCGATGCCGACGGTCCCGAGCCCGACTGCGGAGATCGCGACACCGCCCAGATGGCGGCTGACGGTGCGGGCAACCTCCTGCTCTCACTAGAACTGTCGGGCCACAACGCGATCGTCGCCGAGCGAATCATCCGAGACGAGACCAACCGGCAGTACCGCGCTGCGGTCCGTGAGCAGGAGGCGTGTGGGGTCGACATTCCCACGATGGCGGTGCTGCGTGCCAGAGCGATCCTGGAGGTCCTGCGGCGCGGTGCGAAGGTCAACCCTCAGAGCCCCAAGCCCGCTGTGGAGGCAATCCTGCCGATCACCGTCGACCGGCGTGGTCGGCCCACCGGGATCCACTCGGTCGACGGTCGACAGCTCGACGACGTCAGCGCTGCGGTGCTGATCTGCGACGCACACCTCCAGCCGGTGGTGGTCGACTCCAGTGGTACTCCCCTGAACCACGGCCGCACCCGGCGGCTTTTCAACGCCGCTCAACGCCGGGCGATGATCGTGCGCGACGGTGGCTGCGTGTTTCCCGGCTGCGATGCCCCGGTGGCGCACTGCGATGCGCACCATCTCGTGCCGTTCGGCCAGGGTGGTCCGACCGACGTCGACCAGGGCGCCATGTTGTGCAGGCGCCACCACGGGCTGGTCCACAGCTCCGAACCCTGGCGGCTCGCGGTCACGACCCTCGGTGAGCTGTCCGATGAGCTGGACGGCCTTCACCGCCGGCGCGCGGCGAGCGCCGATCTGGTGCCCTCTGAGCACGTGTTCACCTGGAGCACCCCCGGCGGCGGGACCGTTCTCGCACAGAACGCGATCGACCATCGCGGCCCGGCACCTCCGCACCGACGAACCGCGGCCTGATGCAGGCTCCCCACCGCACCAAGCAACCTCCAGGCTCCCTGCCACGAGTGATCGCCTGGGAGCGGGTTCTGCCGCGTGCGGGGGTTGGGCGGCTGCGTTGTGACCAACGGTCGCCGCGTAACAACCTCGTCGACGGGTGCGATAGAACGTGATGCGATAGAACAAGTTGCAGCCGCGCAGGGGGCGCGGTGCCTGACCCAAGGGGAACAGATGTCGACGACCACCCGTGCAGCAGTGTTGTGGGGACCTCAGCAGGACTGGAAGGTCGAGGACATGACCATCGACGACCCCGGCCCCGGGGAGGTGATCGTCGAGACCGCCTATGCGGGCATGTGCCACTCCGACGAGCACGTCGTCACCGGTGACCTACCGGTGCCGTTCTGGCCCTTCGTCGGAGGCCACGAGGGCTCCGGCGTGGTGACCGCCACCGGTCAGGGCGTGCACATGGTCGAGGTGGGTGACCACGTGTCCATGTCGTTCATCCCGGCGTGCGGACACTGCAAGTCGTGCTCGACCGGTCACCAGAACCTCTGCGACGAGGGGGCG
>JBKEAI010000083.1:0-14266 GCA_047972145.1 Microthrixaceae bacterium
GAACTGACCTTGGAACAGAGCCTGCCCCTGGAACCGACTGCGGAGCGCACCTGGGCGGTGGGTGAACTGCACGCTGTGCTCGCGGAGCTCGTCGAGTACCGCTTCGGTGCACCGATCTGGGTGACCGGGGAGCTGCGTTCGCTCAGCAAGGGCCCCACCGGCCACCGGTACTTCAACCTCGTCGAACCTGGCTACGAGGGTGACCACGCGCCTGCGACGTTGTCGGTCACCCTCTTCGACAGCCAGCGGCAACGGGTCAACAACAAGCTGGTCCGATCCGGCAACAAGGTCCGGATCGAAGAGGGCATGGAGCTGCGGGTGCGGGGTCAACTCGGCACCTGGGCGCCCCAGAGCCGCATCCAGCTCAACATGACCGACATCGACCCCGCCTACACGCTGGGTGTGATCAGCCAGCAGCGCGAGAGGACCCTCGCCGTGCTCAGCGACGAGGGTCTGATCGGGCTCAACGGGTCGCTGCCGGTACCGATGCCCCCTACCAGGATCGCCCTGGTCACCTCTCGCAACAGCGCGGCGGCGGCCGACGTGCTCCACGAGCTTCGATCGTCGGGGGTCGGATTCCGAGTCACCTGCATCGATGCCCGAACCCAGGGCCGCGACGCTGAGCCCACGATGATCGCAGCCCTGCGCACCGCGGAGCTCCGCGAGGTCGACCTGGTCCTGCTCGTACGGGGTGGCGGCTCCAGCAGCGATCTGGCGGTCTTCGACAGCGAAGCGCTCGGGCGCGCGATCGCCGCGCTCGATGTGCCCGTGTTCACGGGGATAGGCCACGAGACCGACCACAGCGTCGCAGACGTCGTGGCCCACAGCGCCCACAAGACCCCGACCGCTGCCGCCGCTGCGGTCGTGCGGGCTGCCGAAGAGTGCCATGGCCGGCTGTCGGGGCTCACGGCATCGGTCACCAGCGCGGCGCGGGGGGCACTCGCCCGATCCGGGGCATCGCTCGATGCCCGCGCCCGGGCGACGTCGGTGGGAGCGAGGAGTCACGTCGGCCGTGAGCGAGCGCTCCTGGACATCAGGCTCGAACGCGTCGGAGCATCAGCGCCCAGGGCGCTCGATGCCATCACCGAACGGACGGACCGCTTGGCGGCCCGCCTCGTCGCCGCTGCGAAGCTGGGGGTGGATCGGCGGAGGGCCGAGTGCGATCGCCTCGCCGGCCTCGTGCACGCCCATGACCCTGCGCGCATGATGGAGCGCGGCTGGTCGGTCTCACACGGTCGGGACGGCAAGCTCCTGCGCAGCGTGAACGATGTGTCCCCGGGTGACACGATCCGCACCACGATGGGCGGTGGTGTCATCACGTCCACGGTCACAGAGGTGCATCCGGGCCAACAGGCACGTCGGCCGGGAGAGGAGCGGCCGAGGGAGCCGGGTACATGAACTCCACCCCAACCCTGCCCACCGCAGCCCTGCCCACCCCAACCCTGCCCACCGCTGAGAAGCCCACCACATGAACGAGGACAACACCGTGCCCAACGACACCGCCGCAGGTCCACAGGAACGGCCGGCTCCATCCGAGCTCGGCTTCGCAGGCTGCATCGAGGAGCTCGACCGTATCGTGCGGGGCCTCGAAACCGACGCCGTCGACGTAGACCAGTTGGCCGACACGGTCACGCGCGCCGCTGATCTGGTCGAGTGGTGCCGCTCACGGCTCGGCGACGCCGAGACCCGGCTGGAGGAGGTGCTGCCGCGCCTGGATCTGGCGGATGACCCGGACCTGAGCAGCAGCTCTGTTGACGTTGAAACCACAGAGGGCGGTGATACGACCACGCGATAGGGTCGGACCATGCCGCGAACCGCGCCGAGGCGCGACACCCCCCTCCGCCGGCCCGAAATCAACGACGCCGCACTCGAGATGATCCGGGCTGTGGGCCTCGACGGGCTCTCCCTGCGACGACTCGCCGAGGAGCTCGACGTGACCGCACCGGCGTTGTACGCCCACATGCGCAACAAGAGCGACCTGCTCGCCAGCGTGGCCGTCGACGGTTTCACCCAACTCCTGAACGCATTCGACGCGGTCGGATCGACCGATCCGACCGAGAGGCTCTTCGCCTACGCCCGGCTCTACGTCGAGGTCGCCCTGGACGATCCCGAGTTGTTCCGGGTGATGTTCGTGTTCCGCCCCGATGCGGTTCCGATCACAGGGGCCGACAACGCCCTGCCCGCGGCCACCCAGGCATTCGACAAGCCGCACCAGGCGGTCCTGGAGGGGATCCGAACCGGAGCGATCCACCCCGATAGGGATCCGCTGCTCACAACCATGACCCTCTGGACCTGCTCGCACGGCCTGGCGAGCGCCCTCTTGTTGGGACAGCGCGGTTCGACCGTGATGCTGCCGGAGAACTTCGCGGAGCTGATCGACGACGCCATCCACACGATGCTCGACGGGCTCACCCTGCCCCCACGCTGACCCATGACCCGACGGTCCCCTCGCGGGGTCCTGTCGGATCCCCCGTTGGTACCGGTAGCGTGGACCCACGGATGCCATGAACGAGGCTCAGGCCGGTGCAACGGCCAACGACGCGGTCGATCCAACCGCCAGGGCGGGTACGGCCATCTTCGCCGCGACCGTGGACCCGGCGGTCATGGTGCTCCGGTGGGCTTCGGTCGGCTACGGCTTGGTGGCGATCGCACCCGAGCGGGCAGGAGCCGACTGGGGCGACGTCGGCCTGCTCGCGCTGTGTGTGTTCCTCACCACGCTGCGCACGATCATGCCTCTGCGCCTCGGGGCCGACACCGGGTACGACCGTGCGCTTCCGGTGGTCGACGTCGCCGTGTTCTCCGTGGCGGTCGGCCTGAGCGGGGCCACCGAGTCTCCGTGGTTGCTGTGCCTGCTCACCGCACTGGGGCTCGCCGCCTACGGATGGGGCCGCGGTCATGCGCTGGTGTCGGGCATCGTCGCGGTGGCGATGGTCACGCTGCTGTCGGAGCTCTCGGGCGACGACCTCTCCAAGCGTCTCGACGACGCGGGTGACCTGCTGGCAGTCGTGAGCCTGGCGTTGTCGGCCGCGGGTGGTCTGTTCCTACGCGCCCGGGCGATCGAGGCGATGCGCCTGGCACGCGAAACCGGCGGTGAGGTGGCGAGGCTGCGTTCAGCCAACATCCTCCTTCAGGAGTTGACGGGTGTCGCCCTGACGCTGCCCGGGGCCTTCACGCTCCGCGAAGCGCTCGTACGCACCCGCGATCTGCTCTCCACCTACATGGACCCCCGCACGATCGTGCTGGTGACCCTCGATGAGAACACCGACGAATGGACTCCCAAGATCACCGACCGCGCGGCGATGCGGGCCACCTACCGGCGCGAGGATCTCCCCGAGCCGCTGTGCCTGGCCCTCGAAGTGGACACCACCGTGCAGTGGCCCCGCGCCACCACCGACCACACGTTCCTCGACCCAGACTCCGCCAGCGGCATCTACCTGGTGCTTCACGCACGCGGCCAGGCGATCGGGGTCCTCGCCCTCGAGCATCCCGACCCCGGGCACTTCGACGCGGTCGACCCGGTCCTGCGCGAGGGTCTCGGCGACGTGATAGCGCTCACCGTCGACAACGCGCGCTGGTTCGCCCGGCTGCGCAGCCTCGGCGCACAGGAAGAGCGCGTGCGCGTGGCGCGCGACGTCCACGATCGGCTCGGACAGTGGATGACCTACATCAAGATGGAGCTGGAGCGCCTCTCGTCGGCCGACGAGATCCCCCCCGAGGATCTCCGACAACTCCACGACGACGCTGCGTACGCCCTCGACGAGCTGCGCGAGACGCTGCGCCAGCTCCGCTCGGGGGTCACCGACGACCGTCCGCTCGGGGTGATGGGCCGCGACCTCGTGGAGCGCTTCGCGGATCGCAGCGACGTCGCGGCGCGGTTCGTGGTCACCAATCCCGATCAGCACCTACCCGTTCCCGTGGAGAACGAGATCCTGCGGATCCTCCAGGAGGCGCTCAACAACATCGACCGCCATGCCAAGGCGCAACACGCCGAGGTCGCATGGACCGTCGACGGCGGCAACTACGAGTTGACGGTCACCGACGACGGGTGCGGATTCGACCCGGCGAACGCCGTGCGCGAGCAGTCCTATGGCCTCGTGGGGATGCGCGAGCGGGCCGAGGTGATCGGTGCAACCCTCGAGGTTGCCTCAACTCCCGGCGATGGCACCCGATTGTCGGTAAGTGCGGGCAAGCCCGTCGCCCGGGCGGCCCTGGACCCGGCACCCCCACCGATGGCCCGGCAACCCGAACAGAGTTGAACACCGAGCCGACGAATCCCGAATAGACAATGTCCGAACAGACAATGTCCGAACAGACAATGCCCGAACAGACAATGCCCGAACAGACAATGCCCCCAGTAGACAGTCCCGAACCCACGAGCCAGGAGCTCCGATGAGAGTGCTACTTGCAGACGACCACCAGATACTCCGCGACGGGGTGCGGCGTGGACTCGAGTCCGCGGGCGCGACCGTGGTCGGGGAGGCCGACAACGGCGAGGAGGCGGTCGCCCTCGCGATTCAGACCCGACCCGACATCGTGCTGATGGACCTGTCCATGCCCGTGCTCGACGGGGTCGCCGCCACCGAGCGGATCACCTCGGAGCTGCCCGACACCAAGGTTGTGGTGCTCACCATGCACGACGACCCGGACCGCACCAGGGATGCGCTGGTGGCCGGTGCGATCGGATACATGACGAAGGGGACCTCCTTCGACGACGTCTACGACACCCTCGAGCGCGCACACGCCGGCGAGGAGGTGCTGAGTCCGAAGCTCGCCGCCACGATGCTGAGGACCGCTGATGAGAAGACCGACACGAAGGACCTGTTGTCGGAGCGCCAGCGCGAGATCCTCCAGATGATCGCGGACGGCCTGTCCACCAAGCAGGCTGCACGCGAGCTGGGAATCACGCAGAAGACCGTCCACAACCACCTCAACGCCACCTACCGCAGACTCGACACCCAGAGCCTGACCCACGCGGTGCTCTCCGCGGTGCGTCTGGGGATCATCAACCTCGGCGACAGCGAAGGCGACGATGAGGCCTGACGGCCTCCGTCAACCACGATGTGGGGTGCGCTGTGTCCCTCGTTGGGTAGAACCCCCCATGTCCGCCACACAAGGAGACCGCATCGACGCGGCGGGTGGTCGGCGGTGTGGTTTTGCCCATGTGTCGGCGCCGGTGCGACACGACAGACTGGCCCGATGACCGAGATGGCCAGGCGCAAGCCCACGCGCTCTGCTGCCAAAGGGCAGGTACGGCGCACGTTGAGCGCAGTGGTGATCTCGGCCCTCGTCGCGTTGGGTGTCGCCGCGCCCCTGGCCATGCGGGTCCTCGACGAGGAACCCTCCGCGCCTTCGAACGAAGGACCGGTTGCGACGGCACCGGCGAGCACCGCCACAACCTCGAGCACCACCACGTCGAGCACCACCACCGTGCCGGTGAACGTCCTTGGGACCTCCACTGTGCACGGCGAGGAGCAACCCGGCGGGTGACCACCGGGCTGTTGCCATTGGGCGCGCGGCGGACCCGGGCGTAGCCTCACTTCGTCAGAAGCGACGCTGAGGAGCCATCGATGGCTGAGATCCGGGGAACGACCGCGAGCGAGTTCGAGGAGCTCGCGGAGGTGTTCGAGAAGAACTTCGAACTGCACAACGAGGTGGGTGCAGGGTTCTCGGTGTACCTCGAAGGTGAAAAGGTCGTCGACCTGACCGGTGGTGTGGCGGATTCCGAGGGCCGCCCTTACGACGACGACACCCTCCAGATGGTGTTCTCCACCACCAAGGGCATCACCGCGATGTGCGCCCACCTGCTCGTGCAACGGGGAGAGCTCGACCTCGACGCACCGGTGACTCAGTACTGGCCGGAGTTCGCGGAGGCGGACAAGGCCTCCATCCCGGTGAGCTGGCTGCTGTGCCACCGCAGCGGGCTGATCGACGTGGATCGACCGATGACCCTCGACCAGGCCCTCGACTGGGACGCGGTCACCTCGGCACTCGCCGCATCGAAGCCCGTGTGGGAACCCGGCACCAACCACGGATACCACGCCGTCACCTACGGCTGGTTGGTCGGCGAGGTAATCCGCAGGGTGACGGGCCGCTCGATCGGTGATTTCGTCCAACAGGAGATCTCCGGACCCCTCGGCGCGGAGTTCTGTATAGGCCTGCCCGATGTGCAACAGGCCCGCGTCGCCCCGCTGATCCCCATGAGCATGGAGGACCTCCCGATTCCCGCCATGGCGGGCGACGGCGGCTCCGGCGACGGCGCCTCCGGTGGGAGCGCCGATGCACCGTCGGGTCTCATAGAGATGCTCGACAAGCTGCTCGGTCCGGGCAACCTCGCGGGCAGGGCGCTGTCGGCTCCCGGCGGGGCCCTGGCTGCGGAGTCCGTCTGGAACGAACCTCGCGTCCGGGCTGCCCAGATTCCCGCGGCGAACGGGGTCACCAACGCCAGCTCGCTCGCGCGGTGCTATGCGTCGCTGGTGTCCACGGTCGACGGGAAGCGACTGTTGGAGGAGTCCACGGTGCGCGCTGCGATAAAGCCCCAGGTCGAGGGCCCCGACGCGGTGCTCGTGTTCCCTATCCCGTTCGGCCTCGGCTTCATGACGCACTCGGAGATGTCGCCATTCCTCGGCGGGAGCTCCTTCGGCCACTACGGCGCCGGCGGCTCGGTCGGATTCGCGGATCCGGACCGGCGGATCGCGGGCGGCTACGTGATGAACAAGATGCACATGGGACTCGCGGGCGACCCCCGCTCGGGAGCATTGCTGGAGTGCACCAACCGGTTGATGTCGTGATCTACCCGGGATCCACGTGAGCGCGGATCCGGCGGTCGAGGCCGCCCGCCGACGCACCTTCGGGATCATCTCGCATCCCGATGCTGGAAAGACCACCCACACCGAGAAGCTGCTCCTCTACGGGGGTGCGCTCGGCCGGGAGGCCGGTGCGGTCAAGGCGCGCTCGGACCGCCGCTCCGCCACCTCGGACTGGATGGAGATGGAACAGGCGCGGGGCATCTCGATCACCTCCACGGTGTTGCAGTTCCCCTACCGCGATTGCGTGGTGAACCTGCTCGACACGCCCGGTCACCGCGACTTCTCCGAGGACACCTACCGCGTGCTCACCGCGTGTGACGCAGCGGTGATGGTGCTCGACGCTGCCAAGGGCATCGAGGCCCAGACCCTCAAGCTGTTCGAGGTCTGCCGCGACCGGGGCCTGCCGATCATCACGTTCGTAAACAAGTGGGACCGCCCCGGGCTCTCCCCATTGGAGTTGATCGACGACATCGAGTCGCACCTGTCGCTCATCTGCACCCCTGTGACCTGGCCGGTGGGGATCGCCGGTGACTTCCGCGGCGTGGTGAACCGGGCCAACAGCGAGTTCGTGCGCTTCACCCGCACCGCCCGTGGTGCCACGGAGGCACCGGAAGAGATCGTCGAACCCGAGCGCGCGGCTGCCGAGGAGGGCGACGCCTGGGGTGCGTGCGGGGAGGAGCTCGAACTCATCGAGGGAGCCGAGCACGACGCGGAGATGTTCGCCGCGGGTGAGTCCTCGCCGATGTTCTTCGGGTCCGCGATCACCAACTTCGGGGTGCGACTCCTGCTCGACGCGGTGATCGACGATGTACCCCAGCCCGCTGCACGGCCCGCGATCGACGGTGAGCGCCGTGGCCTGGACGCGCCGTTCGCGGGGTTTGCGTTCAAGGTGCAGGCCAACATGGACAAGGCCCACCGCGATCGCATCGCGTACATCCGGGTCAACTCCGGGCGCTTCGAACGGGGAATGGTGGTCACCCACGGTCGTACCGGCAAGCCCTTCGCCACCAAGTACGCCCACTCGGTGTTCGGTTCCGAGCGCGACACCCTCGAGGAGGCGTTCCCCGGAGACGTCGTGGGCCTCGTGAACGCCACCGACGTGAGGGTCGGCGACTCTCTCTATGTGGACCTACCGGTGGAGTTCCCCACGATCCCGTCGTTCGCACCGGAGCACTTCGCGAAGGTCCGCGTGAAGGACGTATCGAAGTCCAAGCAGTTCCGCAGCGGCATCCAGCAGCTCGACGAGGAGGGTGTCGTACAGGTGTTGCGTGATCCCGACTTCGGGGATCAGGCACCCGTTCTGGCCGCGGTGGGCGCACTTCAGTTCGAGGTTGCGACACACCGCCTCGAGACCGAGTTCAACGCGCCGGTGGAGTTGACGATGACCGGTTACCGGGTCGCCCGGCGCACCGACGAGGAGTCACGCACCACCCTGCGCTCGATGCAGGGTGTCGACGTTCTCGAACGCTCCGACGGGGCGCTGCTCGCTCTGTTCGAGTCGATCTACTGGCTCGAACGCCTCGAAGCCGAACAACCCGAATTGACCCTCGAGCGGCTCGTCGCCGAGGGGGAGCTCCGCGCTGAGGTTTGAGCGCGACCCCGGCCGAGTCTGCTAATCAGGTTCCACCCGGCGGGCGGCCCCAATAGGGTGCCCCGATGGACGTGGACCTGAAAGGCCGGAGCTTCCTCAAGGAGCTCGACCTGTTGCCCGAGGAGCTCATCCACCTGCTCGACCTCGCGGATGACCTGAAGGCGGCCAAGCGTGCCCGGGCCGAGCAACAGCACCTTGTCGGCCGCAACATCGCTCTGGTGTTCGAAAAGACCTCCACACGCACCCGCGCGGCGTTCGAGGTGGCGGCACACGACCAGGGCGCGCATGTGACCAACTTCGACCCGAGCGGTTCGCAGATCGGCCACAAGGAATCTGTGGCGGACACCGCCGGGGTACTGGGCCGCATGTTCGATGCGATCCAGTACCGCGGATCCAGCCAGGCAGCGATCGAACGTCTGGCTGCGAACGCAGGGGTACCCGTCTACAACGGGCTCACCGACGAATGGCATCCGACCCAGATGTTGGCCGACTTCCAGACCATGCGCGCTATATCCGCAAAGCCCGCGAACGAGATCTCGTATGCGTTCCTGGGTGACCTGCGCTTCAACATGGCCCGGTCCCATGTGGTCACCGCCGCGCTACTCGGCGCGGATGTGCGGCTCGCAGGGCCGGGTTCCCTGTCGGTCCCCGCCGATGTGCTCGATGCAGCCGAGGCGATCGCCCAGCGAACCGGTGCGTCGATCACCGTCACCGACGACGCCACGGCGGCGGTCTCGGGAGTCGACTTCGTACACACCGACGTGTGGGTATCGATGGGCGAACCGCGCGACGTTTGGTCGTCGCGTGTGAAGTCCCTCATGCCCTACCGGGTCGACGAGAAGTTGATGGAGGCGGCCGGGCGGCAGGCACGGTTCATGCACTGCCTACCCGCGTACCACGACCTGGAGACAGAGATCGGCAAGGAGATCGCCGGTCACACCGGACTCACCGGTGGACTCGAGGTGACCGACGGGGTGTTCCGCTCGGAGCGCAGCATCGTGTTCGACCAGGCGGAGAACCGCCTCCACACCACCAAGGCGCTCCTGGTCGCCACGTTGGCGTAGGGGTTCCGGTCAACCCCTACTTGACTACCCCGCAGCCGAGTTGCACGAACGGATAGCCGGCACTGACCCCACCGGCGCTCACGCAGACCACCTGGGACGAGGGGTCCAACGCGATCGTGTGGTCGTAGCCGTGCCTGGTCCCCAGGAACGGCAGGACCGTAGCGAGGTCTGGTCGTTCGTGGTCGGCCAGAGCGAAGTCGACAAGCCGCCCGTCGACGAGGACCGCCACCCCGAGTGGGTCCCGCGAGTCTCCGTCCGCAGCCCAACCGGTGAGCCGCACGCTGATAGGACGCCCGTCGGCGTCGCGTTCGACGTGCACGCCGTCGAGGCTTCCGAACGGGTCGTCCTGGTTGGGCACCCCGCTGTAGCGAGGAGTGGCACCGCGGTTGCGCGAAGCCGCCGCGATCTCATCGCCGTTGGGCCACACGTTGAACCGACAGGCCCCCATCGCTGCACCACCCTTGGACTGCTGCACCATCACCGCAGCACGGGTGCCCGGGCCACCACCGCACGATGCATGACCGAGACCCATCCAGTGGCCGACCTCGTGGTTGACCACGTAGTGACGGTACGAGTTGAGGTCGTACGGCCAGGTCGCCGTGGCCCCCATCCAGCGATCCTGGTTGATGATCACGTTGGAGCCGGACTTGCACGACCACTGCGAGCTGCACGGCGGGCCGAACGACGGAAGGGTGGAGGCCTGCGCCAACAGGATCGTGAAGTCGGCCGGCCCCGGAACCTGTTCGAAGCGGATCGCTCCACCGGCGGACCAACCACGGGGATCGGACAGCGTCGCAGCGACGTGCATCGCGAACTCCCCCATGTCGGCGTTGACCGCGCCCCGGGTCGCGATCCGGTAGGTGATCACCCGCTCAGGGGGCGCCACCTCACAGGCAGACGCGACGATGCCGCCGAGCAACACGAGCACCGCAACACCGGCGGACCGTCTCAGAATCGGGGTCATGGACACGCTGTCTCCTGCTCAGTCGCTGGCGGTTGGATAGGTGCCGAGTTCTCGAACGGAGAGTCCGGCAGGAGTGCACGATGTTAGTTCTCCGCTTCGGAGTGCCGCGGGTAGGGTGTCCACCTCCGGGGCTGTAGCTCAGCTGGCTAGAGCACCTGCTTTGCAAGCAGGGGGTCGTGGGTTCGATTCCCATCAGCTCCACTCCGAGACCCAGGTCACAGCGGCCGGGTCGGTGGACCCGGCCGCTGGGGGCCCGGCGTGACCTTCACGTGACCTTGCGAAGCGAGAACGCGCCACATGCGCTTCGGCGAACCCTCGAGATCGACCACGCTCCGCGCGATTCAGCCGTGGAGAGATCGGGCGTGACACACTCGGGCGGTGCTGATCGTCCGGGGGACCAAGAAGCTGCGGGATCGGATGAAAGGCGCACCGCCCGCCGACCCCGACGACGAGTCGACGACCGCGCTCGGCGACTGGTTCGTCAACGCGCTGTTCTGGAAGCCGCAGGTGGCGTTGCTGGTCAACAGCCGCACGTTCCTACCGGTGTACGTACCCCTGGCGCCGGCCAAGACGCTGCTCGACCGCATCCCTGACGCCATCGAGTCGGCGCTGCGGGCGCAGGGAGTACCGGAGGAGACCGTCGCCGCCGAGCGCTCAGCTATGAGCGAGGTGCGTCTCGCTCCAACCAACGACCGCACGGTGTTGGGCGTGATGAACGAGTTCGCGTACCTGGGTGAGGTGTTCGTGACGAACGGCGGCCTCGACCTCGAGGCCTTGTCGATGCGGATGTCCGACATCGTCGTCGGCCCGCTCGACAGGCGAGCCGGAACTCCCGGACGAGAGTTGGCCGTGGTGCTCGGCACCGACCCAACTGCTGCCGACGAACACAACCCGCTGGCCCAGGTGATCGCGCTGTTCAATGACGAGCGGGTGTCGGCACCGATGCCGGCGTCACCCAAGCGGGCGGCGCACGACGCCCGCAAGGCCGGTACGAAGAAGCAGGCCAGGGCCGGCAAGGTGTTCCAACTGAAGGTGACGTTGCGCGACATCAAGCCGCCGATCTGGCGTCGCGTGCTCGTCGACGGATCGGCGACTCTCGACGAGGTGCACGACGTGATCCAGGCGGCATTCGGGTGGTGGAACTCCCACCTGCACGAGTTCCGCATCGACGGTCGCGACTACGGGGTCCCCGATCTCGACTGGGACATGAGCAAGGTGCTCGACGAGACCCGCTACCGACTCGACAAGCTTGCCGCCGAGGGCGACAAGTTCCGCTACGTCTACGACTTCGGCGACGACTGGGACCACGACGTCCGCGTCGAGAAGATCCTCGCCCGCACCGAGGTCGACGAGGTACCGACCTGCACCGCCGGCAAGCGGGCATGCCCGCCCGAGGACTGCGGCGGTACCTGGGGCTACGAGGAGTTCCTCATCGCCATCTCGGATCCGTCCCATGAGCGCCACGCGGAGTTGATCGAGTGGAACGGTGGCGACTTCGATCCAGAAGCGTTCGATCCGGCCGAGTTCGACGACAAGTTTCACCTCGGCGACCTCGCCAGCTTCTTCGACGACTGAGACCGATGCCAGGCGTCCGTCGGCAATCGTTGTGGGCGAGTTGGAAACGATATTTAGACTTATCCCTTCCAACTCGTAGCATTCTTCGTATGGCTACCTCACGAGGGACCCGGCCGCCTGGACCGACGCGACGCCCGCTACGTGTTCAGCTACGGAGGTTCGTACCTTGAGCGACCAGACGCCGTTCCGATCTTCGAGCCCGAGTTCCCCCTGGGCGACTTGGAGCACGAGGCGGCATCGATGGACACATCCGCGGTGTCTGCGATGAGGAGGGCCAGCCGTGTCACCTGAGGGCGCAACCTTCGCCATAGGTGTGGTGCTGGGTCTCTCCGGGCTTGTCGTCTTGTCGCACGCGACCTCCAAGTTCCCCGCCGGTCCACTCGCCGAATCGCCACACTCACATGGCTGGCGAGCCGCGCTACAGCAGCGACCGGCTCAGACACTCACAGGCATGTCACTGCTGCTGGCTGGAGCGGCCACCATCGTGGTCAGCGCTTTCATCTTCGCCCTGAAGGTCGCTGCGCTCGGTCCACTCACCGATCTTTGAGTCGGTACCGATCACAACGGAGGTAATGAAGGAGATGTCCGACCTCGTCATGGCCCTCCCGGAGAAGGTGTTTCCCTCAGGTCACCTGTGCACCACGGCCACGCTCGGCATACCCGCGTAGGCGGGCCTGGTCGTCGGCGTTGAGGAGCTCGACCAGATCGAACACCGGTCGGCCCTCGCCTCGCATCACCCGGAGCGCTCTGTCGCCAGATGTTCCCTTGGTCGGGGCGTCGGTGGTCAACAAGACGAGCGGCATACCGTCGCCGCCGTTGTGCACCTGGCTTTCGTGGAGCACCGCTGCCTTTCCGAGCGACTTCCACAAGGTGTCAGATCGCCGGAGTCCTGCCCGGTTGGAAGTGAAGGCTCCAGATACGTCGAAGGCCCAGTCTTCGCCGACGCTGTCGGTCGCCACGAAGTTCAACACGATTCCGAGACCCCTGGGCTTGACCTCGCTCCGGACGTTCGCGAACCCACAGGCTGCCAGCAGGATCTCGGCAAGTTCACGGGCCTTGCGCCCTTCTCGAACCGCGCGCGCTTGGAAGTCGACGGAGTCGTCGGTCGGTGCTACCGCGGGAAGCTCAACCCGAAACGTCGTGGTTGCGTCACTGCGTGCCATCGCGATCCGTTCGTGTTCCCGCGCGATGCGCTGCTCGGCCATGGTGACGTATTCCGGGTCGGTATCGAATCCCAGGTATCGACGTTCCGTGCGCACCGCCGCTACAGCGGTGCTGCCGGACCCCATGAACGGGTCGAGCACAACATCACCCTCGTAGGTGTAGAGCTCGATGAGGCGCTTGGGTAGTTCGACGGGGAAGGGAGCGGGATGGCCAACGCGGGTTGCACTCTCCGGAGAGATCTCCCAGAGATCGGTCGTGGCCTCCATGAACTCCTCTCGCGAGATCGTGGCGGTGGATGGGAGACCCCGATCAAGTCGCTGCGCCGGCGCCAGCGCTCGGTCGAAGCGGCCTTTGCTGGCGATGACCACACGCTCGGTGACGTCCCGCAGCACTGGGTTGGACGGTCGTTGGAACGTGCCCCAGGCACATGAGCCACCAGCGGCGCGACCCTTCCACCAGACGACCTCGCCACGTAGGAGCAACCCGAGGTCTTGGAGGATGTCAGTGACGTCACCCGAGAGCGAGCGGTAAGGACGTCGCCCGAGGTTGGCCACGTTGACCGCGATGCGACCACCTGGTTCCAGCACCCGTTTGCATTCGGAGAAGACTCCGCGAAGAAGCTCGAGGTACTCGAAGTAATCGGCGGGTACCCCACCGACACCGAGTTCCTCCTCGTACTGCTTGCCCGCGAAGTAGGGCGGCGAGGTGACGACGAGCGCGACCGAGTCCGACAGGACCTTCGACATCGTGCGTGCGTCATCGGGGTAGATGACGTCGACCTCCGCGGGTGGGACGACGGTCGTTTCGGTCGAGATCTCCGGCGCAACGAATCGGTCATAGAAGGCCGAGGAATCGTGGCCCTCGCGACGACCCGAGCCGAAGTTGGCGGTCGAAGTTGAGCGTCGACTCCGTCCGTTCCTTGCAGCAGAAAGTTGTGTGACGCTCACGAAACACCTCCTCGCTCGACTCGCGGACCTTTCGACGTCAGGACCGCGTCCGCGCTCGGAAGGCGTTCCAGATACTCGTCAACCGCCCTCGTGATCAGCAGGTTCGCCGAGACGTCGCGGTCGTTGGCGGCGAGTTGCAGCCGGCGGTGGATTGA
>JBKEAI010000088.1:0-9319 GCA_047972145.1 Microthrixaceae bacterium
CCGGAACCACCGCCGAGGGGGGCGGTCGGTGGACGCATCGACTGCTGGGTCGGGGGGGTGTCTGGCCGTTTCGTCACATCGTCTCCGTGCACATCGTCTCGGTTCATTCCGCCGAGTATGAACAGTCGGGGCGTATCCGCCACGTCACCCCCAGAGGTTCCCACAGAGGGCTCTCAGTCGTACATCGGCACTGCTGGCCCCGAGTTGGGTACTTGTTCCCGATAGGCCGCCCCGCAAGTCAAGTCGGGCTGAACCGTGTCTCAGTTGCTGTGGGCATATCGGGTTGATGGGAACAAATTCGGCTCCCGAGACGTCATATTGGACCTATGGAAAACCCGGTTGAGACGAAGTGGATGGCCGACGGCAACTGCGCACACAAGGCGCCCTCGGTGTTCTTTCCCTCCGACGGCGTCGGCGTGGAGAAGGCCAAGAAGGTCTGCGAGGGTTGCCCGGTGGCCGACCAGTGCCTCGAGTACGCCATCAAGTACAGGATCGACCACGGTGTTTGGGGTGGCACCTCCGAGCGTCAGCGCCGCCGGATCATCAGGGCCCGCGCCGAGCAGCGTGCTGCCGCCGAACGGCCTGCGGAGCCCGTACTCCAGGCCAACTGAGGCTCTCGGCCATCCCGGCTTGATGCCGACCCTGCTTGCGGTCAGCTGAGGATCCGGGCCAATCGACGGTCAGGCTTCGAGCCAGCCGACCCACCCAGCCGACCGAAGGTCGAGCTTCAAGTCGAACCTAGCTCCGGGGTGCCCGGAACCGAGGTGGAGAGGTGGAGAGGTGGATGAGCGCGTCTCGGCCGCACGCTCGCGTGCTGGTCTCCGAAGCCGTGGAGCCTTGCGGCTCGGGTTCCGAAGCTCGGACCTCAGGACTTCTCGGTCTTGGATTCGGTGTTCTCTGCCGGCTCGTCGTCAGACTTACCCTCAGACAGGCCACGCTTGAACTCGTTCTGGGCCTGACCGAGGTTCTTGGCGAGCTTCGGTATCTGCGAACCACCGAAGAGCACCAGTGCGACGATGACGACGATTAGCCATTCGTTGCCACTGAACATGGCGTCAGTGTAACCCACTGTCCCGCGATCTCCCCCACGCCCCCGGTTCCGGGGCACCGGATCGCCGAACCGCTAATTTCCCGGAGGTGACCGCCACCGACGAACCCAGCGGTCGAGCCGAGGACGCTCACCTGTCACCGCAGGAGATTCGCAGGGCGGGCATCGCCGCACGCGGCGCCATGGGACCGCAGCGACGAGCCGAGGCGTCACGGGAGATCGCCGTACGCCTCTTGTCGCTCGATGAACTGGGTCCCGAACCTCTGGAGGGTGAGCGTCGCGCGGATGGCCAGCGCCCGGCCGGCCAACAGCGCCCGGCCGACCAGCAGCGTCGCGCGGTGGGACAGGCTTCTTCGGCTGGACCGGGCGCGCCGGGGGATCCGGGCGCGCAAGGCGAAGCGAGCGCAATCGCGCGAGGCACGAGGAGAATCGCCGGCTACTGGCCCCACGGCGACGAGGTCGACCTGCGATCGGCGTGGGACCGCCTCCACCAGGTGGGAGTACACGTGCACCTTCCCAGGGTCCTCGACGACCCCAGGGTCCTCGACGACACGGCGATGGACTTCCCCAGATGGAGTTCCGGCTGCGACATGGAGCCGAATCGCTGGGGAATCCCCGAGCCGACCGGTGTGGCCAGAGCCGTGGGTGATATGGACGTCGTGGTCGTTCCGGCCACCGCGGTCGACCGCGCGGGGCACCGGGTGGGAATGGGAGCGGGCTACTACGACCGAGCGCTCGACCCGCGACTCCCGCCGGCGGCGGGGAACC
Organism: Microthrixaceae bacterium; assembly: GCA_047972145.1. Taxonomy (GTDB): domain Bacteria; phylum Actinomycetota; class Acidimicrobiia; order Acidimicrobiales; family Microtrichaceae; genus JAMLGJ01. The sequence continues at coordinate 1,817 of JBKEAI010000088.1, forward strand.
ATCCAAGGCCGCAACGGCCCCTGCTGGTCGGCGTCGTGTTCGAGTGCCAGTTGGTGGACCACATCGACGCCAACAGGTGGGACGTGCCCATGGATGTGGTGCTCACCGAGTCATCGCTGCTGCGGTTCCCGGGCAACCGCTGACCCCGGCGATACAGATCCTGGTGATGACCAGCGCTGTGTCGTAGTGGGTACCAGCGGTGTGGACCCGATGCGATGTTCAAGTGGAGCCCCCGGTCACATGACCTGGGTTGGGTGTGCGTTCGGGGTTGGGTGTGCGGTCGGGGTTGTCAGCGCCGGGAGGCTGCTCAGGCAGTGCGGGTTTCCGCTGCCGCCGCCCTAGCGAGAGCGCGCGCACGGCGCAGACGGCGCCGCTCACGTTCGCTCAGGCCACCCCAGATACCGAACTTCTCACTGTTCTCGAGCGCATACTCGAGGCAGTCCTCACGCACGACGCACGCCTTGCAGACCGCCTTGGCCTCCTTGGTCGACGCGCCACGCTCCGGGAAGAAGAGGTCGGGGTCGACTCCGAGGCAGTTGGCGAAGTTCTGCCAACTCTCCTCGGGTTCGTTGTCGGCCAGCGGATCGAATCCGGGCATCCCCGGCACGGTCGTCTGGCCTGCGCCGACGGTGACCTGTGTCGTGTGACCACTGCTCGATGGCTGTGCGCTCTGTTGGTTCATGTGCCGTGGACCCTCCCCCGCGGTCGGCTGCGTGCGGTGGTGACTTGTCATTGCTGTGGTGTCGCATTGCTGTGGTGTCGCACTGCGGGATGACCCCACTCGGGACAACCCCACCGATGTAGTTACACCGTTGTGATTCGTCATCCTTGCGCCAAAAGGCCCTCCACGTCAAGGAGAAACCCCACTCCAGCCCCGCAGAACCCCCCACCTCCACCGTTCTGTGGTGCGAAACGAGCCCGGTGAGCCAACGACGCACCACAGAACGGTGGAGGTGCGGCGGCGCTCGAGGACCTTGCGGCGCTGGTCGTGGTCAGCGGCGGCCCTCGAGGACCTTGCGGCGCTGGTCGAGGAAGTCCACCAGCACGTAGTCGCCGAGGGTGTCCGGGCTCGTGAAGAACGCCCTGCCACGGTTGAGCTTGGTGAGGTTCTCCACGAAGCGTTGCAGGCCCGGGTCGGGATCCAACATGAAGGTGTTGATCCGGATGTCCTCACGGGTGCAGCGCGAAACCTCGAGCAGGGTGGCGTCGACGGTCTCGCGCACCGGCGGGTAGTGGAACTCGGGTTCGCCGAAGCGGTTGATGTGGGCGGTCGGCTCTCCGTCGGTGATCATCAGGATCTGCTTGGTGCCCGACTCCCTGGCCAGCATCTGGCGGGCCAACTGGAAGCCGTGGGCCATGTTCGTGCCGTACACGAAGTCCCAGCTCACCTCTGGAAGCTGCTCGGGCGTGAGCACCCGCGCCACCTCCGAGAAGGCCACCAGGCCCATGAAGTCCCGCGGGTACTGCATCGTGATCAGGCTGTGCAGCGCCATGGCGACCTTCTTGGCGGGCAGGAAGTTGTCGCGCATGGGCATCGAGAGCGACAGGTCCAACATCAACACGGTGGAGACCCGCACGCTCTGTTCGGTCTGTTCGATCTCGAAGTCCTCCGGCGACAGCGACACCGGTGAACCCTCACCGCGCATCACAGCGTTGGAGATCGTGCGGTGGATGTCGAGGTTGAACGGGTCGCCGAACTCATAGGGCTTGGTCACGTACGCCCGCTCGTGGCCCACCCCGAGCCGTTCACGCTCGTGTGCGCCCATCCGGTCGGCTTCGAGCGAGCTGAACAGCTCCGCGAGCGCGTTGCGACCCAGGCGGCGCATACCCTCGGGGGTCAACTCGAGACGACCCTCCTTCTGCTCCACCAGACCCGCCTCGGTGAGCAGCTTGGTGATCTCGGCCATCCGCTCGAGGCTCGCGGCGGACTCCTCACCGACCAGCTCGCGCACCCTGTCGAGGTCGACCTCGTCGAGAGCGCCGGGGCTCGGCGATCCGCGCAGCATCGCCTCGATGGCGTCCATGTCACCCAGGTCGGTCATGGCCTGCATAGCGCTCGCCATGTCGAGAGGGTCGGCTCCCTCGAAGGAGTAGGCGTTCTCCCAACCCGCATCGGGGAAGGCGTCACGAAGGTTGCGCCCGAGCTGGTCGGCCTGCCAGCGCAGGTCCATGTCGTCGAGGAGCTGGTCGCTCAGCGCCTGGAGCTGCGCACGCTGCTCGGGCGTCATCGAGTTCATCATCGCCTGAGCCGCGGCCATGCGCTGCGCCATGATCTCGAGCAGTTCGTCGAGGTTGCGCGGGTTCTCCGGGAAGAAGTCACCGAAGCGTTCCATGAACCCGTCGAAGTCGGGCTCCTCACCGGCCGCGCGCTGTTCCAGCATCTCGTTCAGCGCGGCCATCATGTCCTTCATGCGGGCCATGTCCTCGGCGGACATCCCCTCGACCGCGCCGGAGAGCTGGTCGACGTACTGCTGCATGAGTTGCTCACGTAGGCGGTCGGTGAGCTCCTGGAACCGCTGCTCGGCTTCCTTGGAGAGGAAGTCGTAGGACCCGAGCCCCTTCATCTTTCCCGCGAGGTCGTCGGGCAACATGTCGAGCTCGAGGTGGCGGCCATCGGCGGCCTGCTGGGCCAGCTCGCCGCGGCGCTCGTCGCCCGAGGCGAGGTCATCGCGGCGTTGCTGGTCGACCGCTTCACGCTCGGTGTCAACGACCTCGGCCAGCTCCTGGGCGATCTCGTCATACACACCGCCGAGGTCGAAGCGCTCCAGCATCTCCGAGCGCCGGTCGCGCAGGTTCTCGAGCATCTCGCGCAGGCCCTGGATGCGGTCTCCGTTGCGGTCCTCGAAGCCCTCCTGGAGCATCCTGCGCAACGCCGCGTTGACGTCACCGTGGTACATCAGGTCGTCGGTGAGCTCTTCGAGCACGTCGAGCGCGTCGAGCTCGAAGCCCTTCTGGGTGCCGTCCCAGGGCGAATACCGGAACCGCGGCCGTGCCATTGCCGCAGGCTACCCCCCCGACCCGAACCGGCACCCGCGTGCGTTCGTCCCGCGCCACCGGCCCGCTACGCCCCCAGATCCCCCGAACTTGAACGTACGAGGCGCGCCAGCGCGCGATTTCGTTCAAGTTCGGGTTGGGCGTGACTTTGGGCACCGGGTTCGCAGGGCGGGGCACGGTGCTGTAATAGTTACACCATATGACAGAGAAAACAGGGGTCACCGGTGGGGACACCACCGGTGTGGGGGATACCAGCAGCGGCGCGCACAACGACCGGGCCGACAACGACAGCACCGGCAACGACAGGGCCAGCAACGACACGGCCAGCAACGACAGCACCGGCAGGGGTGGGGCCGGCAACGACAGGGCCAGCAACGACAGCGCCGGCGCCACGGTCAATGGCTATGGGCGCAAACCCGATGGGGTGAACGACTGGATCAAGGTCCGCGCACACCCGGCGCTTTGCATCGGGTGGGGCAACTGCCAGCGCTGGTCACATGGCCTGTACCCCCTCGACGAGGAGGGGCAGATCGACATCCACGTGCTCGAGGTTCCGCCCGAGCGCGCAGTGGACGCGTGGATGGGGGCCCAGGCATGCCCGGAGGGGGCGATATCGATCGTGTCGGTTGAGCGCCGCGACGGTGAGCCCGACCCGAAGGGTGCTCTGAGCGCCACCTCCGGTGCCGCTCCCGAAGCCGCCGTGCCATCGCGCGACGACTGGCGACGTGGCTGACCTTCTGGTCGACACCGACGCCCTCATAGCTGCCACCGCTCTGGAACACGGACTCGCGCTGGTCACGCGCAACCGCAAGCACTTCGATCCGATCCGCGGCGTTCGGATCAGAGACACCAACCGTTCAGGCATATGGCCCGCGCCGCAACGCGCGGTACTGGGCGCGGGCTCCGACCGCGTCTGACCAGTCCCGTCGAGCGCCGCTACGCGCGGTACTGGGCGCGGGCTCCGACCGCGTCTTTGTTGAGCCGCTTGGACAGGTGCAGACCCTCCAGGATGAGCTCGATCGAGGATGCGACCTCACCGGGGGTGGGCTCGGCGCCGACGAGCTCGCCCACGGGTACCCGCAAGGCCGGTACGGATTCGAGCAGGGCCATGTAGTCGGCCGATCCGATGTCCTCGCCGGTCTCCACGGGGTCGGACTCCCCGAGCGCTTCGACCACGGCGGTCAGCTGCTGGGGTGTGACCCGGTCGCGGAACACCTCGAGGATCGCGGAACGCACCAGGTGGTCGAGGATCTGGCCGTCGCGGCCCTCCTCGAGTGATTCGATCTCCACCTTGCCGGCGGTCGAAGCGGGCAGTGCCTCGAGGTCGCAGATCCGCGGCACCACCTCGTGGTCACCCGCGGCCAGCGAGCGCCGCGCCGCGTTGGCGACCATCACCTCGTGGTTGGCCACCGACAGGCGCACCGACACTCCGGAGCGCTGTGAGATGTGGGCGCTCTGGCGGGCGAGCTGCGAGAGCATCGCGACCACCTCGACCATGTGCTCGGGCACCCGCACGGTGATCCCCTCGGAATCGAAAGGAACCGCTTCCTGTTCGATGATCGCCACCTCGGTCTCCACGTCGAGCGGATAGTGGGTGCGCACCTGCGAACCGAAGCGGTCCTTGAGCGGGGTGATCAACCTGCCACGGTTGGTGTAGTCCTCGGGGTTGGCCGATGCGACGAGGATGATGTCGAGCGGGAGGCTCACCTTGTAGCCACGGATCTGCACGTCGCGCTCCTCGAGCACGTTCAACAGGCCCACCTGGATCCGCTCAGCGAGGTCGGGCAGCTCGTTGATGGCGAAGATCCCCCGGTTGGTGCGCGGCACCAAGCCGTAGTGCAGCGTCAGCTCGTCGGAGAGGTACCGACCCTCGGCGACCTTGATGGGGTCGACCTCGCCGATGAGGTCCGCGATCGAGGTGTCGGGTGTGGCGAGCTTCTCGCCGTAGCGCTTCGATCGGTGGACCCAGGCGATCGGTGTGTCGGCACCCATCTCCTCGACCAGCGAGCGGGCATGGGCCGACACCGGCGCGTACGGGTCGTCGTTGATCTCGGAGCCCTCGACGATCGGCATCCACTCGTCGAGCAGGTCGACCAGCGAGCGGATCATGCGTGTCTTCGCCTGGCCACGCTCACCCAGGAAGATGATGTCGTGGCCTGCCAGAAGCGCGTTTTCGAGTTGGGGGAACACGGTGTCCTCGTAGCCGAGAACTTCGGGGAACAGGCGCTCGCCATCGCGGATCCGCTCCGCGGCGTTGCGGCGGATCTCGGTCTTGACGGGCACGGACTCCCAACCGGAGGACCGCAACTCGCCGAGGGTGCTCGGGTTCGACATGTGCCGACCCTACCCAAGTGCCGGGGTTGCGTTGTCCGCGTACTCCTACTCCTACCGCTACCCCTACCGCTACTGCTGTTGTTGCTGATGGTGCTGGGTGGCTTGCAGTCGAGCGCGGATGAGACGCTGCTCGTCGTTGGGGTCGGCGGCCGCAAACGCCTCGACGAACTGCCGGGGAGCGGCGTGGGCCTGGGTGCGGTGGATCTCCACGGTGGCGTGCACCGCGGACGCACCCGGCCCGAGGAACGCCCCGCGCAGCGGCTGAACGTCCTCGTAGGAGCGACCGTGGCCGATCTTGACGTGGCGCTCCCCCACCATCTGACCGTTGGTCGGATCGAGCGCCAACCACTCGCCCCCGGGGATCGCAGCTTCGAACCATGCGTGGGTCTGCACCACCACGGTGTCGGCCGCGGTGTCTGTGCCGGAACTGTCGTCTTCGGTGAACAGGTAGCCCGACACGTAGCGAGCGGGGATTCCGACGCTGCGACACATCGCGACCGCGAGGTGCGAATAGTCCTGGCACACCCCGACGCCTTGGGCGAGCACCTCGTCGACTGTGATTCCGATGTCGGTCGAGCCGGGGGTGTAGGCGAGGGTGTGGCCCACGAAACGGTGCACCGCCAACACGGTGGACACGACGTCGTCACCCGCGAGCTCGCCTTGGCGGCGTGCCGCGTCGACGACGGCGGCACCGGGGGTCGTATGGGTGTCCGAGGACAGGTAGGCGACGTGCTCGTCCATGAACCCCGGGTCGCGCAGCTCACCCATGCGGGGTGCCACCGCGGTGAGCGGCCGCGGGGTGGTCTCCACCGAGGCCTCGGCAAGCACCTCGAGGCTCGTGTGCGGCCGACGCACACCGAACGCGTCGACCCGGGTGCCCCACGCATCGGTGTAGCTCAGCACCCGCGCCTCGGGTTCGACGCTCACCCGGTAGTCGATCAGGCGCTGGTGCGCATCGCTGAGCGGAGCCGCGCGCAACTCGTTCTGGGACTCGCTCGCCGGTTCGTCATAGGAGAACACGGTGCGGTACGACACGTCGAACCTCATCGCCGGCTCCCCACAACCCGCACCTCAACACGGAGCTCCGATGATGGCGACCGAGCGGTCGAGCCGATGGCCGCATCGCCCCCACCGAACGACACCCGCCGCCTCATGATCCTGCCTGCGCCGGGTCGTGGTCAGCCTCGGGGGTGAAGGGCACCGCACCGGGCAGAACGTGCAGGCTCTGAAGGTCGAGCTCGGCGTGACTCAGGAAGCACTCCGCGGCGACGGAGTTCGAGATCGCACGGATCTGCTCCTCGACCAACTGCAGTACCTCGATGATGTTGCCCGCGGCCATCAACTCGTCGGCATCCGCGAATTCGAGCTCGGCGCGCGAACGGCCGGTCAGGCGCACCGACAGGCTCCCCTCGGGATCCACCACCGAGCGCAGGATCGACTCGGCGTGGCGCATCGAGAACAGCACACTTCGAGGCACATCGCCCGACAGCAACAGCAGGTCGACCAGGGACCGTCGGTCGTAGTCGCGGTAGCGGCGCCGGTACGTGCTGAGCGCTGAGGCCACGCGCAGGGTGGCGAACCACTCGTGCACCTCGTCGGCGCGATGGCGTGGGAAACGCACCCGCAGGGTCCGCGCGGTCATCTCGGCACGTTCGAGGTGGACCCCGAGCATGAAGAACAACCAACCCTCGTCGCGGGTCCAGGTGCCATCGGCGACACCCAGCACGCTCAGCACCCCCCGACGCACGAACCGGTACAGGTCGCTCGGTTGGGAGTCGAGCTCGCGCTGGAGGTTGCGCGCAGCGAGCTCGAGGCTGAACGAGTTGAGCACCTCCCACCACTCCGCGGGCAGCTGTTCGCGCACTCCCCGGGCGTTGCTGCGCGCCTGCGCGACGCTCGACGCGATCGACCCCGGATTGTCGGTGTCGGCCACCAGGAAGGCCGACACCTCCCTACCCGAAACGGGCCGGCACCGCTCGGCGAACGCCTTGGCCTGCGACACGCAACCGAGCACGTCACGCCACGCCTCGGCCTGTTCCACCGGTGTGGCTTCAAGGAGGCGGTGGTAGGTCACGTCCATCAGGCGTGCAGTGTGCTCGGCGCGCTCTAGGTAGCGCCCCGCCCAGAAGAGCTGCTCGGCCGTGCGTGCGAGCATCAGGCGGTGCCTCCCGACGC
>JBKEAI010000100.1:0-2327 GCA_047972145.1 Microthrixaceae bacterium
GCCCACGGAACACCCGCCAGGGTGAGGTTCTCCCCCGCTGCACCCGGCGTGATCGGATGCCCCTCTGCCACGAGCGCCTCGATGACGTCGAGCGAATAGACACACACCGCTTGGAACGGTCGGCCGTGATGGGCCCGGTCCGCCTGGCGGTCCCCGACAGGTCCACGCGCAGCGATGTCGATCTCGTCTACAGCAGCCTTCGGAGCTCCCCCATCGGAGCGGAAGATCCCGGCCAAGGTCCCCTCCGCTGGCTGCGCTACCTGCTGGGACACAACCCGCGCAGCGACCGACAACAGCCGGTCGCACTCCTCGACCGCGATGGTGAGCGGGTGATGCTCACCGAGCGCGTCGTGCAGCTTCGCCCGGTCGCCGTGCACCCCGCACAGACGATCGAGCTCGGCTTCGACGGCGTGTGTGGCCGTGGGGAGGTCGTCGCCCACACCACCAGCGGCTTGGAGGACGTCAAGCATCGCATCATGTGCGACCAACGCGGCGTGCGGAACGTCGTCCAGACCCTCGATCGTCCAGCGCCAACGGCGCCCGACGCTACGGACCGTTCCCTCCGAGTCGCGCAGGTCGTACTCGGCCCCTGCACGCGGGAGCGACATCCGAGTGAGCTGCGACAGTTCGGCCGCGCCAAGGGTGCTCAAGCGCGCTCCGCGCCATCCATGCCCGCCGGTGGGCGGGCCTCGGCCACCAGAGCGGTGAGGATCTCCCCCGCTTCTACGGGTTCTGACGCCGCCGGCGACGACGGGCCGCGGTGCCAACCCTCGGCCACCGCCAGATAGCGCCCCGAGGCCTCGATCACCTGACCGGTCACCTCGGAGGACTGCTCCGATGCCAACCATGTGACCACCGGAGCGATCCAACGAGGCGACATCGCCTCCTTGGCAGCTTCGTCGACGCTGCCCATCCCGAGGTCCTCGGTCAGCCTCGTCAGTGCTGCCGGCGCGATCGCGTTCACCGTGATCCCGTAGCGGGCGAGCTCCATCGACGCGATGTAGGTGAACGACGCGATGCCCGCCTTGGCAGCTCCGTAGTTGGTCTGTCCGACGTTTCCGTAGATCCCCGACGGCGAGGTGGTGTTGATGATCCGCACATCGAGCTCGTCACCTGCCTTGGATCGCTCCCGCCAGTACACCGCGGCGTGGTGCGCCGGGCCGAAGGTGCCCTTGAGGTGCACCGAGATCACCGCATCCCACTCAGCCTCGGTCATGTTGACCAACATCCGGTCGCGCAGGATCCCCGCGTTGTTGATCACCGCGTGCAGGTCCCCGAAGGTTTCGACCGCCTGGTCGATCATCGCCGATGCCGCAGCGAAGTCCGACACGTCGGAGGTGTTGAGTACCGCCTCACCACCCGCCGCGGCTATCTCCGCGACGACCTCCTCGGCCGGTGTGGCGTCAGCCCCGGTGCCGTCGCGCGCACCACCGACGTCGTTCACCACCACCTTGGCACCCTCCGCAGCCAGCATCAGCGCGTACTCACGCCCGATGCCCCGACCGGCGCCGGTCACCACACACACCCTGTCGTCGCATATTCCCATCGTTGTCCCCCTGGTTGGTCTGGCTATCGGTTCTTGCTGCTCAGCGTGTCATTTCGGCGTGGTTGTCACCGAGCCTGGTCGCTGAGCTGGGTGCTCAGTCGATTCCGCTCAGTCGACCGCGACGAGCGCGTCGACGAACTCGTTGGCGTCGAAGTCCACCAGATCCCCCGCGGTCTCGCCCAGGCCCACCAGCTTCACGGGCAGACCCAGCTCCGAGGCGATGGCGAACACGATCCCGCCCTTGGCCGAGCCGTCCAACTTGGTGAGCACCACCCCGGTCACATCTGTCGCCTCCGCAAACTGGCGGGCCTGGTTGAGCCCGTTCTGGCCGGTCGTGGCATCGATCACCAACAGCACCTCGGTGACCGAACCGGCTCCCTTGTCGGCTACCCGCCGGACCTTGGAGAGCTCGTCCATGAGGTTCGACTTGGTGTGCAGGCGCCCTGCGGTGTCGGCCAGCACCACATCGACCGAGCGCGCGGCTGCGGCCTCGACCGCGTCGAAGATCACCGACGAGGGATCACCACCTTCGGCGCCGCGCACCAGCTCCGCGCCGGAGCGCTCCGCCCAGGTTCCGAGCTGCTCGGCCGCAGCGGCGCGGAAGGTGTCACCCGCCGCCATCACGACACTCGCGCCCTCATCAGCGAGGCGTGCGCCGATCTTGCCGATCGTGGTCGTCTTGCCCACGCCGTTCACACCCACGAACAGCCAGATCGTCGGTGACTCCTCGGAGCGGACGAGCTCGGTCGAGGCGACCAGACGCAGCTTCATCTCGTCGCGC
>JBKEAI010000108.1:0-27833 GCA_047972145.1 Microthrixaceae bacterium
GACTCGTACTTCGGCATGAGGCGGCACGTCGCCCCGGCCAGAAGCGACGACATCGGCCCCAGAACCAGGATCGACAGCAGGTAGATCGGTAGCACCGACATGAACACGTCGTCCTCGGTGACCCCGAACCAGTCGCGTACCGCGTCGATCTGTACCGTCAGCGAGTTGTGGGTGTGGGTGGCACCCTTGGGTACCCCGGTGGTGCCAGAGGTGTAGAAGATGGTCGCGTCCGTGCTCCCTGGAAGATCGAGTGCGCGCTGGGGTTCGCCCTCGAGTTGTCCCGTGGAGACGTGGCGGGGCTCAGAGCTGGCTCGGGCCAGCACCTCGGCCACCACCTCGTGGCTTCTGCCGGGGTCGGTCACGACCACGCGCGGTGCGGAGTTGTCCAGTTGGTAGAGGATCTCCTCGGGCCCCAGCTGCGCGTTGAGAGCGACGAGGATCGCGCCGAGCTTCCACGTCCCGATGACCGTGGCGACGAACTCAGGGGTGCTACCCGCCATCAGTGCGACCCTGTCTCCCTGCTGTACCCCGAGCTCTCGAAGGCCACCGGCGATGCTCGAGGCCCTCGCGTCCACCTCCGAGAAGGTCATAGACACGTCGTCGTCCTCGGTGAGGAAGGCGACCTTGTCCCCGAGGCGCTCTGCAATCCCCTCGATCAACCTGGCAACGGTCATGGGAACCCCCTGGTCGTGCTGCATGGCCAGGTTCGACTCCAACTGACCATCCTTTACGTATAACGTACGATATGAATCTGTAGCAGGATCGTCAAGGGAGTTGCGATGTTCGATACGACCGACCTGGAGCTGATCCGCACCAGGACCGACGACGGCGTGCTGCTCCATGGAGCGATGCGCAGGGGCGCCTCACCGATCGGGATCCTCGCAGTACACGGCGCATGGGGGAACTTCTACGGCACGCCGGTGTTCGATCTCCTCCGCTCCCCCCTCTTGGATGGCCACACGGTGTTGTCGATCAACGGTCGAGGCCACGACCTGGGCAGCCTCGGCGACGGCGAGGAGTGCATCGGCATGATCCGGGAGATCTTCGAGGACTGCGTGACCGACCTCGATGCTGCGGTTGCGGTGCTCGGTGATCTGGGCATCGACGACTACGTGGTGGTCGCCCACAGCTACGGAGCGCACAGGGCAGCCTACTGGCTCGCCACCACACATCCCTCGGGGGCGCGCGCAGTGGCGATGTTGAGCCCTGGCCCGGCGTTGTCCACCGCCGCCGGCACGTTCGTGGAGGGACGACTGGAGGACCACATCGCCGCAGCCCAGGAGGCTGTGAGCGCCGGCCGGCCAGAGCAGTTGATCGTCATCTCCTCGAGCGCTCCGGTGCCGATGGTCGCAGAGGCGGCGACTGTGCTGTCGGTATGGGGGCCCGACAACCTCGCGGATGCCGTCAGGTTCATGCCTGAGATAGACATTCCCACGCTGGTGACCGTCGGGGCACGCGAACCGACCCCCTATCGCGACAAGGCCAGGCATGTTGCAGAGGCCGGATCCGACATCCGGTTCGTGGAGTTGGCCGACAACCACTACTACACCTCTGACCGGGATCACCTCATCGCGACGGTCTTCGAGTGGATCACACATCTCGGACTCGACCCGAAGTCCGGCACCTGAGCCTCCGACGGGGCCAGAGCGACGAGATGTCAGGTGAGGTCGGCCCGGATCTGACGTTTGAGGACCTTGCCCATGGGGCTGAGTGGCAGAGAGTCGACCACGTGCACGCTCTTGGGCACCTTGGGCCCCTTCAGATGCCTACGACAGTGGGTGAGGACCTCCACCTCAGAGGGAGGATCCGATGCGTCGGTGGGGACCACCACCGCAGTCACCGCCTCCCCCCACCGCTCGTCGGGCACTCCGATGACAGCCACCTGTCCGATGCCATCCATGGCGAGGATCACCTCCTCGACCTCCCGTGACGCCACGTTGGTCCCGCCGCTGATGATCACATCCTTCTTGCGATCCACGATGGTGAGAAATCCCCGCTCGTCCACCGTCGACATGTCCCCCGAGCGGAAGTACTCGCCGTCCCAGGCAGTCGTGTTCTCATCTATGTCGCCCCAGTACCGCTGCGCGACGTTGACCCCACGGATCAGGATCTCGCCGAACTCGGTACCGTCGCCGTTCACCTCGGAACCGTCATCGCGCACCACCTTCAGATCGATCCCCGCGGTGGGCACTCCCGCAGATGCGAGCCGGTCGTCGGGGTGCGCATCCACCGGGTACATGTCCTGGGGTCGTAGAACGCACGCCACCGCTGTGGTCTCGGTCATCCCGTACATCGGGCGGAACACGGCGCCGAAGCGCTCGACCCCACGGCTCAACAAGGGCCGGGGTATCGGAGATGCACCGATCACGACCACTCGTAGAGAGGAGACGTCGGTGGTCGGCATACGTTCGTGGGCCAGCAGGTCACCGAGCATCGTGGGTACGAGCACGGTGTGGGTGATGCCCTGCCGCTCGATCGTCTCCAGGCACAGCGCCGCATCGAAGCGCTCGAGGAGAACTGTGCGCGCTGCCTTCGGTAGGGCGAACAACTGACCGGGACCGCCTGGGATGTTGCTCATCGGATGCTGCAACAGGTACGCGTCGTCTGTGGCGATCGGATTCTCCGCGACGAAGCTGAAGATCGCCGATGCCGCCATCCGTTGGGTGATCACCGCCCCCTTTGGGTGACCCATCGTGCCGCTGGTCGCAGCGATCGTGTAAGGCACATCCGGATCGATGTCGTCGCGCAGCGTTCCCCCGCTGGAGACGAGCTCGTCATATGGCTCGCCCATCGGACCGCCGGGCATGCGCACCACCACCCGGCAGCGATCGACCCACCCGCCGATCGCCTCCTCCGAGCCCGGCCCCAACAGCACCGCTGCCGGCTCGATGTACTCCCCGAAGTACCGGTCGAGCTCAGAGGGATGAGCCCTGGGACTGGCCGGAGCCACCACAAGGCCAGAGCCGGCCGCAGCGAAATAGCTCTCCAGGATCTCCGGGACGTTGTCGCTCACCAACGCCACCCGGTCACCGGGAGCGAGTCCCCGATCGAGCAGGCCGCGCGCGAGTCCACCGGAACGCTGGGACACCTCGGCCCAACTGCGATGCTTGTCGGTACCCCACACCACGGCGCTGCGCCGACCGTTGTGGGTCGCGTTCGCGAGCAGCATCCTCGCGATCAACGCCACGCCTCGACCTCCCCCGACTCGCGAAGGCGGGCGTTCGGCTGTGTCATCAGGTAGCGGGAGATGCCGCGACGACGATCACCCACTCCCCTTCGACGTTCACCTCTCCGTCGGCATCGATGATCTCGTAGCCGAAGCGGACGCGGCCACGTGGCTTGCCGGGGTGGGGTTCGGTGTCGAGAACGACCAGCTCGACATGCACCGTGTCGCCAACCATCGCTGGCTTGCGGTACCTGATCGACTGCTCAAGCATCGCCAGACCCGTGCCGGCGAACAACCCGAGGCGCTCCTGGAGACCGGTGGCCAGCGCGACTGGGAGCATCCCGGGAGGAAACCGGCCGCCGAACAGCCCATGGGCACGTGCGTAGGTCTCGTCGACGTGCATCGGGTTCATGTCTCCGGTGAGCATCGCCCACATCGAGGCATCGGTCTCGGTGATCGTGCGGCCTTGAGTGTGGATCACCTCACCGACCGTGAAGCTCTCGAAAAAGCGAGCGGCAGGTCCGACCTGCTGGTCGGTAGTTCGGCCCGTTGCTTCCTCAGACATCGCGTCGTCTCATGGGCTGGGAATCCCGTTGCCGGCCCCCGTCAGCGCCATGTCGCCGTCGAGTACGGCCTCGATGGTGATGCCCGGCACGTCTATCGAGAAGGTCGGGCCAGGCTGGGCCACCTGTACCAGGACGCTGTGCGCGGAACGCGGGTGCAGGAACGCTTCTCGCCAGGTCGGATCCTCCACGTAGAGGCCTGTGAGGGTGTATCCGGCGCCTTGGAGTGCATCCACCGCCTCGTGGATGTCCTTGACCTTGAACGTCACGTGGTGCAATCCCCCGCCACGGGCGAAGAAGCTGTCGAAGAAGGTGGAGCCGGCGAGGGGCTCCATGAGCTCTATTCGCGAGCCGTCTCTGAACTTGAGCTGCATCGCGCGGTAGCCGACCCGTATGTTGTCCCCGCCGTTGCAGATCTCACCGCCCAGGACGTCGTGGTAGAGCGCGAGCAGGTCGCGCAGGCGTGGTGCGGCGACCGCGCAGTGATCGAAGACCGCGTCGATCGGTCCGAGCGCCTCGCTCGCCGATCCCTCAGGCCGCCCTGGTGCGGTCATCGCGCCGATCCGCAGGGATAGGTGGTCCACCGGCGCTTCGGGTGAACTCTCGAGGCCATCTTCATGTACCGAGGTAGGCGGCACGCACCAGGTCGTCCTCGCGCAGCTCGGCTGAGTCGCCCTCGGCGATCACGTGACCCAACTGGAGAACCATCCCCCGATCCGCGACCTTCAGTGCGAGGTTGGCGATCTGCTCGACCAACAGGATCGTCGTACCCGCCGCATGGAGCGCCTTGATCTCCTGGTAGACGTTCTCGACGATGATCGGGGCGAGCCCGAGCGACGGTTCGTCGAGCATCAGAAGCCTCGGTCTCGCCATCAACGCCATCGCGATGGCCAGCATCTGCTGTTCACCGCCCGACAGAGTGCCCGCAGGTGCGTCGCGTCGTTCCATCAGGATCGGGAACTGCTCGAACATCCGCTCCATGTCCTCGCGGATCGTCGAGCGGTCGCGTCGGCGTACGTAGGCTCCCAGGCGCAGGTTCTCCATGACCGGGTGCTTGGGGAACACGCGACGGTTCTCGGGAACATGCGCGATCCCCCGCGCCGCTACTGCCGCAGCGTTGAACTTCGTGATGTCGGCCCCGTCGAAGGAGACCTTGCCTCCCATCACCGAGTTGATTCCCGAGATGGTGCGCAACAGCGTCGACTTACCGGCTCCGTTGGACCCGATGAGGGTCAGGAACTCTCCCTCGTCGACGTGCAGAGACACCTCGTGGACCACGGGTACACGCCCGTAGCCGCACACCAGGTTCTCGACTTCGAGGAGGCTCATGCGCTGGGCTCCTGTTGCTCCTGGCGCTCGATCTCGCGCATCGTCTCGTCGTCGGTGTCCTCTCCGAGGTAAGCGGCGATCACGGTGGGATTCTCCTGGATCTCACTCGGTGGGCCATGGGCGATCTGACGGCCGAAGTCGATCACCGTGATCTCGTCCGCGAGTCGCATCACGAGGTCGACGTGGTGTTCGACGATCACCACGGCGATCCCGGCGGCGCTGAGGCCCCTGATGACCTCCTCCAGCTCTTCGATCTCACCAGAGGTGAGCCCTGCCGCGGGCTCGTCCATCAACACCAACTCCGGCTGCATCGCGATCACCCGGCCGAGTTCGAGCAGGCGCCGTTCTCCGGGGGGTAAATCACCCGCAGCGTCCGAAAGCCGCTCACCGAGGCCCACTGCACGCACGATCTCGACCGCTCGGTCGTACTGCTGACGCTCCTCGCGTCTGGCGCCTGGCCAGCGCCAGGCATACGCAAAGAGGTTCTGCTTGCGCTTCTGGTCGAGCGACACGAGGACGTTCTCGAGACATGACATGCCCTCGAACACATACGGTGTCTGGAACGTGCGGGCGAGACCCATCCGGGCGCGGGCGTCCGGCGCGACGCCGGCCCCGTCACGGCCGAGCATCTCCAGGGTGCCCCCGTCATGATCGAGGTAACCCGAGACGCAATTGAGGAAGGTGGTCTTGCCCGAGCCGTTCGGCCCGATGAGAGCGTGTACCTGTCCCGGCGCCACCACCATCGACACGTCGCTCAGCGGCTTGACCCCGCCGAAGGACTTCTCGATCGACTGTGCGTTCAGAGCGGGCCGCTCCTGCCTGTCGACCGGGTTGAGTACGGAAGCCACGTCTGCCCTCGCCCGCTCCTCGGAATCCGCGTCTACCTTCGATCGTCCCCAGATCCGGTCCCTCACCCACCACCAGGCAGCTACGAGACCCTCGGGGAAGAAGTGCACAGAGGCCAGCAGGACCACGCCGTAGACCAGAAGACTCCACTCCCCCGGCTGGTTCGTGAGGCGCTCGACCTCGATCGGGATGCGGAACAGCAGCACCGCACCGACGATCGGCCCCGCAAGAGTCCCGGTGCCGCCGAAGAGCACCATCAGGACCAACGAGATGGCGAGGTTGACCGTGAAGGAGTCCGGCGACACGAATCCGAGCAATGGGGCGTAGAGCCCCCCGGCCACCCCGGCCATCAGAGCGGAGAGGGCGAACGCCCGGAGCTTCACGTAGTTCACGCGGATCCCGACCGACTTCGAAGCGATCGCGTTCTCTTCGACCGACTTCGAAGCGCGACCCATCGGTGAGCGGAGCAGGTTGTGGCACAGGAAGTAGGTGAGGACCACCCCGATCACCACGAGCCAGTAGTACCTGCTCAGATCGTCGAAGGGAGGCGGCTGCTGGATGCCGCGCAGTCCGTCACCTCCGCCGGTGATGCCCTTCCATTCGATCGCGAGATCCTCGAAGACGAACGCGTAGCCGACCGTGACCATCGCCAGCGTGAAGACCCCCAGCTTCACCGACGGCAGGGCCAGGAGCAGGCCGATGATCGTGGTCAGGACACCGGCGACCGCCAGCGCAGGCCAGTAGGACCAGCCGTAGTCGACCGTGAGGATCGCCACGGAATAGGCACCGAGTCCGAACAGTGCACTGTGGCCGAGGGAGAGCACCCCGGTCTGGAAGAGCAGGTTCATGCCGAGCACGGCGATGATGTAGATCAGCAGCAACTCGGTGTTGAAGGTCTCGTATCGGTTGTCCTCGATCCGCAGTTCCCGGGTGAGCGGGAAGGTGACCAGGCTCGTGGAGAAGCTGACCACCCGGGCGACGACCGACGGGCCCAACAGCAGCAGCACCAGGGCTCCGATGTGCAGACCGATGCCACGCTTGGTGGCTCCAACTGGTGTGAGTC
The DNA here is from genome assembly GCA_047972145.1 of Microthrixaceae bacterium. Taxonomy (GTDB): domain Bacteria; phylum Actinomycetota; class Acidimicrobiia; order Acidimicrobiales; family Microtrichaceae; genus JAMLGJ01. The sequence continues at coordinate 6,968 of JBKEAI010000108.1, forward strand.
TCTCCATCAGACCGCCCTCACCGACTCGCGACCGAATATCCCGGCTGGCTTGACCCCCAACATGATCAGCAGCACCGCGAACACGATCGCGTCCCGGTAGCCGGGTCCGATGATGTCGGCTCCGAAGGCCTCGATGAGGCCGAGGCCAAGACCACCCACAAGCGCCCCTTTGATCTCAGGGATTCCGCCAACCGCTGCTGCGATGAAACCCTTGAGGGCGAAGCCCAGACCGATCGCCGGATAGGTGCCGGTGAGTGGACCGGCGACGAATCCGGCCAGGGCGGCGAGTGCCGAACCGATCGCAAAGGAGATGATCGACAGGCGGCCAACCGGGAGGCCCCGGAACGATGCCGCTTCGGGATCCTGCGCGATCGCAGCGAGAGCGCGACCCATGAGGCTCCTGGTGTAGAAGCTGTGCAGGGCGAAGGCCACTAGCAGGGTGAGTACCAGAAGGCTCACCTCGGTGGGGTTGATGAAGACCCCACCGAGGTTCCACTGGCCACGGCCGAAGAGCGGGGGGAAGGGTCGCAGGTCGGGCCCGAAGATGAGCGCCGCTCCGGATCGCAGCACGATCGCGAAGCCGAACGTGGAGAGCACCCATCCGAAGGCGCTGTGGCCGCGTTTGGTGGCAGGGCGAACCGCAAGCGGTTCTTCCACAGCCCCCAGAATGGCCGCGAGCCCCACCGCGATGACCACCGCGGCGAGGATGGGCCAGCCGCTGGCGACGAACAGGGACGCCCCGACCAGGCTTCCGACCATGAACAACTCGCCCTGCGCGAAGTTCAGGATGCCGGTCGTGGCGAAGACAACGTTGTAGCCCATCGCCAGCAGGGCATAAATCGACCCTGTGGCGAGTCCGGCTACCACGAGATTGAGGGCTTGATCTAAATCCATGTCCCCCCTGTGACTGGGCTCGGGCTGCATGCACGAGCCGGATTTCGGCTAGCCTAAAACTTAACGTATAACGGAAGCAAGTAGAATTTTCGACTCAATGGACGAAATCGCGGTCGTTATCGCTTCTACTCGACCCAGTCACCGATCAATCCACCCACTTCACGGTGGAAGTGAACCAGGCGCTCCTCTTCGCCACCCAGGCGTACGGTCTTGAACGCACTGGAGTTGATTCCCCGGCCGATCGCCCCCTGCGACGCGACATCCTCGCTCAGAACTTTGCTCAACTCCGCCCACTGACGCTCGAAGGACTCCTCGTGTTCCGGTGTCCGTGGTAGGTCGGTCATCATCCACACCCGCAGTTCGGTGGTACGCAGGTCGATCGGTTCGTACTGGGTGACCACTCCCCAACGCGGAAGGTAGTCCAGGATGACGTTCGGGAACAGCATGTAGTTGCAGTGGTCCTCGGCCTGTTCGGAAAGGAGGTTCTTACCGGTGGCTGAGGGAGCACTCCTTGCGTCGTCACGACCCTCCGCGCTGGCCAGGGACTCGCGTACGGGCACGACCATCCGGGAGTTGGCCTTCGCGTAGGTGAACCACGTCGCCTTGGCCTCCACCAACCTGCCGACCGTACCCCTGTGGATGAACGGCACGTGGTAGGTCTCGTTGAACGCGTCGACCACCGCCTTCCAGTTGAGAGGAACGGTCTCCACCCGGGTGTGCATGACCCGCTGCTCGTCGCAGCGGTATCGCGCGAGTTCGTCCGCGAAGTCACCGAGGGCTTCCTCGACCCCACCCTCGGGCTGGCCCAGGTGTACCCACACGAAGCCGTTCCACACCTCACAGTTCACAGCCGGAAGGGCGCACGCTGACATGTCCAACCCATCACCGAAGCGCGCCTGGCCCGGCAACGCGACGAGTGTGCCGTCGAGCCCGTATGTCCAGCCGTGGTACGCGCAACGGAGACGCTTGGCGTCGCACGGCTCGTCGATCACCGCGCTACCGCGATGCGAGCACACGTTGTAGAACGCCCGCACAGTGTCACCATCGCGGGTGATGACCAGGCTCCTGCGCCCGACGGTCACCGGGTATCCACCCGTCTCGGGCAACACACCCAAAGGGGTGGCGAGAAGCCAGGTCTGCCCGAACACATCCTCGAGCTCCTGGTCGAAGCGAGCGGGGTCCGTGTAGATCGACGCGGGCAACTCCCTGTAGAGCACGGGTTGGGGGTGCTCCGGTGCCGTGCCGGCGTCAGGTGCTGTGATCGTCATGGTGGTCACTCCTATAGCTGAGAGGGATGGCTGAGAGGTATGGCTGAGAAGGATGGCTGAGAAGGTCGCATCGCTGGGAGATCGTCCGGGGCATGGAGCGGTCCTCAGATCGGCCCGGGCGGCAGCGGAGCTCGCTGCGGATCGGTACGCCGCGGTGGTACGAACGACGATGCGATCAGGCTCAAGATGAACGCTGCGCCAGAGACGACGAACACCGCACTGAAGGATCCGGTGCTCTCTGCGATCCACCCACCGGCATACGGGCCGACCGCCTGTGCGATCCCGAACATGACCGTGATCACCCCGAAGACGGCTCCGACCTCGTTCGGGTCCACCCCGTCGCTGACGACCGCCGACACGAGGGCTCCGGTGCCCGACATGCAGAACCCGAACGCGACCGCAGCGAGGCTCACCAACGGTTCGATTCCGGCCAGCACCGCGAGCGTGCACGCCGCGGCGGTGGATGTGCCCAGCATCAGCATTAGCCTTCGTCCGGTGCGGTCTGACCATCGGCCGAGGAGCACTCCGCCGAACACGCTCGCGAACCCGAGCAGCGAGAACACGCGCGAGGCGTGGTTGGGGCTGAACCCCGAATCCTCCTCCAGCGCAGTCACCAGGAAGTTCGAGAACAACGCAAGTCCGAAGCCGAACGCCGCGTACGAGATGGTTATCGCCCACCCACGGGGCATCGCGAGGAACGCGGCGGTCCCGTGGGTCTGTGGCCCCTCCGGCTGGCTCAACAATGGACGGAACGCCACCGCGAACCCGATCAGCACGACCACACCGATCACCCCCTCGATCAGCCACACCGGACGCCACGCATCCGCACCCCCGGCACTGCGAACGACACCGACCAGCTGGGATGCGATCACGACTCCCAGACCGAACCCCGCCACGACCAGCCCGAGCGCCAGGCCTCGGCGTTCGGGTTTGACCGCGGCGCTCACCACACCGGCGAGAGGAACCCAGAGTCCTGCTGAACAGAACCCGTTGAGAGCCATCCCGAGGATGAGGATGGTGTAGTCGGGTGCGGCGAAGAGGATGAAGAAGCTCGCCACCGTACCCAGGAGGGAGATCTGGACCAATCGGTCCTGGCGCATGCGGGTGCTCAGGAAGCTGACGACGAGCATGCCGATCAGGTAGGCGGCGAGGTTGGTCGTCCCCAACCAACCCGCCTTCGTGTAGCTGTGCAGGATGTCCCGCGTCATCGGGGGCATCAGCAGCCCGAGGCTGAAGCGAGAGAAGCCCTGCCCGACCGCGACCGCCGCCCCCGACAGCACGATCAAAGTAACAGCGGAACTCCTCCACCCGGTGTGCGGTGGTGGAGGAGTTCCGCTGTCGTGCTGATCGGGCCCTCGACGTGAGTGCTCGGGCCGGGTTGAGGTCATCGATGGTTGCAGTTCTTGGATTGCCCCGGGTTGTGGTCGGGCCCCGTGCTGTCGATTGGCATGGGGCCGGCGTGGGGAAACGGAGGTGGGGGGCGATCCATCGCGCTTCCCCACGCCGGATTTGGTTGGAGAGTCTCAGCCCTCGCTACGGACTGCGATCTCGTGGGTGCCGTCATTGAAGGAACTGGCCACCACCCAGGCGAGGTCGTCACTGCCGATGGCAAGATGCGACTCGGGGGTGAACTCATAGGTGGACCGGATGGCGTCGTAGCCGTTGGTCTCCAGGTACTCCTTGATCCCATCGGGGTCGATCTCGCCCACCTCGTTGATCGCAGTGGCCATCATCATGAATGCGTCATAGGTACCGGCCGCCATCTGGATCTGGTCGGTGAGCGGGTCGGTTCCTGTGAACTCCTTGAAGTCGAGCCACCACTGGTTGGCCTCGGGATCACTAGGACCGGTTCCGTCGGCCTCGCGGTTCGCACGCCAGTAGAGTTGCCCGGCGTAGACGTCGTTCATGCCTTCCTCGCCCACGTCAGCGGTCACCGCTGCGAAGCCGGTCGAGGAGAAGCCGAGGATCGGGACATCCCATTCGAGGGCGTTGCGTGCCTTGATCACCGCTGCGGTATCGGGGGCGGCTGTGTTCAGGGAGACGACCGCATCGGGGTTGCCCTCCTTGAGCTTGGTCATCTGTGTGGTCATGTTCGTCGCCCCGGTCTCGTGGAACTCGGGACCGATGATGGTGATGTCATTCTCTGCAGCGCCCTCTTCGATGAACTCGGCCGCGTCGATCCCGAGAGCGTTGTTGACCGCGATGATCCCCAGCGAGTCCAAGTCGTTGTTCTTGGCGTAGTTGACGAAGTCCTCCGCCTGGACGTCTGTGGTGACCTCGGCACCGAACACGTAGGGGTACTTGGAAGCGTCACCCGCGTCGGCGAGCGAGCTCAGGGTCGCATGCGGAATGCCGGCCGGACCTGTGATCTCCAGCACCGCACCGGTGGGAGAGCTGAGGAACGGACCGATGACGAAGTCGACCTCCTCCTGGTCGACGAGCTCCCTCGCCACCTGGCCGGCCTTCGTAGGATCACCGCCGTCGTCCTTTACGATGGTCTCCAGGCACCGGCCGAGGATGCCACCTTGTTCGTTGATGGTCTCCACGGCGAACTCCCCGCCGGTGTTCGCGTCCTCACCGATCGCAGCGGCAGGTCCCGACATGGAGAAGATGACTCCCGCCGTGACCGGGTCCGATGCATCACATTCACCGGAGTCCGAACTGGTGTCGCCTCCGTCGTCGGTTCCGCCGGATGCGGAATCGTTGTCGTCGCTACTGCATGCAGTGATTCCGACGAGCAGCAAGAACGCTGCGATGACCGCTCTCGAGATTTTCATGCGGGACTCCTATCGGGTGGTTTCACGGGCCTGTGGCCCGCTGCCGACAGGTGGAGGCATCGAGGAAGCTGACGACCCAACAGAAGCGATGACAGCCGTAGCGCCAAGCACATCTGCCTGAATCGGCCGGGCCCCCCGTTGCACCATCTTGTCGACTGTTCAAGTATCTAAATCTCACGTTAGACGTTATGTGTTGGTGTGTCAAGGATCACCATTGCGGCGTGCCCACCTCGACCAGGGGTACCGGCGGTACCGGTTGGACCGCACCGACCTGGGACGCATCAACTGCCCGTGACGCGTCGAGCCCCCTGCGAGGAACGCAGGGGGCTCGACGATGGGAGGTGCGCCGGGGGGATTCAGGGGATTGCGCACTGCCCCGCTCTATGGACTAGCCCTGGCTGCGGGCCGCGATCTCGTGGGTGCCGTCCTGGAAGGAGGACGCCACCACCCATGCGAGGTCGTCGCTCTCAACTCCCTCGTGTGAGTCCGCGGAGTACTTGTAGGTGGCGCGTACCCCGTCGTATCCGTTCTCCTCGAGCCAGTCCTTGATCGCATCAGGATCGGTGGATCCGGCTTCGTTCATCGCCGTCATCATGACCATCGCTGCGTCGTACCCACCTGCGAACTGCTGGACCTGGTCGGTGAGTGGATCCTCACCCAGGTACTCCTTGAAGCGATCGAACCACTCCTTGGATGCGGGATCGCTCGGTCCCTCGCCACCGGGATCGCGGTTGATCTTCCAGTAGAGCTGGCCTGCGTACACGTCCTTCATGCCCTCTTCGCCGACATCCGCGGTCACCGCGCCGTAGCCGGCTGCCGAGAAACCGATGATGGGCACGTCCCACTCGAGGCTGTTGCGAGCCTTGATCGCTGCTGCGATGTCCGGCGGGGCCGTGCTGAGCACGACGACTCCATCTGGATTGGCCTCCTTGAGGGCGGTCATCTGAGTTGTCAGAGATGTAGCGCCGGTCTCGTGGAACTCGGTGGCGACGATGTCGATGTCGTTGTCCGCGGCCTCTGCCTCGAGGAACTCTGCCGCGTCGATCCCGAGGGCGTTGTTGACCGCGATGATCCCTAGGGAGTCCATGTCGTTGGCCTTGGCGTAGTCGACGAAGTCGACCGCCTGGCGACTCGTTGCAACCTCGGTGCGGAACACGTAGGGGTACTTCGAAGCGTCACCCGCGTCAGCGAAGGCACTCAGCACGACCTGGGGCATGTTCGCAGGTGCGGTGATCTCGAGTGCGGAACCCGTCGGCGAGCTCAGGATCGGGCCGATGACGAAGTCGACCTCCTCCTGGTCGACGAGCTCTCTCGCCACCTGGGCCGCCTTGGTCGGATCACCACCGTCGTCCTTCATGACGAGCTCTACGCACCGTCCGTTCACACCGCCGTCGGCGTTGGTCTCCTCCACGGCCATGTCGACGCCGGTCTTCGCCTGCTCGCCGATGGACCCAGCCGGACCGGACACGCTGAGGATCACGCCTGCTCGAACCGGATCACTCGCATCGCACTCACCGGAATCGGGTGTTTCGGTACCTTCGTCGGATCCGCTTGATGCGGAATCGCTGTCGTCGCTACTGCATGCAGTAACGCCGACCAGCAGCAAGAACGCTGCGATGACCGCTCTAGAGATTTTCACGCGTGGGCTCCTGTTCGTGTGTCTCCACGAGTTGGTTTCAATCCGTGGTCGATGACATCGACCGGGTGCTGGAGCGAATCCGTGGGAGCAACCCGACGGACAGAATCGAAGTCCGCCCGTTACTTGTCCCGGCAGAAGAGCCCCTCGTCTAGCCGATCTACACCGATTGGTTGATGTAGTGTAGTTGACGTTAGACGTAATATCTGAGACCGTCAATCGGGTGTGACGACCACACATGACGACCGCCCGTCGTGGCCGATCGAGCCAGTATCCCGGGGAGGCCCCATGGAGGCGACGCAACTGAGTGAGCACCGTTCGTATTGCCGCTTCTGTCCCGCGTTGTGCGGAATCGTCGTAACCACCGACGGCGAGCAGGTGGTGCGGGTGCGCGGTGATGCCGACCATCCCCTTTCGCGTGGCTACACCTGTCCCAAAGGTCGATCCCTGGGCGAGGCTCACCACAGCCCATCGCGGCTCGACGAGCCGATGATCCGACGTGGCGGCCAACTCGTTCCCGTCACCTGGCAAGAGTGCCTCGCGGACATCACCGCTCGTCTACAGGAGATCCTGCGTACCGGGACCCCCGACCACATCGGTGCCTACCTAGCAACGGCCTCTTCGTTCGACGCGAGTGGCCGACGGATCGCCGAGAGGTTCCTGAGCGCGATCGGATCCCGAAGCCGCTACTCCTCCACCACCGTAGACACGCCATGCAAGCCGCTCATATCCCACCTGATGTCCGGCTATCCCGGCCTCGTGCCCGCACTCGACCACGACGACACGACGCTGACGATCCTCATCGGGGTCAATCCGGTCGTCTCGCACGGCCACCTGAACGCGTTCCCGGATCCCGTCGTACGGCTCCGTGAGCTCGCCGGGCGCGGCGAGGTGTGGGTCATAGACCCGATGCGCACCGAGACCGCCAGGCTCGCTACGCGTCACCTCCAACCCCGAGCAGGCACCGATCATCTGGTGCTCGCCCACCTGGTCCGCGAGTTGCTGATCGACGGCGCCGACCACGGGTATCTGGCGCAACATGCGAAGAACCTCGACGCACTCACGGGCGCTGTCGAGCCCTACGACCGCAACACCGTTGCCAAGCGGACCGACCTCGCCCCCGGAGCCCTCGATGATCTCCTGGCCGCGGTGCGACGCCACGGCACCCTGTCGGCACAGACCGGCACCGGCACCACGATGACACCCGCAGCGAACGCGGTCGAATGGCTAACCTGGGCACTTCACATCGTGACGGCCTCCTACGAGCGGCCCGGGGGGATGTGGTTCCATCCCGGTTACCTCAAGCAGCTCGACACCCGGGATATCTCGACCACAGAGGCCACACCTGCGCCCGGCCCGCCCTCCCGACCCGAGCTCCCGGGGCGATTGGGCGAATACCCGTGTGCCGCCATCGCAGACGAGATCGACTCGGGCAACCTCCGGGCTCTGTTCGTACTGGGCGGGAACCCGGTCACATCGCTGCCGGAATCCGAGCGGCTGGTACCCCTGCTCGCGGAGCTCGACCTGCTGGTGGTCTCCGACGTCGCGCAGACGGCAACAACGGCGATCGCAACCCACGTCCTGCCTTGCCACGGCCAACTCGAACGACCCGACCTGCCGCACTACATCGATCAGTTCCAACCCGCGATCGCGAGCCACTACACCGATCGCGTGGTCCGCCCGGTCGCCGAACGACGCCCGATGTGGTGGCCATACGCGCATCTAGCCCGCTCTCTCGACCTCGATGTGCTCGACGGACGCGACCCCGACGAGGTCTCCGAGGAGGAGCTGCTGGCACCACTGGCACAACGCAGCCGGTCGAGCTTCGAGGACTTGCGTGACGCTCCCAGCGCTCTGGTCGCGCCAGAGCCACAGGTGTTCGGGTGGGTTGAGGAGCGGGTGCTCGAGGGCGGACGTTGGGATGTGGCACCCGTAGAGCTGGTCGAGCAGTTCGAGGGACTCGAGGACCCACCGAGCCTGGTGCTCACCCCACGCCGTCAGCTCCGGCACCTTAACTCCCAGCTCACCGACAGCCCGAGAGCGGGCCGGCCCGAGGCGAGGATCAATCCCGATGACGCGCGTGGGTTCGGTGTTTCCGAAGGAGAGGCAATCCGGTTGATCGGACCCGGCGGTGTGCTGGAGATCACAGCGAGTATCGATGAAGGGATCAGAAGGGGCACCGTATCGGTACCCCATGGTTGGCCGGGGGTGAACGTGAGTCATCTCACCTCCGCGACCGCGGCGATCGACCCACTCACAGGCATGGTCACCCAGTCGGGGGTGCCTGTGCGCATCGAGCCACTCCACACGTCCGACGACTCCGATGGAACGGCTGCAACCTCACGAGCGAGGTTGGATATGGCACCCGAGCCGCTCTGAGACCTGGATCACTCGCTGACCGCTCGTCGCCCGATCGGTTCCCAGCTCAGAGGGAACTCCGACTCCCCGGCGACCAATAGGCGCCGCTGCGCGATGAGCCAGCCTCCCGTGGTGCGGACGAACCGGTCGTGATATTGGGCCCACAGATGAGCGTCAGGTGCACCGTTTCGCATGCGGTGCCACGCGTACACGAGGGACATCCCGTGAGCACTGTCGGGGTCGTCGAAGTCGATCTGAACGTTGCCGAGAAGGTGGTTGGTTGCGTCGTAGTGGGCCAGACCCGCCTTCAGTGACGACGCCAGTGCATCCCGGCCCTGCACCCCACCGAGTGTGGGGCCGTAGGAGACCACGCAGTCCTCGGTGAACACGGCCGCGACCTCCTCGGGGTGGTAAAGGTCCACTGCTCGGCAGTACTCGTGCAGGAGCCGCGCGATCTCCTCGCGGTCGCGCAGCTCCCGTACCTGGTCGGCCAGCGATTCGAGCGTCGAGTACTCCATCATCACCCCGCAGTCGTGTCCACCCATGACGCCGCCATTGGAATCGGTACTCCGGCGGCACCGGCGACCCTGACAGTCCTCATCGGGTCATGGTCGTGGTGTGATCGTTACATGTGTACGTCAATTGTCAAGGAAGGACGGATCTGTGGTCGCGTTGAACGATCCGCTACCGACCGTCTGGCCACAGCGGACTTTGCCCTCGACCTTCGTGGCGCTATCGTCGCCCCACGAAGGGGAGTAGCCCGGAATCGGTCGATCGACACACTGGCCAATAGGCCCGGTCGGCGGGGCCCGCAACAGCGGGCGGGCGAGACCTTCGACAGGTACACATGCGTGTGCCGGGTCGAAGCCGTCTCCCCACGGATCTGCGAACCGGGTCACGCCCGACCAGGAGCAGACGATCCGTGCAAGCATTCCTCATCGCCACAGCGGTGATCTTCGTCGCCGAGCTCGGCGACAAGAGCCAGCTGATGGCGCTCACCTTCGCCACACGCTTCCGCACAGTGCCTGTGCTGATCGGCATCACCGCTGCCACGGCGATCGTGCACGCGGTGTCGGTGTTCATCGGCGCTGCCATCGGAGCCGCGATACCCACCACGCCGATCAACATCATCGCCGCGATCGCGTTCGTCGGTTTCGGGCTGTGGACCCTGCGGGGTGACGAGCTCACCGAGGACGACGAGGCCCGGGCAGCCTCGGTGAGCAACCGCAACACCATCCTCGCTGTCGGCGGTGTGTTCTTCCTTGCCGAGCTCGGTGACAAGACCATGCTCGCCACCATCACCCTCGCCACCCAGGAGGGCCTGTTCGGAACCTGGCTGGGATCGACCGTGGGCATGGTCGCAGCCGACGCCCTCGCAATCGTCGTCGGTCGCCAACTCGGCGCTCGCCTTCCCGAGCGCGCCATCAAGATCGGCGCCGCGGTAGCATTTTTCGTGTTCGCCGCATTGTTGTTCATCGAAGCACTGCGCTGATCCAGCGAAGCGTCACGCTCGGTGTGCAATCCTCATGTCGACCCGACCGAGGTCGGGCCACCGCAAACGCCACGAGGAGGACTCCCATGACGGCTCTGGTACTTCTGCACGGTCTCACCGAGTCGAGCGCAATGTGGGATCCCCTGATAGGCAGCCTCGAAGCCGATCCAAGCTCCGATGGCAACCGACGCGTGCTCACGGTGGACCTGCGCGGCCACGGCTCGGCTCCGCGTACGCCTCCCTATGACCTGGAGACCATGGCCCGCGACGCGCTCGGTGAGATCGACTCGACCGGGGTGTCCCTTGAGGACAGCGTGCTGATCGGACATTCGCTCGGCGGCATCGTGGCCACGGCGATGGCTTCGGTCTCCTCACCGCGAGGTGTGATCAACATCGACCAGAGCCTCTCGCTCGCTGACTTCCAGGACACGTTGCGACCCCTGGAAGAGATGCTCCGAGGAGACGACGCGACCTTCCAGGGCGCCATCACCGCCGTGTTCGACGCGATGAGAGGCCCGCTGTCCGATGCGGAGTTCGACCGCCTCGCCGCTATCCGCGATGCCGACCAGGACGTGGTGCTCGGGGTGTGGTCGCCGTTGCTCGACAGCGAGGCGTCGGAGCTCGACGCGCTCGTCGAAGCCGTGTGCGCCACGGTCAGTTGCCCCTACCTCGCGCTGTTCGGCATCGACCCGGGCCCTGAGTACCCCGCCTGGCTCACCGAGCGGATTGCGGGTGCCCACACCGAAGTCTGGGCCGACCACGGCCACTACCCCCACCTCGTGGAACCCGAGCGCTTCGTCGACCGCGTCGACGAGTTCGTCGGTTCCCTCGACTGAAAGCCAGGCACCCTCAGAGCCGGGACGAAGGGCTCAGATCACGAACATCTCCCCGGTCGCGCGGACCGTCACATCGGAGATCACCACACCCCAGGGTTGGTCGATCGCGTGGATCACTTCCGCGGCGATGGTCTCGGGCTCGATGGCCCAGAACTGCGGATCATCCTCGTCGGCTCCGGGCCCTTCGACCGACCCGGTCAGGTACTGCATCACGGCGTCGGTGTAGCGGTCCTGGTTGGCACCCGTAATGCCGACTGCTGCCATCGGGTTTATCACCGTCGACGCGAGCCCCGTGTTGAGCACTCCAGTGGGTCGCACGACGGTCACCTTGATCCGCCCCTGGCTCTCCACGCGCAGCGAATCCGACAGCACCCGCACGGCGGCCTTGGTGGCGCTGTACACACCGGACCCCGCGGTGCCTGCGTTGCCGTAGATCGACGAGATGTTGACCACGTGACCTCGGCCCGCTTCGGTCATCACATCGTGCACCGCACATATCCCGTTGAGGGTGCCCTTGAAGTTGATGTCGATGCAGCGCTCCCACGCATCGGCAGCGATCGCGTGGTCCGAGAAGAACGCCAGCGGCATCGTGCCCGCGTTGTTGATCAGCACGTCGAGCGATCCGAACCGCTCGACTGTGGTTGCCACCGCTGCATTGAAGGCCGAGGGGTCCCGCACGTCGAGACCGAGCCCGATCACCTCGCCACCGCCGGCCGAAAGCTCCTCCGCGGCGCTGAGAGCGGCCGACCCGTCGACGTCTGTGAGTGCAACCAGCGCACCGCGCGCCGCGGCCATCTCGCACATCAACCTGCCGAACCCGCCCGCGCCACCGGTCACGAACACGACCCGCCCACTCAGGTGGAAGGTGCTGTCATCTCTGGAATCGATGCTCATCGGCTGAGTCTGGCATCCTTCGGCGGGTTGGACTCAGCGCACCCGGCGCTGTCAGCGCAGTTGCTCCATCATGAGCCGGGCGACCATCGGGCCCGCGTTCTGGTTCTGGCCGGTTACGAGGTTGCCGTCGACCACCCAGTGGTTGGCCAGGAAGTCACGCCGACCCACCACGCCCTCGAAGATCGCCCCTGCGGCCCGCAGCTCGGTCTCGGGATGCTGTGGGGTGGACGAGATCCCGAGCTCGCGCACCTGCTTGTCGGTCACCGAGGTGAGCCTGCGTCCGGCCACCAGCGGCGAGCCGTCCGAGGCGCTCGCCAGGAGTAGTCCGAGGGGCCCGTGACAGACGCCCCCGATGATCGCACCGTGGCTGTTCGCAGCCGTGATCTGCTCGCCCAGAGGCTCCGATGTCCCGAGGTCGAACGCCGCTCCCCACCCACCCGCGAGGTACACGATGTCGTAGTCGGCCATGTTCAGATCACCGATCGCCTCGGAATCCTCGAGTTGTGAGCACAACCGGGGGTCACCCAGCATCCGGTCGTCGGCTGGGGTTCGCAGCGCCGGCTTGAGCGACTGGGGGTCCACCGGGATCGTCGCACCGAGTGGGCTCGCGACGTCGATGACCATCCCGGCGTCGAGAAAGGCGTAGTACGGCACCGTCAGTTCGCTCGCAAACACCCCGGTCGGCCGCCCGACTGCGAGCTGGCCGTGGTTGGTGGCGATCACCAGCGCCCGCTTGCCGCCCACGTCGACCGTCAGCGTGAGTGGGTCCTCGGGGTGAAGGCCGACTCGTTGCAACACACGGCGGGCCACCAGTGCGGGCGCGGGTGGCTTCGGATTCGGCCCGACACGACGGGTGGCGGCCCGCTCCCGCACCTTCGCACGGACCTGGTCCCGTACGAACTGCCCCAACAGGTTCCCCGGTGGTAGCAGCGGAACCTTGTCGGTCTGCACGATCCGGCTGGTGGCGTATTCCCAGGGTGTGTTCCGTTCCGGAACAGCGCGGTGACGTTCGGCTTTGAGCTTGTCGCGCATGAGTGCGAGCACCTCGGCTGCATCCGGATCCTCGACCCGGTTGTGCATCTCCACGGGATCGTCGCTGAGGTCGTAGAGCTCCCACTGGTCGGGCAACACGTCGCTGCGATAGGTCGGGCCGCCGATTCCGTCGCTCGCCAGTTGACGCACTCCGGGTTCGGTCCACGTCGCCGGATCATCGAAGGCGCGCACGAGCTTCCAGAGGTGGGACTCCCCTCCTGGGCCGTCGTCGACCCGCGCCACGATCCCCTCGAAGTTCGTGGCCACGTAGGCGGGCACGTTGATGCGCAACGGGCCAGGCACTGCACCGTCGGTGTGGTTCAGCCGAGCCGCACCACTCGCTGCGGTATCCCCCTCGGGCATGTCGTCCCGGGTCATGAGGTACACGACACGTTCGGTATCCGCGTCGGCCCCATCGACCATGGGCAGCAGGTTCGTCCCCGGTAGTGGGTGCACTTCGGAGAACCTGTTGCGGAGCTGCGAGGCGGTCGCGGCCTCGTCGATCCCCGCCGCGGCCAGGAGGGTCGGAACCAGGTCCACGTGCGAGGTGGGCGACTCGACGCGTCGAGCAACGGTGGATGTGTTTCCGACACGGGTGATCGAAAACGGCACCCTGGTCGACTCGTCGTAGAGCTGGAACCACTTCTGGTGCAGTCCCCCATGCGAGCCGAGCAACTCTCCATGGTCGGCGGTGCGCACCATGACGGCATCACCACCGGTGGCCTCGGTCCCGTCGCTCACAGCGCGCCGCACACGGTCGATCGGGGTGTCGACGGTGGCATGGAGTTGGTAGTAGAGGTCGCGGTAGCGCTGGTGGTGCTTCCGGTAGAGCGGCTCGATCGCCGCGGCGGGGCCGTAGCAGGTGGGGTAGGAAGCCCGGTACGCGATCTGCGCGGCCGGCTTGTGGCGCAGGTCCTCGAGGTCAGAGGGTGACATCGGCACACTCGGCACCACGACGCCATCGAGTTGAGGGGGCAGACCCTGGCGGATCCACAGGGGGAACAGCACGATGTCGTGCGGGTTCACGAAGCTGGCCACCACGAGGAACGGCTTCGACGCATCGGCATCACCTGCGGCACGGCGCGCATAGCGGTCCTCCAGCCAGGCAACGACGCGATCGGCTATGAGTGGGTCACGCACAAGACCGCTGTTCGCGAACTCTCCACCGTGCGGCTCGGGGCCCACCCAACCGGAGAACCCGAAGGGCTCCAAGGGGTCTGCTGCGAGGTACTCCGCCACTGCATCGTCGAGCACCTCACCCTTGGCCGTGTTGGTGGCGAGCGGACGGCCCTCGGGGCCCGGAAGGTCGGCATGGGTGATGTGCCACTTGCCGTCGTAGTAGGTGTCGTATCCCGCGGCTCGGAACCAGTTCCCGAGGGTGGGCACCTCGTGGGGCCGCAACCACCGCATGCGCGAGTCGTCGGCCATCTTTCCGAGGCCGTCGGTCTGGGTGACGCCGTGCAGGTCGGGGTACTGGCCGGTGAAAAGCGTTGGACGGCTGGGCACACAGGCGAGCGAGCCCGTGTAGTGACGGGTGAAGGTGACCGCGTTGTCCTCGAACCAGCGCTGTGCAGGAAGGTTCTGGCGCCACTGGGATAGCTCCCGGGTCTCGTAGGGCGGTGCGGCACGCTCCTCGTCACTCATGATGACGATCACATCGGGTCGCTTCGGGACGGACGGATCGCTCATCGAGTCGCCTCACTGTTCGACAGGGCTTCGCCGGGTGCCTCGCCACGTCGAGCTACCTCGGCGTTCAGACCGGCGAGCATCGCGTCGGATGCAAGCGACATACGTTCGAGCACCTTGGATGCGATCAACTTCTTGGCCGGATTGAACCCGGTCTCGATAGCGGTGGTCACGGTCACCTCGGTCACCTCACCGGCGGGCGTCAGGATCCAGGTGTTGGTAGCGGTGCCGACGATCGGTGGGAGTCCCTCGATCGTGTACGCGAGCGACTCCGGCGCGTCCCAGCGGGTGACCCGCTCCACGAGGGTCTGCCGGGCGATCTGCACGCGACGTACCGCCCCCGCCCCTCCCTGTTGGTCCGACAACAGACATGAGTGCTGTACCAGAGGGACCCATCTCGAGATGTTCCCGAAGTCTGCGAGGGCATCCCAGATCACCGAGGGTGGGGCGGCGATCACACTCGCACATGCGAGCCTGGTCACCGCTTCACCGCGCCGTCACCAGTGGTTCGGTGGTCCCCTGGACGGTCCATATCGCGCTCCCTTCGAAGTGCTGTGGGCGGGCAGCCATCTCTCAGGGCAATCGTGTATTCTGAGAGTCATACTGTCAATAGTGATGTCAGGGGTACGAGGCCCCACCAAGGAACGGACGGCCCGATGCTCGAGCAGGCAACCGACGATCCCACCGAAACGTCGCCGGCACGCAACGGCGACGGGCGTCACCTGCGAAGGCAACAGGGTCGCGTCGCCACCCTCGATGCCACCATCGACCTGATCCTCGCCGAGGCACCGTTGTCAGCCGAGTCGATCTGCGAGCAGGCCGGTATCTCCCAAGCGTCACTGTTCCGATATTTCGACACCCTCGACGACCTACGCCACGCGGCGATCGCGCGCTACTTCCAACGCTTCGATGCCCTCTTCGCGGTACCCGAAGTGGCCCACGGACCACTCTCAGAGCGCGTGTGGGCCTTCGTGGAGGCCCGCGATCGCCTCTATGGGCAAACCGCCCCCATGGCTCGCTTCAGTCGCCGTGAGGCAAGCGCTGTGACCGAGATGGCCGAGACGCTCCAGCGGCTTCGCCGCACGCTCGCGGATCAGATCGCACGACACTTCGCGAGTGAGCTGGAGCACCTCGAGGACTCCGAGCAGAACCGGCGTGTCGCAGTACTCGCCTCGCTCACGTCTTTCGAGAGCTGGGACCAGATGTCCGCACTCGGTACCCGCCAGCGCCGGCAAGCCATCGCCGAGGCAACCATCGCGGTTCTCAGCACCGCGCCATGAGCGGCTCCGGTGCAGAGATGGCCAAGGTCTCCTAGATTCCCCGAGGTGACCCGGCTCGGCTACCAGATCCCCAACTTCACCTACCCGCACACCGCACCGCATGAGCTCTTCGATGCCGTGGTTCGCCAGGCCCGCGAGGCCGACGCGAGCGGCTTCGACACGCTCATGGTGATGGACCACTTCTACCAACTGCCAATGTTGGGCGCACCCGACCTGGAGATGTTGGAGTGCTACACGCTGCTCTCCGCGCTCGCCCAGCACACATCGAAGGTACGACTGTCGGCTCTGGTGACCGGCAACACCTACCGGAACCCTGCACTGTTGGCCAAGACCGTCACCACGCTGGACGTCATATCGAGTGGAAGGGCCCAACTCGGCATCGGGGCAGGCTGGTTCGAAAAGGAACACGAATCGCTGGGTTTCGACTTCCTGAGCTTCACCGAGCGCTTCGAGAAGCTCGAGGAATCCCTACAGATCATCACAGCCATGCTCGCGGGTGAACGTCCGAGCATCGAGGGCAAGTGGTATCGGGTGAGTGGCGCGATCAACTCGCCCGCCCCGCTGGGCCACATCCCGATCATGATCGGTGGCGGCGGCGAGAAGAAGACCCTGCGCCTCGTCGCACAGTACGCGGACGAGTCCAACCTGACCTGCGGTGTCGATGAGATCGGCCGCAAGCTGGATGCCCTGGCGGCGCACTGCGAGCGGCTTGGCAGGGATCGGTCGGAGATCACGGTGTCGTACCAGACATGGGCCTGCATGGCACCCAGTCACGACGAAGCGGTCGCCGAACTCGACGCGTACCTGAACCGTCGGGGGTTCGACGTCGCTTCGATGCCACCCGAGGAGCGCGAGAACCTCCGCGCGATGGTGCCCCATGGGTCCCCCGATGAGATCGCCGAGTTGTTCGCGGGCTACCTGGCCGCGGGTGTCGACGGCTTCACGGTCTCCGCGATGGCCAACGGCCACATCGAAGGTCGCGTCGAGTTGCTGGGCAACACGCTCGCCGCGTTGTTGGTGTGAACCGGCCCCTGCCACCGTCGCTGCGGCGCCCAGGCTACGGCGGCGAGGCTACGGACCGGTTCGCTGGCCCACTCCGTCGTCGTTCCCCACGAAAAGTCGATCACGACCATTGGCAACCCCAAGACCACCACGGGCCTGCCGGCGACAGGGCAGCTCGGGTTTTCTGGGTCGGGCAGCCGCTGATCCCCTCAGGGTCGAGCTCGATCTCAATGGCACTGGAGGTTGAACATGCCGTTGCCCCATTCGCGCACAGCGATGTCTTGTTGTCGGGCCATCCAGTAGATCGTGCCCACATCACCCCACATCGCATCCAAAGCGCTGTCGGAGTCGATCTGCAGGAGAAGCCGCCAGCTCTCTGTTTGGTCTTTGAGCCGCTCCCAGCGCGCTTCATCGAAGGGTTCGGACGACTCGAACATGCCGGCGAGGGCCTGAACCACTTCTTGTTCCACAGGGTGCTGGATGAACACAGGGTGCCCACCGAGTTGGTGCCGACCACTGTCGACCGGAGCGTTCGGTGGTAGTCCCCGAACCTCACGCTCGTACTGGTGGTCGAGCTCCTCCAACGCTTCCACTTCCTCATCGAAGGGATCGAAGTCCTGGGTGGGCCACGTCCAGCGGCCGACCGCTTCGAGCATGGCCGTCGGCAACGTTTCCACCGGTGAAGCCAACCTGACGAGCGGCGTACCGCGCGGCGTGTAGATGACAGTTGACCCAGGCTGGTGCCACGAGTACAGCCCGGTGATGCCATCGCCTTGTTGGTCGAGATCCACGAAGAACGACAAGAGCCCTTCCACAGGTAGCTCGAGGGGCACAGGTGCGACCCGTTGCGCCTCTGCAAGGTCCACCTGTGCAAAGAAGCGCAGCGGTCTGCTTTCACCATCGGGTGTGTTCCAGTAGGGCCACCGTGTCCCGGGACCGATATCGGGATCGCCGCCGTATCGTGACCTGCCGAGTTCGGCGCTCTCCCCAGGCTCGGCGCGATAGCGCACCGCCGGGCGCAGCGACCCGACCAGCGACGGTCCCAGCACAGGAGCAGCAGCCAGCAGTCGTTGTACGAGCGCAGCGGCCTCCGGCGGCACTTGTGATGATCGGTGCTTCTTGCCGCTACCGAACGGCCACAACCCCATGGAACCAACTCTAGGGAGGGCTGCGGCGGACTTGAGATGCGGGTAGCGTCAACGCTCCGCTCGTCCCCAATGGAGAAGGCCGATGAGCATCGCTCGAATCGTTCCAAGCACCTGGCACCATCGCACCGCAGCGGAAGCCGCCGAGCTCTACTGCTCGGCGATCCCCCGAACCACCGAGGTCTCGCGCAGCCACTACCCCACCGAAGGCCTTCCCGACTTCCAGGAACCGTTCGCGGGTGATGTCCTGACAATCGAGCTCGACCTCGACGGGCTCGGACTCACCCTGATCAACGCCGGTGACGACTTCACACCGAACACCTCCATCTCGTTCATGGTGAACTTCGACCCCTCCAGGGAGCCCGACGCCCGCGAACTCCTGGACCAGACGTGGGCCGCATTGGTCGATGGAGGCAACGAGCTCATCCCCCTCGGCCAGACAAAGTTCAGCGACCGCTACGGATGGGTCACGGACCGCTTCGGGGTCGGTTGGCAGCTGATCCTCACCGATCCCGACGGTGACCAGCGGCCGTTGGTGATCCCGACGTTCCTGTTCGCCGGCCCAGCTCGGGGTCGCGCCGCGGATGCGATGGCTTCCTGGATCGAGCTGTTCGAGGACTCCTCACCCGGGGTGCTCGCGTCCCAGCCCCTCGACACGTCGACCGCCAAGGCGGGCGAGGTGATGTTCGCTGACTTCCGCCTCGCCGGACAGTGGTTCGCCGCGATGGACGCGCCGGAGGGGTCGGGAGATGCCTTCTCCCCTGGCGTATCGATTCAGGCGATGTGCGAGACCCAGGACGACATCGACCGGCTGTGGGCGACCCTGTCCACGGTGCCCGACGCCGAGCAGTGCGGATGGTGCGTCGATGAGTTCGGCGTGAGCTGGCAGATCGTGCCCGAGGGCATGGACCGGATGCTCCTGGAACGCCCCGAGTCCTACGCGGCGATGATGCAGATGAAGCGCATCGTCATCGACGATCTCTGAAGCGCACAGGAAGTTCACCGGGATCGCCGCTCCGGGAAACCCGGTTGCGCGCAGCGATACCTCGGCGTGGTGTCGGCACCCGATCAGAGCCCTGCGAACGCCGCGGAGAGACGCTCGAGTGCTTCATCGATAGTGGCGCGCGGACAGCCCAGGTTCACCCTCATGTATCCGTGACCCTCGGGGCCGAACTTGCGGCCATCGTCGAGCCACAGCCGGGCTTTGGTCAACATGAAGTTCATCAGTTCCCCAGGGTCCATCCCGAGCCCCCGGCAGTCCATCCACGCGAGGTACAGCGAGTCTGTGGGCAGGACATGCAGCCCACAGTCCAGCTTGGCCACCTCTTGTGCGAAGTGCCGGTGGTTGCCGCGGAGGTAGCCGAGCAGGTCGGTGAGCCACGGCTCCCCGTGGGTGTACGCGGCTTGGGTAGCGGCCATCCCGAGGTTGTTGACAAGCGTCGAGGCGTTGCGGTCGTACTGGCGCAGGAACCCTTCGCGGAGCCCGCTGTCAGCGATGAACACGTTCGCGCACTGCATTCCGGCCAGGTTGAAGGTCTTGCTGGCAGCGGTGCAGGTGATCGAATTGACAGCGAAGCTCTCCCCAAGGCTCGCGAAGGGAACGTGGCGCAGGCCTGGGTTGAGGATCAGGTCCTGGTGCACCTCATCGGCCAACACGAGGACTCCATGGCGGGCACAGATCTCGCCCATGCTTGCCAACTCATCGGCGCTCCACACGTTGCCGGTCGGGTTGTGTGGGTTGCACAGGATGAACAGCTTGGTGTCAGCCAGGATCGACTCCTCGAAGGCCGTCGGGTCATAGCAGTAGCCATCGCCGACCCTGATCAGGCCTGCTCCGATCGGAATCCTGCTGTTGAGTTCGATCGCTGAATAGAAGTGCCCGTAGACCGGGGACAGGACCAGGACACTGTCTTCGGGCGCGGTGAACGCCTGGATCACCGTCTTGATCGCGGTGAGGATCCCAGCGCTCGGGACCACCCACTCCGGTCGGACCTGCCAGCCGAAACGCCGCTGCTGCCATCCTGTGACGGCCTCGAGATAGCTCTCGGCGGCCCCCGCGGGGTATCCGAACACACCGTGTCGTGCGACCTGCTCGATGGCGTCGATCACAGCTGGCGGTGCACGGAAGTCCATGTCTGCCACCCACATGGGCAACGGATCCGCTGCTGCTTGTTCTGCGGTGAGGGCCTCTACCGCGCCGTCCCACTTGGTCGAGTTGGTCCCCCTACGATCGATGACCTCGTCGAAGCGGTTCGCTGGTTCCGTGCGGGCCATACCTACCTTCAGAAGCCTTGGGCTTTCAGAGCCGTTGTGCCCTCAGAGCCGTTGGGGGACCAGCCGAAGGTACCCGCTCGACTCGATTGGCCGGGGCGTTGGCAACCTGAGCTCACAGCGGCCACGTTTCGGATCGCCGTCGGCGGACCCATGAGCGCTCCGGTAGATCCTGTCGCTCACGGTTAGGCAATGGCGCTGCTACCGTCACCCGCGAACATTGCCGGGTCGAGCCTTGGAGGATAAGCAGTGGAGGACTTCCCCGACGTCGACACCTACCTGGCAGCCTCCCGGT
>JBKEAI010000145.1:0-4024 GCA_047972145.1 Microthrixaceae bacterium
CCTCCACCTCGAAGCCATCCAACAACTCGACCCCGACGACCAACACACCATCCGCAGCCTCATCGAAGCCATCCTCCTCCGCCACGACACCCGCCGCTGGACCCAAGCCAGCTGACGATCAGCCGAGCGGCAGATCAGCTCGAGGCCGTGAGCACCCGAGCGATGAAGGGGTTGGCACCGAGATCTGGGTGTTGGCCAACCAGATCCTCAAGAACCCTGAGCAGGAAGCGCTTGGCTGCACCTCTGAGATCCGGGTACCCGACCCTCGCCAGACCAGGGACATAGGAAGCCTCGATCTCGATGGCATCGCCGACCCGACGGAACGAGATCGCCGCGTCAGACTCGGTGAACTCGAACAGGCCCTCAGCCCCGTCCCCCACCGCCAACGCATCGACGATCGAATCGAGCGAGAGCGCGAAGTCGAGTACCGGGACCCAGCCCCACTTGGCGCTCAGGTCCACCTCGAACACCATGAAGGTCACGTCGCCGAGGAAGCAGTCGTACCGAAGCGCCCATTCGTCGGCGTCGGCGAGGGCGGCTCCGGCAGGGCCCTTCCAAGCCGGCGACAGGGAGTAGTCGAGACGCAGCATCAGTACGGGAAGGCCGTGATGACGTTGCCGCTCGGGTCAACCACGACCCGCAGCCGCGAGGTCGAGTTCCCCGCAGCGTTCGTTCCGATGGTCCTGCCGAGATCATGCTCGAAGATCGTGCCGGGACGACCGGCAGTGTTCGGACGGAACGTTCCGCCCCTCACCGTGTCGTCGATCATCGAAGTCAAGCCTCGACCCGTGGTACCCGACGCGA
The DNA here is from genome assembly GCA_047972145.1 of Microthrixaceae bacterium. Classification (GTDB taxonomy): domain Bacteria; phylum Actinomycetota; class Acidimicrobiia; order Acidimicrobiales; family Microtrichaceae; genus JAMLGJ01. The sequence goes on from JBKEAI010000145.1 coordinate 805, forward strand.
AGTGACCGGCGTTCGCAGTCTGACTGCCATGCCAGTGCCGAGCGATGATGTGATCCAGCCGCTGTTGCGACAGGTTCGCCCCACCACGAGGCAGTGCCAGCTGCGCCGCATCGTCGGCTAGCCCGCTTGGGGTAACAAGTGACGCCGCGAGTGTCGTAGCTGCGCCGTCGGCGACGATCGACGCAGCGATGCCGGCTCCGTCAGTCACAACCTCGAAAGAAACGCCCTCGGAGGACGATCCCAGGCCAGCGAGGGCATGCGCGAGAGCAGAAGCGTCGTACATGTATGGGAAGGAGGCCACAGGCTGACCCATGGAGACGGCCGGGAAGTCAGCAGGCGCGCGCGTCGTGTCGTAGCTACAGGGCAACCCTGCGGCAGGATCGCAGAGAAAGTGGCCGACGCTGCTGCTTGTATTTCCTGCAGCCGCATCTGGCGAGACCAGCCCGAGGAAGAGGAAGGAGACCGCCAAGGCGCCCAACACCCAGGCGGGCAGGACCACAATGCGCCTCACGAGGACTCACGCTCCAAGACCGCCTCGCCGAGCAGTCGGCCAGACTCTGTCAATTCCAGCCAGACAATCGCCCCTGGTGCCGGCGGAGCGTCACCCCACGACTGCCACTCATGTGCGATGCGCAGGATCGCCTCTCCCGCGGCGCAGTCCCATGGCCTGTGTCGCTCCCCGTCGTACTCGCCAGCCACGACGAGTCCCTCGGCAAGCGCCTCCGCGATCAGGCCGACAGCCAAAGGACGCAAGCCCTCCCCTGCGAGTCCAGACCGGGCAGCGATCCCGTACACCTCCGCGGCGTAAACCCAGTCATCTACGCCCGACGCGAGCAAGTCCTCCAACAGCGTGCGATCGTCCCAGGCCGTCATCCGATGTGCACCTTGATCGGTCGCGACTGGCCCGGAATTCGGATATCGACTGTGGCGCCCCCGCTCGAGGACCCGGGTCGTATACCCACCTCGACACCGTCTGGCCGCCTGACGACCGTCCCCTTGTAGCCGGACCATTCGGTAGGTGAGCCGCCACGGGCAAGATTGTCATACACCGACCGCAGTTGGGCGTCCGAGCCGACGGTGCGAACGTGAGGCTGCCGTCCCCTGCTGAGTCCGCCTAGTACGTCATCAACGCTTCGAACAGCATCATCAGCTACTCCTGCCGCGCTTGGGGTATAGGTCAGCAGCAAGGGGGTCATACCCCTGCCTCCCGCCTCTGCGGATCTTCGGGGCGACGCCCCGTCATCGGTGTTGACCTGGGGAAACACACCCTCCGCGCCAATCGGAGCGCTGGCACCCCCCAGCGAAACCGCAGGACCGTCGTACACATGGTCGCGACAGCTAGAGGTAGCGTTGGCGGGGCGCGGGCGCGCGGCGTCAGCCCTCGGGCCGTAGCTGCACGCGGCTCCGACCGTTGAAGGAGCACGACCGGGCACCTGCCGACTCCATCCGATCGGTGCCTCGGTCCGCTCGACTTCGATAACGAAGGCAGCCCCGTCATCGAGCGAGCAGACTGCACCTGAGGCGCCCATGAGCGCCCGGTCCAGCGATTCCCTCTGTGGGGGCATGGCCTCGGCAGCATGAGCAGTCAGCGCAACGCCGAACGCCACAACGGCGACGAGGCGAAGAACGTGCCTCACCCGTCTTCGGCCCTTGCCTCATAGATCGGGTGGAACTGAGACCAGTCGAGGCGCGAGCCGTCGGAGTGGATGCACGTCTTGATCGCGGTGTGGCCTTCGAGAAGGACGTCCAGCTCGAAGGCGATCTCCTCGATGTCCTCTCGCACTCCATCCGAGGGTGACAAGGCACTGAAGTGAAGCGTCACACTCTCGTCACCGATACCGCAGCCCATGGCACGAATGTCTGGGCCAAGAAGGCCGACTGCTGCTCGCGCTGCCTGGGCGACAACGTAGTGAACCCAGGCGAGGCCATCGGCGGGCTGGGGAACGCTCATGGCGCCCAGTTCGGGTTCGTCGGGACCACGCTCGGACTCGAGGATCCCTTGATGAAGAAGACATTCGTTGCCTGGTCGACGAAGCCAGCGGTGGGGTTGTTGTTGAAGCCTGTGACCGATGGGACTCGGACCACAACATGCCCGTTTCTCGTCACTCCAAGGATCTGCAAGCTCCCATCGTGGAACGCATCTAGGACCCTCTGAGGCGATCCGGCATCCCGGAAGTACCCACCGCCGTTGTAGAGCCGGTCTCCGAGAACATGGCGGCCCTGCCGCTGGACGCTGACCGTCGTGCGGATCGATGCACGATCGATCGTCGTGCCTCGGAAGTCGATGAAACGCGCGGGTGCCCCGCTTGGGGTAACAAGTGACACCACCGCCCTGTCGTCAAACACCAGGCCGGAAACCTCGACGCTGCCAGGGGAAACAGGCCCTTGCTCCGCGACGGCGGGGGCGGTTCCGGGGTTGATGGCCGCGACGCCGTTCCCCGCTCCAGTGACGGCGCCCGCGGACGCGGCCGGAGCGCCCAGGCCGACGACCGCGACGAGGACGCCGAGCACGACCAAGAGCGCCCGGAGGCGGGCCTGGAGGTCGCCTATGAGCGGCCGGGGGTCAGGTCGGGTGCTGGTCACTGCCGGCGAGTCTCGCAGCCTGACAGCGGCTGGTGGCGATCCCTGCCCGAGTCGCTTCTGTTCAGTCGCCTTGGGTAGCCGCCGGCGGCTGAGCAGCAGCTGAAGAAGAAGCTCCGGGGCCGGTCGGCGGGGTTCAGTCGCCGGGGTCGACCAGCGGCGGCTCTCGACGAGCGGGGAACTCGAACGGGAGGTCGCGCGGGAGCTCCGACGGGAGGTCGGTGGCCATGGTGTGGCGGAACAGGTGACACGCCCCCTCCTTGCCCACCCCGGACGCTTTCACGTAGCCGCGGGCCATCTGGGGTGAGCCGGGAGGGTGAGAAGCGGGTGCCGTCATGGGTGAGGAACACCCAGCCCTCATCAGGCTCGAGCGCCCAACGGGGCCGGGTGTCGTCGAGGTAGGCCTGGGTCCAGGTGAGTGCTCGGTCGCCGACGGGGACGGTGCGGTCGCGTCGGCCTTTGCCTTGGCGGACGACCATGGTGTGACGGTCGAAGTCGACATCAAACAACTGCAGCCGGGCCAGCTCCGCGCGTCGCATCCCCGTCGAGTAGAAGACCTCCAACATCGCCCGATCCCGCAACCCGCCCGGCGAGGTCACGTCGGGCATCGACAGGACCGTCTCGGCCTCGGAGACCGTCA
>JBKEAI010000153.1:0-2455 GCA_047972145.1 Microthrixaceae bacterium
GCGTGGTTCTGGGGGGCGATTCCCATGGAGCGCAAGAAGGTGTCGCGCCGCTCCGCGCTGGCCGCCGCGGAGCTGATCGACGACGGTTGGTCACTGCTGGTGTTCCCCGAGGGTGGCCGCAGTCCCGATGGGTGGGGCCAGGAGCACAAGGGAGGTGCGGCCTACCTGGGTGTGCGCTGCGGGGTACCGGTCGTGCCGATCCACATCGAAGGCACCGACAGGGTGCTGCCGAAGGACGCGAAGATGCCCCACCCGGGCACCGTCACGGTCAACTTCGGTGCGCCGATGCGCCACGGCGAGCTCGATGCCCGGCGGTTCGCCGCACGTATAGAAGCGACCGTGGAGCTGCTGGCCGAAGAGACCACCACAGACTGGTATTCGGCACGATTGGCCGCATCCGCGGGAGAGTCTCCGTCGCTGCGCGGACCCGATACCGACTCCTGGCGGCGACGTTGGCTGTTGGAGGAGCGGCGCGCAACCCGCGGTACCACGCGGAGCTCGTACGGCGCCGCTAGCGGCAGCGCTCGGCGATCCTTGCGTGACAGAGCACGCGGAAATCCTCCGTGGTGAGCGCAACGCTCCACGACGGATCCTCCAACAGCGCATCCATGAACGGACCCTCGCGCTTCCACAGCACCACGTCGGGATCGGCGCGCTCGAGCGCCTCTTGCCAACCCGGGTCGGTAGCGCGCATCGTGACGTAGTCGAGCAGGGTCTGCACCGACGGCCTGTCATCGACCCACGCGTTGGCCTCCGCACCGAAGCGGAACTCGAGGTAGTTGCCCACGAAATCGTTCTCGATGAGACGGACCTCCGGATCCGCCACCAACGACCGCTCCTGTAGCCAGTCGACCTCTTCGACCGGATAGCGCTCCAGGTCGGTGTGCGGGCCGAGCAGTGCCATCACAGCCGCCAGTGCCAACAGCACAACTCCCAGACCCGCGACCGCCCGCCTCAACGTCACCGCGGAAGCCCTCATGGATGACACCTGGGAGATCCCCATCGCAGCGAACCCACAGAGGCTGATCGCGGCGATCGGCAACAGGCGCAACGCGCTGGCACCCATCGCCGAGAGCATCACCACAGCCGTTACCGAGCCCCACCGGATACGCCCATCCCTGCGAACCGCCAGCACTCCGTAGAGGGCCAGGATGGCGACGAGCGCGAAGATCCAGACCAGAGGTTGGCCGAAGGAAGCAGGTCGCCACTCCTGGTACTGGCTGATCGCTTCACGGGCGGTCGCACTCCCGAGCTGTTCGGTGGGCAACAACACCAGACGGAACCGCTCCGGATAGAACAGCCCGCCGACGATCAGGCCGCCGACCGCGGCTGCCCCATAGCGGAACCGCTCCAGGTGCGGTGCGTGGTCGTCGATGGCCTCGGCCACCCAGAGGATCCCGAGCACCGCCGCCCCGTACAGCCAGCTACCGTGGACGTTCACCCACACCGCGAACAACGGCACCGCCAACAACGGCGACAGGCGCTCACGCCAGATGACCAGTGCGAGTGCGAGCAGGGCGTATCCGACCAGGCCGGGGCGGGCGTTGAGGGTCGGGGTGAGTAGTACGAACACGACCCCCGCGGGGAGCGCTTGCACCAACGGATTGACCGCGGGAACCAGTGGTTCGTCATGTGGACGCGAACAGCGCACCACAAGCCACCCGAGCACACCCGCGACGACGGCGGTGAGGAACCGAACGGCCCCGAGGCCCGCTATCCGTTCACTCCAACCGAGCACCCACGACCACCACCAGCTGGGCACCGGGAAATCCGTCGAGGTGACGAGGAACGGGTTCAACTGCGGAAGGCCCGACGCAACCTGGAGACGGCCGGTCGCGATGTGGGTCAGCAGACTGTTGTCCGATATCGGACTGGACGCTGCGAGAGCGGACATGCCGGCGACGAGCAGTGCCAGCGCCCGCTCCCACCCAGATCGCCGGGTGTCGACCTCAGTGTCCTCGGCGGCCGCACCACCGTCCGGGACCGCTACAACACCGCCCCCAGCAGCTACAACACTGCCCCCGGCAGGCTCGGGCACACCGCGACCCATCTCACAGCCCGTCCTTGATCTGGAGGATCGCCGGGCCGAGCACGACCGCGAACAAGGCCGGGAAGATGCAGAACACCATCGGGATCATCATCTTCACTGGAGCCTTCTGGGCCTGTTCCTCAGCGAGCTGGCGTCGCTTGATGCGCATCTCCTCGGACTGGCTGCGCAGCACCCGCCCGATCGACACCCCGAAGGTGTCCGCCTGGATGATCGCCATCACGAAGCTGCGCAGTTCAGGCACGTTGCAGCGGTCGTCCAACGCCCTCATCGCATCGGAACGGTTCGCACCGGCACGCGTCTCGCCGAGCATGCGGGAGAACTCGTCGCTCATCGCACCGGGCACGGAGTGGATCACCCGGTCGAGAGCCTGTTCGAAACCGAGGCCGGCCTCCACCGAGATCACCA
>JBKEAI010000157.1:0-21163 GCA_047972145.1 Microthrixaceae bacterium
TGTCGGAGTGATCGGCATCGGTGCGTCCGCGATCCAGTTCGTACCGCCGGTCGCCAAAGAGGCCGGACACCTCACGTTGTTCCAACGCACGCCGAACCACGTCGTGCCGAAGCCCGACCGGGCGTTCCGCGCCTGGGAGATCTTCGCCTTCTCCCACATCCCGGTTGTACGCCGCGCGTATCGCTGGTGGACCTACTGGCGTCTCGAGACGAAGTTCAACCTGATGAGGAGGAACTCGCTGTTGGGTCGGCTATTGCAACAGCGGATCGACAAGGAACTGTCGAAGATCGCGACCCCGGAGCTGCCCCGGGAGGTCCTGGTACCGGATTACCTGCCCGGGTGCCGGCGATTGTTGTTGTCCAACGAGTGGTACCCGACACTCGTGCGCGACGACGTCTCGGTCAGCGCCTCACAGGTGGAGCGGATCACACCCCGCGGGGTGCAGACCGAAGACGGCACACACCACGACCTCGACACGATCGTGTTCGGCACGGGGTTCACCACAACCGATTTCCTCACCCCGCTCAAGATCATCGGGTCCGCAGGGACAGACCTCAACGAGGCGTGGGCCAACGCCCCGGTGGCCTACCTGGGGATCGCCGTACCGCGATTCCCGAACATGTTCATCCTCTACGGACCCAACACCAACCTGGGGCACAACTCGATCCTGTTGATGATCGAACAGCAGGTCTCCTACGCGATCGCGGCCATCGAGCAACTCGACCGACGCGGAGCGCGAGCGGTGGAGGTGACCGACGCGGCTCAACAGCGCTGGGACGCCGAGATCATCGAGCGCAGTGCGAACACGGTCTGGGCCGGCAACTGCACCTCCTGGTACAAGACCGACGACGGACGGATCACCAACAACTGGGTGGGCCACACCACCGAGTACAGGCGGCGCATGCACACTCCCGACTGGGACGACTGGTCCTTCGTCTGCTGAGCTGGATCCGCTGAGCTGTATCCGTTGAACTGGATCCGTTGAACTACGTCCGCCGAGTTGCGTCCGTAGAACAGTGTCCGTAGTACAGCCTCCACTGAGTAGCCACACCCACCGAAGTCCGCCGGTACCCAACGGGTGGTCACATCAACGGTGGTACCACGGCTTCCACGAGCGCAGGCCCCTCCGCTGCCAGCGCCGCACCCAACTGCTCGTTGAACTCCTCGGCGCTCATGGCGCGGGTCGCCTGATCCACACCGAGACCTCTGGCCATCGACACGAAGTCGAGATCGGGTCCGGTCAGATCCAGCATCTCGCGCGCCTTAGCTCCATCGGCACTGGCACCCACGCGGGCGAGCTCCATCTCGAGCACCGCATAGGAGCTGTTGTTGAGGATCACGGTGGTCACGTCCAGGCCCTCGCGCACCTGTGTCCACAGCGATTGGAACGTGTACATGGCGCTGCCGTCCGACTCCAGGTTGAGCACCTTGCGCTCCGGGCATGCCACCGCGGCACCGGTGGCCACCGGCATGCCGAAACCGATCGAACCCCCTGTAAGGGTCAGCCAGTCATGCGGTGGAGCACCGGCGGTCGCCCCCGACACGAACAGTCCTGTGGTGTTCCCCTCATCGCACACTATCGCCCCTTCGGGCAGCAATGCTCCGATCGTCCTGGCCAAGGTCTCGCCGTCGAGTGACCCCGTCGGCAGCTCCGGACGTTGAGCCGCCTGGCGGGTGGGCTCTGCGTCGCCACCGATCCGCTCGAGCACCCGAGCGAGCGCATCGATGCGGTCCTGCCCTGGAGCCACCAGCTTGTGCACCTCGCAGCCCGCCGGGACGAGGGTCGAGGCCTTGTCGGGATAGGCGAAGAACGACACCGGTTCCCTGGCCTCCACCAGGACGAGGTGGTCGAGCCCTGCGAGCTGCGCCTCGGCGAACTCCGCGAGGTATCCGAGCCTCTGAGGCTCGACGCGCCCCGCACCGCGCTCGAGGCGCGCGGGAAATGTCTCGGCGAGCAACGTCGCACCGCTGCGAGCGCAGAGCGTCCCAGCGAGGTCGAGAGCGTCGCTCGTGCAGGCGGCACCGCCGACCATGATCCCGACCTGACCGTCTCCCGCCAGGGCATCGGCAACCGCCGCTACGACGGGTTCGCCCACCTTCCCGGCGACCTGCACAGGCACCGCTGCCGCAGGTCCTGTGGATTCGGACCACGAGACGTCCGCTGGCAGGATCAACGTGGCGACCTGACCGGGGGGCTCCTGGGCCACGGCGACGGCGGTCGCCGCATCCGCGGCGACCTGTGCCGGATCGCTGCACGACCGCACCCAACCATCCAGCGCTGATGCGATGGCCGCGATGTCGGACTGCAACGGCGCGTCGTAGCGGGCATGGTACGTCGCGTGGTCACCGACGATGTTGACCACAGGCGTGTTGCCGCGACGGGCGTTGTGGAGGTTGGCGAGCCCGTTTCCGAGCCCTGGACCGAGGTGCAGCAACGAGGCCGCCGGACCTCCTGCCATGCGTGCGTAGCCGTCAGCGGCACCGGTAGCGACACCCTCGAACAGCGCGAGTACGCCATGCATGTCCGGCACGTCGTCCAGAGCTGCCACGAAGTGCATCTCCGAGGTGCCGGGGTTCATGAAGCAGGTGTCGACACCTGCGTCCACGAGGGTACGGATGAGTGCTTGTGCGCCGTTCATCTGGCTCTCCTGCATCTGTGGTCTGCGTTGGTCTGGGATCGGGTCATCGGTGACCTCTGAGGTTGTCGGGCATCGCCGGGAAGATGGCTCAGAAGATCGTCCCGGGGTTCATGATCCCCTCGGGATCGAACGCCGACTTGATCCTGCGCATCAACTCGACCTTGGAGGGGTCCTCCAGGGCCAGGTAGTAGTCGCGCTTCGCAGTGCCGATGCCGTGCTCCGCGGAGATCGCCCCGCCGAGCTCGGTGGCGGTTGCGAACAGGTCGGTGAGGATCGCCTTGCGCTTCACGGGGTCCCCGCCACCGAAGACCCCGAGGTGGACGTTTCCGTCGCCGGCGTGGCCACAGCCTGCGATGAATGCCTCATACTCGCCGGCCAGAGCCGACACCCGCTCCATGAATACCGGCACCTGTGCGCGGGGCACGACCACGTCGACTATGTCGTCCGCGTCGTTGGCCTTCGAGATCCAGAACGCCTGCTCGCGCGCCGAGATCAGCTGTTCAGCCGCGGCGGGCGGGAGGACGTACACGTCGAGGGCTCCCAGCTCGGCGAGGTGGGTAGCAAGCGACTCGGTGTCGGCCTCGAGACGGTCCTCGTGCGCGCTCTCGAGCATGACCACCAGGTAGGCCAGTGCGCTCTGTTCGATCTCCTCGGGGATGCCGAGCTCCAGGCCGGTGTGGTTGCGGGTGGCCGACATCGTGATGAGGTCGATGTACTCCAGGATCAGCGGCTCCACAGCGGAGTCGATGATCCGTGGCACAGCGGTGGTGACCTCATCGAGCGTGGCGAACGGGGCCAGAACCGTCGCCTGGTGGGCGAGACGGGGATGCAACTTGAGCGTCACCTCGGTGACGAGGCCCAGGGTGCCCTCGCTGCCCAGCACGAGCTGGGTCAGGTCGTAGCCGGCGCTCGACTTCACGATCTTCCCCCCGCAGCGCATGGCCGTGCCACCGGCCAGCACGAGCTCCAGACCCAGTACGTGGTGCCGGGTGACCCCGTACTTCACGGCCCTCATCCCACCGGCGTTGGTGTTGACGTTGCCTCCGATGCTGGCGGAGTACTCGCCGGGGTACACGGGATACACCATCCCGAGCGGGGCCAGCACCTCGTCGAGCTCGTTCAGCCGCAGGCCGGGCTGCACCACTGCGACGTGGTTGTCGGTGTCGATCTCGAGCACCCGGTTCATCCGCTCGAAGCTAACAACGAGGCCATCGGGAGACGGCACGGCTGCACCCGACAGGCCCGTGCCCGCACCGCGCCCCGTGACCGGGATCCCGTGTGCCCCACACACCTCGAGCAACGCTGCCACCTCGTCGGTGTCGAGTGGCACAGCAACCGCCGCCGGGAGGACCGGATCGACGGTCAGGCACTCGTCGCCCCGGTAGTCCGTCGCTGCCTCGTCTCCGGTGCTCAAGCGGCCGTCGGACACCATGGCAGGCAGTGCGTCGGCCAACACGCGGTAGTTGTCAGTCATCTCCGGTGTGCTCCTGTCTGGGCTTCGAGGGCCGATGTCCGGGTCCGGCAATCATGGCAGGAGTGCTTCAGCGCCGCTCGCGTACATCGGGATCCGCCAGGAGATCCCCGATGACCGATCCGAGTTCCCCGTCGAGGATGGCACCGAGTGTGGCGGTCTCGAGCACTCGACGCACCGATGCACGCGTCGCCAGCCACACAGCCTCGAGGGGTCGGGCCACGCCGGAGTACGCGAGATCCTCGGGTGCCTGACCCCGCACATCGGCGAGCGGCCCCTCGACGGCGCGGATGATGTCGGCCACGCTCACCTGGTCCGCCGGGCGCGCCAGCCAGTAACCCCCGTCGCTGCCGCGGCGGCTCGCCACGATGCCTGCGCGGCGCATCTCCGAGAGGATGTTCTCGAGGTACTTCGTGGGGATCTGCTGAGCCTCGCCGATCGAGTCTCCCTTGGTCGGCGGGGAGCCCCGGTCGGGTGACGAACGGGCCAACTCGAGCGCGGCCCGCACCGCGTAGTCGACTTTCGCGGAGATGCGCATCCGGGGATCATCGCACCCGCAACGACCAGGTGCGCGTTGGCTACCTTCGTGGGGTGCCCGAACCGCTCTACGCCGCCCGGTCGGCCAACCTCCGGTGAGTTGGCCCAGCTACATCGTGCAGCCCGACGCGTTCTCGGGAGCGGAGTGCGACGAGATCCAACGCATCGGGCACCTGGTGCTCGAATCGGGCGGCCCCGAGTCCGCTGGTATCGAGGGACTCAGCGGACCCGGACCGCTCAGGGAGACCGTCGTAGCCTGGATTCCCAGGGGCGAGGACACCGAGTGGATCTTCGAGCGCATGGAGATGCTCTCGGATCGTTGCAACCAAGCCTGGGGTCTGGCGGTGGACGGAATCGTGGAGGACCTCCAGTACACGCTCTACGAAGGCGCGGGTGCCCACTACACATGGCACCAGGACGGCCTCGACGACGGGGTGGACGACCGCAAGCTCTCGCTGGTAGTCCAACTCAGCGATTCGACCGACTACACCGGAGGTGACCTCGAGTTCCTCGAGGTCACAAGCGACTACGACCCGGCCGAGCAACGCCAGTACCACGACACGGTGCGAAAGCGTGGCACCGCCATCGGATTCACCGCGTTCGAATACCACCGGGTGACGCCGCTGCGCTCGGGCACACGCCGAAGCCTGGTCGCGTGGATCTCCGGTCCCCGCCTCCGCTGACTCCATCGGGTTCCTGTGGTGAATCCCCGTTCTGTGGTGCGTCGTTAGCTCCACGGGCTCGTTTCGCACCACAGAACGGATCGGGGTGGGGGATCAGCGGGAGCGGGCGTTCTCCGCGATGAACGGGCCGACCTCGACCGAGGAGTCGAGTGTCCAGTTGTGCCCGCCGGTGGCGTTCCAGAGCGTCCTGACCGTGAGCCCATCGGGCGAGGTCCATTCCCGGATGATCGTGTCCTCGTCGCGTCCGTCGACGGTGTCGCCGCTGAGTCCCTGGGCGTTCGCCCATGACGAGCCGACCTCCAGCAGTGCGGTACCCGAGTCGATCGACGGGTCATCGCCGTTGGCCTGGATGCGCACAGCCACGGGCGGGTCCACGTCGCACGCCGGGCCTGCCAGCCCCGCCACCATTGCGACGCCCGATACGAGGCCGGGAGCCTCACAGATGACGGTGGCAGCGGAGGCGGCACCGGACCCGAACCCCACGAGGTTGATCCTGGACATGTCGATGCACTGCGTGTTGATCAACTCACCGATCAGCGCCGCGGTCGCCCGACCCACCAGCACGGGATCCGACGCGACCGGGGAGACCCCGACCCTGTAGGCCGTGCCCGCAGTTGCGAAGGTGCCGCTGAGGTTCTCGAGATCCTCCGAGGAGAGCCCTGCCTCACTGATGACGACGATCAACGGAGAGGGTGTCCCGGGGCCGGCGGGTTCTGCGGGAGGAACGAAGGCCGCCGAGGCCACGGTCTGGGAGTCCACAACCAGGTCCGCCTGCGGGGCTGCTGATGGAGCGTCGCAACCTCCGCTTGGAAACGGCTCGGTTCCAGGGGAGAACACCACGGCACCGACGGCGCCACCCGTGCCTGGGGCCGCGGAGGTGTCGGCGGTCGAGCCCGAGGTTCCGGCGCCCTCACCGTTGGACTCCTCGGCGGCCCCCGATCCAAGAGAGGGTCGTTCACCGGTGCTGCGTGCGGCCCACAGGGCTACCACGATGACCACCAACGCACCTGCCACCGCGTAGGGAACCCACACCCGTTTCGCGGATCGCGATCGCGCGGACCTGTGCACCTCGGCACCGGCCGCAAGGTCGGAGGAACCGTCCTCCGGAGCACCCGTATCCGACAAGCCGTCACCTGTCGCGCTGTCGTCTCGACCATCGCCTGACACAGCGTCCTCTGGCATGCCCTGGCTACGGGGATCCTCGTCTTGCACGCCGACACGATAGGGCCCGCGCCACGGTGGGGTTCGCTTCCTGCGCACATCGTGATGCCACACTGGATCGGTGCCTGACGAACCGGGTAGCACCCCCAGCGGACCCGGCCGTCAGTGGCACGTTCCGGTCCAGCCTGCTCCAGGCCCCCCGGTACCGCCGCTCAGACCCCAAGCACCCCCACCCCGAACGCCCGCACCTCGTGCAACCCCACCTGGTCCGCGGGCACCGGCAGACCCGGCAGGAGGCGACTCAGCGCCACCGCGACAACACCAGGTGCCCCCGCCCGACACGCGACCGCCGACAACACAACCGCCGACAACAGAACCGCCCGCAAGACAACCGCCCGCAAGACAACCACGGGGACCCCAGCCGCCGACGACACATCCGGGAGGCCCTCCACCGAAGCGACGGCGGCGCAAGTGGATCTGGATGTTCGTAGCGGGAGTTCTGGCCGTCCTGTTGATCTACATGGTCTGGGTGTGGTCGTCGTACAGGGGCATCGACAGGGTGGACCTCGGAGATGCACTCGATCCCGTGAGCGGTGATGCGACCAACTACCTCCTGGTCGGCTCCGACTCGCGCGAGAACCTCGACCCGGAGGCACCCGATGCCGCCGAGCCCACGGTCTCGGGAAGGCGGGCGGACACGATCATCCTGCTGAGGGTCGGTCCCGAGGGGTCCCAGATGATGTCGATCCCGAGGGACCTGTGGGTGGAGAACCCGGCGACCGGCGAGCACGGTCGGATCAACGGCACCTACAACGACGGCCCCGCGAACCTGGTCAACGCCGTGCGCACCAACCTCCTGGTGCCGGTCAACCACTATGCGGAGGTGGACTTCGCGTCGTTCTCCGGGCTCATCGATGCGGTCGGTGGGATCACGATCGAGTTCCCCAACCCGGCGTTCGACCCTGGATCAGGTCTCAACGTCCAGACGGCAGGACCGGTCACCCTGGATGGCACCCAGGCACTCGCGTACGTACGCGCACGCAACTACACAGAGATCATCGACGGCCAGGAGGTCAAGGATCCGACAGCCGACCTCGGCCGTCAGGAGCGCCAGCGCCAGTTCCTGCTCACGGCACTGGGCGAGGTGGGATCCGAACGGAACCCGATCGCCCTTGGCAAAGCCGCCTCGGCAATGTCGGGCGGTCTCACAGTCGACACACAGCTCGGCCTCCTGGACGCGATCTCACTCGCTCGTCGGCTCGGTGGGACCACTCCCGAAGCGGTGCTGCTACCCGTCACCGGGGCCCGCATCGGTGGAGCGGCTGTACTCGAGTTGGACGAACCAGCGGCCCAAGAAGCCCTCCAGCGGTTCCGCTGAGGCGACCGTGGCCACTACCGTCGGTCGGACACCTGCGGACACACCGTAGTCCTGCACCGAGATCCACGAAGGACCCACATGCCCACCGAGTGCCCCCCGACAGACGGCTCAGCGACCCAGACGAGGCGCTTCGATACAGAGATGCCGATGTGCATCGACGAGTCGAAGCAGTACACCGCGACGATCGACACCAACCTCGGCACCATGACCGCCTTCCTCTATCCACAGAAGGCGCCCCGCACAGTCAACAACTTCGTGTGCCTCGCACGCTACAAGTACTACGACGGGCTCGGGTTCCACCGGATCATCCGCGACTTCATGATCCAGGGCGGTTGCCCCGAGGGCACCGGCCGGGGCAACCCGGGTTACCGGTTCGCCGACGAGCTGCCCAAGGCCGGCGACTACGAGATCGGTTCACTGGCTATGGCCAACGCAGGACCGGACACCAACGGAAGCCAGTTCTTCATCGTGTCGGGCGCCCACGGGATCCAGCTACCACCGCAGTACTCCTTGTTCGGCAAGTTGATCGAGGGCCTCGACGTGCTCGCTGCGATCCAGAAGGTCTCCACAGGCGCTCAGGACCGCCCGAGTGAACCTGTGGTGATCAACTCGCTGACCATCTCCGAATCCGACTGAGCAACTCGGTCGACCCTGCGGCGACGATGACCGGCAGCGACGATGAACCGCCGGTGTCGATGAACCGGAAGACAACTCGCGCCACTCGTGGACCCGGCCGCGCGGCGATGTGCATAGCAACTGCCTGCGCGGCGACCGCGGGTTTGGTGATCGTGTTGCGTCGCAGGGGTGCGCCGTCGGCTGCACAGCCTGGTGCGTCGCGCAGCGCGCTCTCTCGGAACCCAAACAAGCGCCTGCACCGCTCGGCCCGCATGGCGTCGGTCGCGGCGCGCACCGGGGCCGACCTCGCCGCTACCAGGGCCCGCTCTGCGCTGGTGTCCTCCGAGCGCGCCGAGCAGCTCAACGCTGCGTTCGAGTTGCGCACCGCGGAGCAGGTCACCGAGGCCCTCGGGGAGATGAAGGGTGCGCTGATGAAGCTGGGCCAGATGGCCAGCTACCTCGACCAGGGCCTCCCCGAGCCGGTGCGCGACGCGCTTTCACAACTCCAGTCCGACGCACCTGCGATGTCGAGCGAGCTGGCGGCTTCGGTGATCCGAGAGGAGTTGGGAGCCCCTCCCGAAGAGCTCTTCGCACGATGGAGCCGCCAGCCGATCGCCTCTGCATCGATCGGTCAGGTCCACCGGGCAACCGACCACGAGGGGCGTGATCTGGCGGTCAAGGTCCAGTATCCCGGAGTGGGCGACGCCATCGCGGCCGACCTCGGAAACAGCGAGCTCCTGTTCTCGCTGTTGGGCATGTTGTTCCCCGGGCTGGACCCCGGCCCCATCGTCGAGGAGCTGTCGGCGCGGGTGCTCGAGGAGCTCGACTACGAACAGGAGGCCGACAACCAGCAGCTCTTCGCGGACGCATACCGCGGGCATCCCTACATCCACGTGCCCGAGGTGTGCCCGGAGTTGAGCACCAAGCGGGTGCTGAGCACCGAGTTCGTCGAAGGAGCCCGCTTCGGCGAGGTCGTCGACTGGTCCGACGATCAGCGCCAGGCCGCCGCGGAGACGATCTACCGTTTCGTGTTCGGGTCGATCTACGAACTCGGTGTGTTCAACGGCGACCCGCACCCGGGCAACTACCTGTTCCGCGGCGATGGAAAGGTCACGTTCCTGGACTTCGGCCTGGTCAAGCGCTTCACGCTGGCAGAGGTCGAGCAGTTCGAGGAGATGATCCGTCTCATAGTGCTCGAACGCGACCCCGCCGGGTTCAGGGATCTCGTGGAGCGGATCGGGATCCTCCCTCAGCACTCCAACTTCGACGACGAGACGATCGACGGGTACTTCGGACACTTCTACAGCTTCGTGTTGGAGGACTCGGTCATGGAGATGACCCCTGAGTACTCCTCGGAGTCGCTGCGCCACTTCTTCGATCTCTCAGGTCCGTATGCAGAGCTGATGAGGTCGGCGAACCTGCCCGCTTCGATGGTGATCATCCAACGCATCAACCTCGGGCTCTACGCGATCTTCGGAGACCTGCGCGCGCGCAACAACTGGCGACGTCTCGCCGAGGAGATCTGGCCCTTCGTGGAGGCCGGACCCTCGTCACCGATGGGGGAGCGGATCGCTCGGTGGAAGGCAACCCGGCCGGAAGTAGGCCGGCCGGAAGCAGGCCGGCTGGAAATACGCCACTGAACTCAGCACGGGCCGTTGTCGCAAGCTCGCGGAGCGGTCTCGGAGCAGTTCACTCCACGAGGCGCACGGGGCTGCCCAGGATCGTGGCCGACCATGTGGTCACGTCGTGGGTGCCCGAACCAGGGAACGACGACAGGACCCGCGTCCAACAACCGGTTCCGCTCGCGACGTTGCAGTCGTAGTCCTCTGGAATGGGAACGTCGACGGTCACGATCCGCCCGTTGAAGCCCGTGCTTGTCCTCACGTTGTTGAGCTGGCAGTTGCTCGACACGTTCAGGTTGGCGCCGTCGTTGCGGGTGAACTTGCAGTCGACGAACTCTGAGGTGGACTCACTCGGTGCGAGGACCCGCAGGGTGCCCGCGTTGTTGGCGTCACCCATGTCGAAAAGGGTCACGCGCATGGTGCGTCCCGCGTCGTTGGGGGTCAGCCGGGCCAGCGGGAAGGTCGTGTTCGTGTCATCCGCGTTCGCGTAGATCGGCAGGCGTGTCCGTGCGCTGATCGATACGTTCGAGCCATCGAGCACCGCGGAGTCGGCGCCGAAGCCCACCCGCATGCTCATGCGGTTGAAACCGTATGTCTTGACCGACGAGTTGTAGGTCAGCGGGGTAGCGGGGGAGGCGTTGGTGCGCATCTGGATGATGTACTTGCCCTCCTGGACCGTCCCGGCGGGAATACTGCACAGCGTGGCCCACTGCCTGAACGTCTCGGCGAAGGTGAGCACCCCGTCGTTGGGGTTGCGGATCCCCTCGGCGTCGTAGTTGCCGTCGAATGGGTCCAGGTACTGGTACACCCGGGTGCCGGTCGCTCCCGGATAGGCGGGCATGGCCATGGGGGAGCAGGTAGCGGCGTTGACGATGGGGTTGTCGGTCACCGACCACGGTGTGTCGTCGGGCTCGCGCACGATGAACGACGTCCGGGCATCGCCCTTGCCGCCGGCATAGAAGGAGTCGCCGGTGCACCACTGGGTGGTTCCCGGGGCGAAGCGGGTCTGAGCATCCGGGTACGGGTTGCCCGGCAGTGCCGCCAGTGCGGCACGCTGGCCGGCGTTCGGAAGCCTGTTCGTTTCACAGAAGTTGCCTACGTGGGTCATCGCCGCGTCGAACACGTCGATGTTCAGGTCCTCGCCGGGCACGACGTTCTTCACGTCGACGGTGAAGAAGTACCCGTCGAAGGAGTAGTCGTCGTTCTTGATCCCCGGGTTCCTCGTGCCGGTGCAGTTGGCGGTGCTGGTCGAGCAGTACTTGGTCTGGTAGCGGTCGCCGTTGATCTTGTCCTCGCCTGGCCCCGCCAGGTTCAACCAGAACTGTGAATCGAGGTCACCCTCTTCGGGGTCGTTGCCGATCTTGTTCTGCGGCGAACCCATGGCGATGGGCAACTCGAACTCGCCCACCGCATCGCGGGTGAGGGTCTGGGTGTCGAAGCCGATCAGCGAGAGGAAGAAGTTGTCGATCGTGGTGGTCGCCTCGACCCGGAGCTGGTAGGGGTTGGGCATCTGCTCGGCGTGCACCGTCGCGTTGGAGGGCCCGGGCAGTGCATGGTCGTTGAAGCCGTTCTTGGCGACCTCGTCGAACGCCTTCGAAACGGCTTCGGGCTCGTTGTCGGGTAGGAAGACGGCCCCGGCGTGAGCCCCGGCGTCGACGGCGTTCTGGAGTTTGGTCGACTGGAGCCACCAGTTTCCGAGGTCGACCGCGAAGCCTGCGACCGCCAGGAGCATGAACAGCATGAGGGCGATCCACACGAGAACGAAACCACGCTCTCGCGGTCCCTCCTCGGAGCGGCCGCGTCGTGGCGTCGATCCCGATTGTGCTGTGTCGGGTTGTGTCGTGTCGGGTTGTGTTGTGTCGGTACTAACGCTGGGCTGCACAGCGGTCAGGCATTGCGGCTTGGCGGCCATCAGTCCGGGCTCCCCGAGCACTGGTCCGACGGCAACGGTTCGAGGCGCATGATCGTCTGTCCGTCGACATACACGTGGTCGCCGATCATGCCGGTGATGTAGTCGTGCTTCGCCTGCACGTACACGCCGATCGAGTCGAGGTTCATGCCGCAGGCATCCGGGTCGGGCCAGCCACCCGAGTCGTACTTCATCTGCTCGGTTGCGGAATCCCACAGGTAGCGGAAGCAGTCGGTGGTGCATCCGCCGACCATCCCGTCGTCGGGAAAGCCCCCGATCGGGGCCCCGTCGGATGATGCCGAATCGGCGCGGTAGATCGTCATGCCGACCGGCTCTGCCGAGGTGAGACCCACCAGATCGGCGGACACCGTCGCGGCGATCTGGTCGGCAGCGGTGCGTTGGTTGGCGGGAATCGTGCCCGCAGTCGCATAGGCGGCGGCGCCGAGGCGTGCCCCCGAACGACTAGCCCCGGTGGTGGTCGTCGACGACGCGAACGCGAAGCCGAACTCGATGATGCCCATCACGACCAGGATCATCACCGGTAGGACCAGTGCTGCCTCGACGAGAACGGCGCCACGTTGCCCGCGACCATGCGCAGCACGGCGGATCCACCTGTTCTGTCGAATGCCCATGCCGGGTCGCCTTTCGGTCGTGACTTCGAAAGGTATCGACATCAACTAGAAAGATCTGTAGGCCAAAAGACCCCTTGTTGACCGGTAGGGGCACCGGTGTTCACCGGTACACCGGAGCGGTTCCTACCGGCGGGCGGTAAGGCCGCGGAGGCGGGTTCGTGCGCTGCGCCCGTATCGCAGCCGCAGCGTGGCGATGGTGAGGCGGTCCATGTTGGCCGGCAGCGGGAACCACCATGGTTCACGCATCGACGGCAGGCGCTTCTGGCCGAGGACGGACTTGACGTCGCAGAACTCACGCAACCCCTCGGCACCGTGCACCCGTCCGATGCCCGAATCCTTGACCCCACCGAAGGGCAGCCCGGTCACGGCATAGCTCACGAGGCAGTCGTTGATGCACACGTTACCGGTCTCCAGCCTCGACGCGACCCGCTCGCCCATGATGCGATCGGTGGTCCAGACCGAGCTGTTGAGGCCGTACCGAGAATCGTTGGCCAGCTTGATCGCCTCGTCGATGTCGCCGACCGACATCACCGGCAGGACCGGACCGAACGTCTCCTCGGTCATCACCGCCATCGTGTGATCGACTCCGCTGAGCACGGTGGGCTCGAACCAGAGTCCGGGGCGATCGAGGCGGTGGCCCCCCAACTCCAGCTTCGCTCCGCGCCCGAGTGCATCTTCGATGTGAGCTTCGACCTTGTCGAGTTGGGGGGCGAAGGTCATCGATCCGATGTCGCCGGATCCGGTGTCGTCCTGGCGGATACGCGATGTCTGCTCGAGCACACGGCCGAGGAACTCGTCGTGAACCGAGCCATCCACGTAGACCCTCTCCACCGACATGCAGGTCTGTCCGCTGTTCTGGAACGCCCCCCACACAGCGCCCTTGGCGGCGCGGTCGAGATCGGCATCCCTGGCGACGATCATCGGGTCCTTGCCGCCGAGTTCCAGCAGGACCGGCGTGAGGGTGTCCGACGCAGCGCGCATCACCTTGCGGCCGGTGTCAACCGACCCGGTGAACACCACCTTGTCGACCCCCGAGCGCACCAGTGCCTCGCCGGTGGCACCGCCGCCGGTCACCACCTGCACGATGCCTCCGAAGTCGTCGGATTCGAAGAGCTCACCGATGACCAGACCCACCGTCGGTGTGACCTCCGACGGCTTGAGGACGACCGTGTTGCCTGCGAACAGCGCCGTGACGAGCGGAGTCATCGAGAGCGTGAACGGGTAGTTCCAGGGCGAGATGACTCCTACGACCCCAACTGGGGAGTACTCCTTCCACGCCTGTTTGTGGGCGAGCGTGCCCGGTGAGACCCGTACGGGGCGAAGAGCCGCCGCGCCGTGGCGCGCGTACCACTCCATCGCGTCGCAGACCGCCATCAACTCCGTGGTGACCGCCTCGGCCGGCTGCTTGCCGGTCTCAGAACAGATCGTGGCGACAAGCTCCTCTGCCCGGTCGAGCAACCGGTCGCGCACACCCAGCAGGTGTTGTCGGCGTTGTGCGAAGCCTGCTTCGGCCCACCTCGGGTGCGCGGCTCTGGCGCGCGCCACCGCTGCCACCACATCGGGCCGCGACATGTCGGGCACGACCGCTATGAGGGAACCGTCACGCGGGTCGCGTGTCTCCATGGTCGAGGTCATCGCGGCAGATTATCCCCAGGCTCAACTCGCGGCCCGTACCTGCACCTCTTCGATCGTCTGCGCGACGAGTCGGGTGACAGCCGCCACCGGCGGGGTCTCACCCGGGGACAGCGGTTCCACATGACAACGCACGTGGGCCCTGTCGCGGCCCCTGGGTGTCACCTGGAGGCTGAGTGAGCAGGGAGCGGTGTGTAGGAACTCCGCCACCACCGCGATCATCCCGTCGTCACTCTCCGCGTGGGAGACCTCACCCAACCTCTTCGCCGCGCAGAGTGAGAGCTCGAACACCTCGACGGCGGAGCCGGTGACGGTGAGGGTCGTGTCGTTGAGGACCCTCGCCCGCTTGGTGGTGCTCCGCCGGGTGCGATTGGAAGTGGGGCCCGCCGAGTCCGAAGAGGCCGAAGGGGTCGAAGAAATCCCTGATGTGGATTCAGATTTCCTGCGACGCTCCTGGGATACCTTCGCGGCACGGTGGGCCTTGTAGAGCAGGTCGTAGGCCGAGCTCACCATCGCAGTGGCAGCAGAGGCATCGGGATGCGGGTTCAGATCAGGGTGAACCGCGCGCATCCGCCGGTGGTAGGCGGTGCGCACCTTCGCGAAATCCCGCGCCTGGAGAGGGTCCAAGCCAAGGATCTGTATAGCGTCCTCTCGCTGCACACCTACGACTCTACAACGAACCTGAGAAACCCAACAGTATCCAACCGACAGATTTTCCCCGACGAAGACGATCCGGTACCCGGCGGTGCTCGCACGAAGTGAACCCAATTCATGGGTTGACCGGTCAGGTCCGATCCAATCCGATCCGAACCAAGGTCACGTGCCCGATGCGAACCACGCTCGGAACGAATCCACCATGTGGTTCACATCCGCCACCGCCATCAGCTCGCGGATCGAGTGCATCGACAGCTGCGGCATCCCCACGTCGACGGTGCGCACGGCAAGACCCGCCGCGATGATCGGACCGATCGTCGACCCGCACGCGATGTCACCGCGGTGGGAGTACTCCTGCACCGGAACACCCGCATCGGTACAGGCCGATCTGAACGCGGCGGCACCGAGCGCGTCGGTGGCGTAGCGCTGGTTGGAGTTGTACTTGATCACCGGACCTGCGCCCATCTGCACCCAGTGGTTGTCCTCGTGGCGTTCGGGGTAGTTGGGGTGCGTGGCATGAGCCATGTCGGCCGACAGGAACAAAGACCCCGATATCGAGCGGAGCAGCTCGGCGCGTTCGATCCCCGCGCCCGCTGCGAGACGCTCCAGAACCGAGATGAACCAGGTGCCGTCTGCCCCTGTGGTGCTGGAGGAGCCGACCTCTTCGTGGTCGCTCAGCACCACGACGGAGCCTTCGGCGGATTCACCGAGGGCGACCACAGCTCCGTAGGCGCAGGCCAGGTCGTCCAGCCGGGGACTGGCGAAGAGCTCCCGTTCGGCGCCCAGCACCTCTGGAGCCTGGGTGTCGACCAGGCACAGGTCCCACCCCAGGACCTCCTCGGGTGACCCCGCCCCCGTCAGGTCGCACAGGTATCGGACGAGACCATCGAGGGAGCCTGACTCCAGACCCCACATCGGCGTGAGGTGGAGCTGTGGGTTGAGCCGCAGACCCTCGGTGTGGGTCTCGCGGTCGAGGTGGATGGCGAGCTGTGGCACCCGGGCGAGCGGCCCCGGTGGGTGCACCAACTCGACGTGGTAAGGGTCCCTGGCGCCGCCGTCGTCGCGCCCCGCACCGGCGAGCACCACGCGGCCCGCCAGGGTCAGGTCGCGGTCGAGCCAGGAGTTCACGAGTGCCCCTCCGTACACCTCCACGACCAGCTGGCGCGCTCCGGCCCTTTGCCTGTCGGGGCGGGGTCGAACGCGCAGTCCCGGCGAGTCGGTGTGCGCACCGATCATCCGCATCGGCTGCCCGCCACTGCCTGGTATGCCGTTCCACGCCACCAGAGCTCCGTCGCGCACGATGTAGCCCCTCCCAGGGGCCCCCGAGAGCTCGGATGAGGGGTCCACAGCGGAGAATCCGAACCGATCCAACATTGCGGCGCCGTTCAGGGAGGCGTGCCAGGGGGTGGGCGACGTTCCGATGAAACCAGCGAGCCCCTCGAGGTGCGACATGTCGGCCACGACGGGCGATGTTAGGGCAGCCAACCGGGCCGCCCGGTACAACGGGAACCCCGGGAGCCCCGGAACCCCGGCAGCCAGGTGAGCAGGGGCGATCGCGCCCATCCTGTGAATGCCGTTGGGTGGGTGGGCGAACTTCGACTACATTGCCCTCAGCGCACCGGTGGCCCCACGACGAGGGCCCGGGCAGCGCAAGCAAGTCCTGAGCACCGTAGCCAGGACCGCTGCGACCGCAACGATGCGGGTCCACAACAGTCGAAGCTGGGCCGCGCACGCCCAGCCGGAGCCCCTACGGGGCCCCACGCAGCGGTGGCGGGTGGGACCCACCACCGGCGGATGGGGCGGGAGGATCGCCAAATGTCGAGTGAGCAGCCGAAGCCGACGGGTCTTTACAGCCCTGCACACGAACACGACTCCTGTGGGGTCTCCTTCGTGGTCGACATGCACGGACGGCCCAGTCACGACCTCGTGTCGATGGCGCTCACCTCTCTCATGAACCTCGATCACCGGGGTGCGACCGGGGCGGAACCCAACACGGGCGACGGTGCCGGCATCCTCGTTCAGGTACCCGACCGCTTCATGCGTGCCGAGGTCGACTTCGACCTACCGGACCAGGGTGCGTACGCGGTGGGAACGGCCTTCCTGCCCCGTGACGCAGAGCTCCGGGCGGCCGCGGTGAACGGCGTCGAGAAGGTGTGCGACTCCGAGGGGCTCGCTGTGCTGGGGTGGCGCGAGGTTCCGATCGACGCGTCGGGCATAGGTGCGACCGCGGAGGCGGCGATGCCGCACTTCGCCCAGCTCTTCGTGGCGGACTCCAACGGCAAACGGTCCGGCATCGAGCTGGACCGTCTCGCGTATGTGGCACGCAAGCGGATCGAACACGAGGTGAGTACCCCTGAAGCGGAGATCTACTTCCCCTCCCTGTCGGCCAGAACCCTCGTGTACAAGGGGATGCTCACCACCCCCCAACTCGGGGAGTTCTTCGCCGACCTGCGCGACGACCGGTTCGAATCAGCGCTCTGTCTCGTGCACAGCCGCTTCTCGACCAACACGTTCCCCTCCTGGCCCCTGGCACACCCGTATCGCTTCGTCGCTCACAACGGCGAGATCAACACCGTGCAGGGCAACCAGAACTGGATGCGCGCCCGCGAGGCACTGCTCGCCTCGCCGCTGCTGCCCGGCGGCGACACGCCCGAGGCGCTGGAACGGATATTCCCCATCTGCACCGAGGGAGCATCGGACACGGCGCGCCTCGACGAGGCGTTGGAGCTCTTGCACCTGGGTGGCTACTCGTTGCCCCACGCGATGCTGATGATGATCCCCGAGGCCTGGGAGAACCACCGCCACATGGATCCCGCGGTCCGTGACTTCTACCGCTTCCACTCCGGGATCATGGAGCCGTGGGACGGCCCTGCGTCGGTGACCTTCACCGACGGCACCGTCGTGGGCGCAGTCCTCGACCGCAACGGCCTGCGCCCGTCGCGCTACTGGGTGTGCGACGACGGGCTGGTCGTGATGGCATCGGAGGTCGGGACATTGCCGATCGAGCCTGCCCGGGTCATCCAGAAGGGCCGCCTCCAGCCCGGTCGCATGTTCCTGATCGACACCTCCCAGGGTCGGATCATCGACGACGAGGAGATCAAGTCCGAGCTGGCCGCAGCGCACCCCTACGGGGAATGGCTCGATGCAGGGGTGAAGCGCCTCGACGACCTGCCCCACACCGCACACATCACCGAGTCGCACCGTGATGTGCTGCGCGAACAGCAGACCTTCGGTTACACGATCGAAGAGCTGAAGGTCCTGATCGAACCGATGGCCCGCAACGGTGCCGAGTCGCTCGGCTCCATGGGCACCGACACACCCCTCGCCGTGCTGTCGGAGCGACCCAAGCTCGTCTACGACTACTTCAAACAGTTGTTCGCCCAGGTGACCAACCCGCCGCTGGATGCGATCCGCGAAGAGCTTGTCACGAGCCTCGGACGCAACATCGGTCCCGAGGCGAACATCCTGGATCCGGGCCCGGAGTCCTGCCAGCTGCTCGAGCTCCCGCATCCGATCATCGACAACGATTCCCTCGAACGGATCCTGCACATCGAGGAGGCCGACGCGAGGTTCCGCGCCCGCAAGATCCGTTGCCTGTTCCCGGCCTTCTCCGGTGGACCCGGGCTGGGGCGTGCCCTGGAGCGTGTCCGTACGGAGGTCTCCGAGGCGATCGCGGAGGGCGTCAACGTGATCGTGCTCTCCGACGAGATGTCCACCGAGGATCTGGCCCCGATCCCGATGCTGCTGGCCACCTCGGCGGTGCACCACCACCTGATCAGGGAGAAGACCCGCACCCAGGTAGGGCTGATAGTCGAGACCGGTGAGGCCCGCACGGTGCACCACCACTGCCTGCTGCTGGGCTATGGCGCGGCTGCGATCAACCCGTACCTCGCTTTCGACTCGATCGAGAAGCTCATCGAGGACAACTCGACGTCGATGACCGACTTCGAGACCGCGGTCGCCAACTACATGAAGGCTTCGGGCAAGGGCATCTTGAAGGTGATGTCGAAGATGGGCATCTCCACCGCGGCGTCCTACACCGGCGCACAGATCTTCGAGGCGATCGGCCTCGGAGCGGACCTCGTGGACGAGTACTTCACCGGCACGGTGTCGCGGCTGGGCGGGATCGGTCTGGACGAGGTGGCAGAGGAGGTCCGCCGGCGCCATTCGAAGGCATATCCGATGCGTCCCACCGAGATGGCACACCGCGGGCTCGAATCGGGCGGTGAGTACCAGTGGCGCCGCGAGGGTGAGTACCACCTGTTCAACCCCAAGACGGTGTTCAAGCTCCAGCACGCCACCCGCAGCGGCCAGTACGAGGTGTTCAAGGAGTACACGCGCCTGGTCGACGACCAGTCCGAACGCCTCGCGACCCTGCGCGGACTTTTCCGGTTCCGCAGCGAGGACTGCACGCCGGTGCCGATCGAAGAGGTGGAGCCGGCGAGTGAGATCGTGAAGCGCTTCTCCACGGGAGCGATGAGCTACGGGTCGATCTCCGCCGAAGCACACGAGACGCTTGCGGTGGCCATGAACCGCCTGGGCGCGAAGTCGAACACCGGTGAGGGCGGCGAGGACCCCGGCCGCTTCGAGGTCGAGGCCAACGGCGATACACGCCGCTCCGCCATCAAGCAGGTCGCCTCGGGTCGATTCGGTGTGACCTCCAACTACCTGACCAACGCGGACGACATACAGATCAAGATGGCCCAGGGAGCCAAGCCCGGCGAGGGTGGCCAGCTACCGGGCCACAAGGTGTACCCGTGGGTGGCCGAGGTGCGGCACTCCACCCCGGGGGTGGGGTTGATCTCACCGCCACCACACCACGACATCTACTCGATCGAGGACCTGGCCCAGCTGATCCACGACCTGAAGAACTCCAATCCGGGCGCCCGCATCCACGTGAAGCTCGTCGCCGAGGTCGGAGTGGGTACGGTCGCGGCCGGTGTCGCCAAGGCGAAGTCCGACGTGGTGCTGATCTCGGGTCACGACGGTGGCACCGGGGCGAGCCCGCTCACGTCGATCAAGCACGCCGGGGCCCCCTGGGAGATGGGACTCGCCGAGACGCAACAGACCCTGCTGCTCAACGGCCTGCGCGACCGGATCGTGGTGCAGGTCGACGGACAGATGAAGACCGGCCGCGACGTGATCATCGGAGCGCTGCTCGGAGCCGAGGAGTTCGGTTTCGCGACGGCCCCGTTGGTGGTGTCGGGCTGCATCATGATGCGGGTCTGTCACCTCGACACCTGCCCGGTCGGCATAGCCACCCAGAACCCGGTGTTGCGCGAGCGCTACTCGGGG
Source organism: Microthrixaceae bacterium (assembly GCA_047972145.1). Taxonomy (GTDB): domain Bacteria; phylum Actinomycetota; class Acidimicrobiia; order Acidimicrobiales; family Microtrichaceae; genus JAMLGJ01. Next base: position 20,229 of record JBKEAI010000157.1, read on the forward strand.
CAGCCGGAGTTCGTCGAGAACTTCATGCTCTACATCGCCGAGGAGGTGCGCGAGCACCTCGCAGCACTCGGGTTCCGTTCGGTAGCTGATGCTGTGGGCCACGCAGAGTTGATCGATACGGACGACGCGATCGAGCACTGGAAGACGTCGGGGCTCGACCTGAGCCCGATCCTCGAGGTGGTCGAGCCTTGGGAGCAGGACCACCTTCTGAACACCCGCGAGCAGTACCACGGCCTCGACGTAGCCCTCGACCGGCGGCTGATCGAGGAATGCTCGGACGCGCTGGACTCGGGTCGACCGGTCCACCTCGAGATGCCGATCCGCAACGTGAACCGCACTACCGGCACGATGCTCGGCCACGAGCTCACGAAACGCCACGGCGCTGCCGGGCTACCGGAGGACACGATCGTGGTCGACTTCGAGGGATCCGCGGGCAACAGCTTCGGGGCCTTCGTGCCGCGAGGCATCACCCTGCGCTTGCACGGCGATGCCAACGACTACCTCGGCAAGGGTCTCTCCGGGGGGCGCCTGGTGGTGTCCCCGCCGACCGACTCCAACGAGGCCCTGGTGGCCGAGGACAACATCATCGCCGGCAACGTGATCGCCTACGGCGCCACCGCGGGGGAGATCTACCTGAACGGGGTGGTCGGGGAGCGCTTCTGCGTACGCAACTCGGGGGTGACCGCTGTCGTCGAGGGTGTGGGGGACCACGCCTGTGAGTACATGACCGGCGGCCGCGTGGTGATCCTTGGAGCCGCCGGCCGGAACCTGGGCGCCGGCATGTCAGGGGGGATCGCCTACGTGTACGACCCGGAGTCGCTCCTGCCCGAGTTGCTGAACGACGAGATGGTCTCCCTGGTGGCGATCGAGGACCCCGACCGGGAGTTCCTCCAGAGGACTGTGCAGCGCCATCTGGAGCTCACCGGTTCCGCGGT
>JBKEAI010000204.1:0-16837 GCA_047972145.1 Microthrixaceae bacterium
GCGTCGGCGGTACGGGGCTTGTCTCTCTCACCAAGATCCGCCTCATCGATGTACCTCTGGATGGCAGCACGGATCCTGCTACTCGGAGTCCGGATGCCGCCAGACAGCCACTTGGATACGGAGCTCTGATCTGCACTAGTGGCACCTAGCTCCCGAAGTCGCGCGGCGCAGTCTGTCTGGGTGTGGTCGTGCGCGGCAATGGCGAGCTCGAAAAGCTCCCGGACTGTCTCGTCCCACGCCGTTACCGCAGACATGCCAACGGATGTTACGTCATGGCTCATGAAGCCACGCTTGCACCATGCACAAAGCATGATAGGGCGTTGTCATGCGCCATCACTTGCCATATAGTTTCATGCATGGAATTACGGGCATGGCACTTGATGGCAAATCAGTTGCGCCTTACGCCTGGAGGGAGGATCATGGCCCCCTCTGTTCCGGGAGCGCCTCGTGCATGAGGGACCCCCAGACGGAGCACCTCACGAGAGCCGAGAACACCTTCGGCTCGTCTCATCGGACGACCACGAACCGTCCAGTGAGGACAGTGGAGACAGCATGGGATCAATGATCGAGATGCCGACACGGTCTGCGGCGCCGAGCGCCCATGCACGCCAGGTACGGAGTTGGAGCGCTCTGCTGTCAATCGAGCTACCCGATGGAATCGTGCGCCATCCGCGCCTCGTCGACCAGGTCGAGGACGAAGTCGGTCGTGCGTGCGGAGTCCACCTTGACTTCGAAGGCATACGCGTAGGGTTCGGACTAGACGGGCGATCGCGTGATGAGGCAATCGAAGACTGCGAGCAGGTGACCGAGCGGGTGCTGGGCCGTATTGGTCTAGGTACAGACGCTCGCGTCGAAGTCGACGTCTACGATCGTGATGTGGATCTCGGAGCGCTTGGGGATTTGCATTCAATCACCGAGAACCGCTAGACGCCTCCTCCGCTGCTCAGTAGGCTCTCCGAAACGGAACCGTGAAATCGGCACAGCGAGGCCGATACGGGAAAGGGGAACTCCGATGAGCCAGCAACGGGAGCGACACAGCTCTCCGGGGGAGTCAGAGCCTAGGGCCAGAATCATCGCGGCGTTTGGCAGCTACGGAGTGACGGTCACCTTCGACGGTGAGTTCGTTCTCGTCAACTCAATCCGCGTTCGGCTGTCGCACTTCGAGCATGAGTTCGAAGAGACCGTCGCCCAGGTAACAGCACAACTCAGGGCTTCTGAGTCCAGTCAAGAGCCGCGCAGGGATCGGCCTTCCTCACGAGTCTTCGACCCGCACACGGACATTAGCGGGCGGCACATCTCCGAGAAGTCCGGCTGATCCCTACAGACCTGCTACTTGATCAAGCGCGGGCCACGCTCTTGACGCGCGATGTGTCAACACCTCACGGATCCATCCGATGCAGGTACTCTGACGGCCTCCGACCACGCTTCGGAACCGGACGAGCTAACGCTGTGAACACTCGTTCCAACCGAGGAAGTGAGTTCAAGAGCTGCGCGGTTAGGTGCACCATATCGAGAATCATTCCCATTTCGGAACTCCGCGACCCCTGCGCAACAGGGGTCGTTTGAGTTCAAGTCCCTTTTCCTAGTATCAACATTCTCCGCGCTTCCAAATCTGTGTCATTGGCTAACTACGTATCTCATGTGACAATGAATGCATATGAAACGCAAGGGAAGCAAGGCTGGCGAAGGTGGGCCACTGCAACGAATGCTCGCTGAACTCGACTTTCTGGTTCAGCAGGAGTATGAAGACATACATAGACGTTGCTGAGTCGGACATTCAGCAAGTCGGTCACGTAACTGAGGCAACATGGGCCAAGGTCTTGGGAAGGTGGCTACCTGATGGATACCGGGTCGGTACAAGGAAGTACATTGTACCTGAGCTGAATGATGATGAATTCGAGACCGACATAGTTGTGTTTAAGCCATTAGTTCCTAGAGTGATTCTGGAGCAAACACGCGTGCCTCACGGTGCTGTCGCTGCCGCTTTCTCGGTTAAGCGAACGCTGAACCGAGCAGGTCTCGAAGACGCTGTTGATAGAGGAGTTCGGCTTAGGCGATCCATGGATCGCTCCATTGAGAAGGAATCGCAGACAGCGCTGAAGCCCGCTTACATCGTGGGAGTGCTTGCTTCGTCGCATAGCTGGCGGAAGTCAGACGTCGAGAACGCAAAGACTGTCACCCACGTGATACGGGAGCTCGATAGGAGGTACGCGACTGTACCGTCTGAGGCATTGGACCTTTGTTGCATCAGCCAACTTGGCACATGGAAGCAGGTGCGGGCGCCGTGGACACCTTTAGTCAACACGGTTGATGGTGAAAGACAGATTGATTGGTCTCAGGGTGTTCCTATGAATATCCTGCTCGATCCCCTTGCTGGTGGAGACGGCCCGCTTCCACTGAACCCGGTGGGACAGTTCATACGCGATCTCTATTCATGCCTGGAGGATAACGATCCGCAACTACGTGAGTTCGCCTACTCACTCCGAAAGCACGTTCCATCTCCATCTGGAACCGCTCTAGTTCGACACTGGCACGATCTACAAGGACCCCCTCCAACGGGTGCATACACTCCATGACCCAGCTCTCCCTCTTCGCCGAGCCCGAAGGCGCTGACCAAGCCCCCCCCCCCGGAGGATTCTGAGTCCGAGGAAGCAGTCGTCCTCGCTGCGGATCTGACCTACACCCCAGCTGACCCCTCGAGCTTCAGCTACACGGTCATCGAAGACCTGAAGAACCGAACCCCACTCCCAGGTCCAGATCCGCCCAAGTCTTCACATGCCACCCGCGTACGTATCACCACACCAGACTCCCGCAGCCCCAAGAAGCTCACCACTATCAAGGCAACCGCCTACCAGCGAGACCAACCAGACCTGAAAGCCCTCGCCAAAGCCATCGCCGACCTGGCCGAGCACACAGTCAGGCTCAAGAGACAGAACCCGGATACGCCGGATCAACCAGAGCAAAACGACCAGGCGGCGTGATCTTGCGTCATCGGGCGTTCACTCCTAGTCCCCGAACAGCACTTGCTGCATCTCCGGCGAGCGCAGCGGCAGGATGGCTCGCAGGTCTGACCGCCCGAACCGAGTTTCTGTGGCCTCAACCACAATCTCGTACACAACTGCCCAAGTGTCGAACTCCCCTTCGAGGTAGGCGATGAACCAATCTCTCTTGTTGGGGAGAAGCTGTACATCTGCCCAGTCGCTGTTTCGAGGGTTGGCGTTGAGTTGTTTGTCAATCGGTTCGAGAGCTCTGTGGAGCTTCGCTCGGCGCTCTTCAATGTCTTCGTTTGCCTCTGCTGCGTCGGCGCGGAGCCAATCCTCGGCCGCACTTAGGCACGCGGTAATCCCGCGGTGACGCCAGATCATCTGAATCCGATGGCGCTTACTGGGGGAACGACGACGGAAGCGTCGTCTCACCGGTTTCCGGGTCGACGCCGAACACCGGTTCGTCTTCGGTCAGCTGGACCAGCGGCAAAGCGCACGCTGCAGCCGCTCGGCCTACAGCAGCCGTGGTTTGCGCTCGGTCTCGCAGCCGCTCATAGCCCAAGAGTCGTGCCTTGCCCGGGTTGTCATTCGTTACGAGGTCGAGAACTGCGCCATCGTCGAGGACGCGCCGAACAGCGAAAGTTGACCCTCGTGCTCGGCGGAGAAGGTCTGTCGTCAGACTTGCAGCCGCTCGCGCCAGTTCGCGTTCTGCGAGCGACCGCGCCTCAGCTTCTGGCAATGAGGGTGCTCGCTCACGAATCTGACCGATCGTTACGCTCGGGTCAGAAGTCACCCCGAAGTTGTCGATCACCTCACGGATGAAGTGCACGACGCTCTGCGAGTGCTCAAGTTCACTGACGGCAACGTCGAGCCACTGATGCGGCTCGGGGTTCTGGCATCCAAGTAGACCGGCCGTCGCCTCACGGGACCAACCAGTGATCTCGTCAATCGCCGCGAAGTCGTCGATCATCCCGGCTGCGATCGCGAAGCGTTCGCCATCGTCGCTGTCTCGCAACAGCGCCTCCAACTCGTCGTTCAGGACGAGCGCCACGGATGCACCCACCTCAAGGGCGGGCACTGCTTCCTCAGCCATCAGGTTGTCTCTCATGGCCTCTTCCTCTGACACACCATCCGCACGGTCTAGCACCATCTCGCCATGCGAAACACGATCGTCACGCTTGTCCGACGCTGTGTGTGATTCTTCCATCACTCTTAGTGAACCGCATCTCTGCCGAATCACCAACTGCTGTGTGATGTGGAATGGACAACGATACTGGACCTACCAGGGCTGGAGTTGGCGTCCCCACGCAAGCGACCTAAGGCCCTTGTACCTACTGACCCATGACTCCGCTTGTCACGGATCCAACCGATGCAGGAACTCCGACGGCCTCCGACCACGCTGCGGAACCGGACGAGCCAGCGCTGTGAACAACCGTTCCAACTGAGGGAGCGAGTTCAAGAGCTGCGCGGTCAGGTGCACCACTCCGTTGTCGGATCGACAACGTACGATCGTATGGTGGTCCACTCGGTGGTCCCTTCCGATACAGACCCTGAGGTCTTCGGTCGCCAGATCGCACGCTGGCGCGCGGTGACGACCGTCGCACGAGCCGTGCTCGCAGATCGGCTCAGCGTCGACGTCGTCAGCATGGCTTCGGCTGGAATCCGCAGTGACCGCCCGGACATCTCGGACCATGAGCTCATGGTCGGGCTGGTGCGGAGACGTCACGGAGCCGCACTCGCCAAGGCGTGGCAATACCAGCAGATCCTTCGTGAATGAAACGGGCCCACTGCCCCTGGTCATCCAGGTAGCGTCGGTACTCGACGAGTTGGGGATCCCCTATGCGCTCGGTGGATCGATGGCCAGTGCCTTCTTCGGTGAACCACGGGCAACGGCGGACATCGACGTAGCCATCAGCGTCGATGTCGATGCGGGCGATCGCCTGGTCGATCGGATGCGGGCGGAGGTCTACGTTCCCGTGGCATCTGCCCGGGAAGCAGTGGCCGTTCCGGGCTACGAGCCTGGGGTGTGGGTGACCTCACCCGAAGACCAGATCCTGCGCAAGCTCGACTGGTACCGCCGAGGAGGATCCATCTCCGACCGGCAATGGCGGGACGTGTTGGGCTTGCTCGCGGTGGGCGCGGGCACCCTGGACCTTCACTACTTGCGGGAGACTGCGTCCGAAGCAGACCTCTCCTCGCTGCTGGTACAGGCCGTCGGAGACACCCCTGGATTCACCTGATTCGAGACGTCCGCCACACGTAGCCCAGAATCACCCGCGAGTTCAAGAGCTACGCAGTCAAGTGCACCACACCCCCATGCACTCGTAGCGGCTGCGCAGTGGCCCACGCCCTCCGCACCAGATACCTAAGCCCAAGCCTCGTTATGGCAACGGTCAAGCCAGTGCGCGGAACTTCTCTCGAAGGCGGTTGGTGATCGCACGGTGGAACATCGTGCGATCAGGCTCGTAGATCACGTCGAGGATGTCAGCGCTGCGGTCGTGCTCGAAGTCCTCCATGTCAGGCCGGCTGTGACTCGGTAGCTGTCTGTGTCGATGATGAAGACGGGGCCTGCTGCGGTACAACCACGTGCACTGCCACCCCGTCGCCATCTTCGGCCGTCAGTCGATTGGGTCGCGTCGTACCAACTCCCAGTACTCCGGGTCGTCCGCGAAGTCGGCGATCTCCACCATGCCGTCGCCGACGAGGACCCCTGTGAAGACGACCGGCCCGAAGAAAGGGTCCAAGACGTTGAGCGTCCTGACCGACGGACCCGCAGCCTCGGGAAGTTCGGCGAAATGCCGAAACTCAAGGAGCGCAGCAGCCAGCGGTCCGTCGATGAAGTCGTAGCCGTTGGCAGCTCCGTCGGCGGATCGCTCCGTCCCGTACCTGTTCGACACCTTCGCCATGACGAAGTCGGAGACACCGACCTCTTTGATCACGCGCCGACAATCGTCATCCCATACCGACGAGCCGTCTCTGCCGCAAGGTCAGCGCCTGCCGCAGTCACTACTTGCTCCTTGGCAACCAGGGCGAGCTCGTACGGGATCGTCTGTAGGTCGTCGGTATGGCGCCACGCAGGATCTTCGTGCGAAATGTCACTCACCTGCTTTGCAGTGAGGCTTGCCAGGTCACCAAGGACATCATCGATCGTCTGAAGCTCAAGACGATCGAACCTGCTCAGATCGGGCGCACGAAGCGGAACCAGCCGCTGAAGTGAATACCCGAGAAAGTCCTCCACGACGAGTTCGGCGTCGCCGCTGTCGAGCAGCCGCTGACGCACGGGCTTGAGTCGGCGTGGCGCTGGTCCCTGATCGAGCCGGAAGTACTCGGCGCCAGTGATCGGCCGGCCATGACGTCGCACGTGCGCAAACTCAGCGAAGTACAGAACCTTGTTGAGCTTCGTCGCTCCGCCGGCCCGGTCGTTACCCAGCCTCCCTGCGACGTGGACCAGCAACTCCGTGAACTTGGCCTCGTCGTACTCGATGTCCATCGGTGGCTCCTCGATCTGCACACTACCGACCGCCCAACTCTTCGTTCGACGATCTCACAACTCGAGCATCTCACCGAGGTGTGACACCACACGTGTGGACCCCACCCGATGACGTCGTATCGGCGCGCGTACATCAGATTGCCCGCATGCGGTTGCACCAAGCGTCCAACTCGGATTGGCCGGGTGGGGTGGTGAGGATCCAAAGGTCTCGGGCGGTGCCGCTTCCCTCGACTCGTTCAAGCATGCGGTCCACTCGAGTTGCTCGGCGCAGTGGCGACAACAGTCGCGAGCCTCCGTAGGGTCATAGCCCCAGGGTGAGGCCGTTGATCGTCCCGTTTCTGAGGCGTAGCTCCAGCGAGGCCCTGAACGGCAGCGAGAACCCGTTGATCGAGACGTTGTGTATCCCCACTCCAACCCGGCCGGTACCCCGGCCGTTCACGTCGAAGTTCACGTTCACGCTGGCGCCGAGGGTCTTTTGGAACGGGACGAAGAAGATGACGACGGTGATCGTCACCCGGGCATCCGCGGACAGGCGACCACGGAAGTGGAACCCGTCGGTCACCTCGAGGTGGAAGTTGATGTTGGAGATGACCACTCCACCGACCGGTTCCCAGCGGGTCACGTGGGCGTCCAACGTGCCGCTCACCCGGCCGTTGACCGAGGTGAAGTGTCCGCTGGCGACGTTGCCGTCCAGCGTCAGGTTGCGACCGAACCGGCAGCCGTTGCCGTTGACCGCGAACTGGACCGACCAGTTCTCGTTCGGGGCGATGTTTCCGCTGGCGTTGGCGTAGAGATCGCCGCTGGTACACGCGACGCGCACTGCGCCACTGAACGTTGCGGTGCCGTAGTTGCCGTTACCGGTGACCGTCGCGCTACCCCAGAGCAACCACACGTTGTCGGCAAGTTGGATCGGTCCACGGATCGATCCGCCCGCGGTGTATCGGGCACGACCGTTCACCATCCGCACACGCCCGGCGAAGTCGACCCTCACACCCTTGATCGTGACGAACCCACCCGCGCTCGCGGTCCAGTTCATCTCGTCGGTCCAGGTGATCGTGCCACCCACCCGAATCCCGTTGCCGACGAGTGCAACGGAGCCGACAACCTCCTCACCGACGGTCGCTATGGCGAAAGTCCCGGTGAACCTGTTCGCTCCCGGGATGAGACCGGGTGTGGTGACGAACTCGACCTCACCTTCGAGGTCGACGGTGAGCTCACCGCCGACGATGCCGACGGTGCCGCCGATCTGGCCGCTCTCGAGCAGTACATCGGGGTTGATCCGACAACCTCCCGAGGGAACCGCCGCGGAGACGTCCAGTGCCCAGTCGCCGTCGAGGGGAACCACGCCGTTGACGGCGAACTCGATGGAGCCCGGATCGCACGCGATCGTCGCCGTCGCATCGATCGTGGCGTTGTTGCCGGACACCACGAGGGTTCCGGCGAGCCGGACGCCGTTCTGGGTGATGTCGAAGGCACCACCGATGTCCACGACGGGTTGACCGCCGGGCGTCGCCTTTACGATGTGCGCCTCGACCTCGACCGAAGAACCGGACACGTCGATTTCGAGTTCGCCATCGAGTGAGAAGGTCCCGTCCGGGTTGATCACCCCTTCGAAGCTGCCTGCCTCGGAGGTCAGCTCCAGGTTCGTCCTGAAGCCACCCGGGCCCTCGACGATGGTCGCCGTGGCGGTCCACTCGGCAGCGTCACCGGGAAGCCAGTCGGCTTGCAGCACGATGTCCGCGCCGAGCTCCAAGGTGAGCTCGCCTGTCGGGCTCTGGGTCAGCGATCCGCGAACGGAATCACCCTCCGCCAGCGCGATGCCGTCGGTGAGCACGCAGCCACCCGGGCCCACGACACCGACGGTGCCGCCACTCGCCTGCCCCGTGCCGTTGAGCGCAGCGGCAAGGTCGAGGGTCACCGAGCCCGACAGGCAGGCAACCTCGGAGGTTCCGGTGACACCGATGCCCTCGTCGCCGATGGTGATCGAGACCCTCGTGGTCTGACCGTTGACCTGCAACAGGATGTCGCCCTCGAAGGTGACGTTCCCACCCGCGATGTTCACCTGGCCCTCGAGGCTCGCACCATCGATGGATACGCCACCGATCTTGCAATCGCCCGCGATGTTCCCTGTCACGTCGACGGTAAGGTCGTCGAGGCTGGCCCCGGCGGTGGACACCCCGAAGGAGATCAGTCCGTCGGAACCGGGACACACGGAGCTGATGGTCCCGTTCAGGGCGACGCCGCCAGCGTCGACCGTGATGGCACCGTCGAACACCGCTGCGGCAGACCCCCAGATCTGGGCTTCCGCCAACTCGACCCTGTCGAGCGCCGCCGGAGCGGAACTCGCGATCCGCACGTATCGTCCCAAGCGGCCCACGGTGAGCAGACCGGAGGCATCCAACGCCGATATCGGGTAGGTCGTCACCCCTGATTGGGTCATCGCTGTCTCGGTGTCGCTGGAGGAGAACGGCGTCTCGCTGACCAGTACGACGAGATCGTCGAAGCTGTTCTCCTGGGGCTCGGGATCGGTCCACTGCACGACGACAAGTCCGTTGCCCCCTGCCAGACGGTTGCTCCGGCCCTCGGCGACATCGGCATCGAGGTCGTAGTGCGGGTCATCCGATCCCGGTGGCGGCACGACCACGCCGCGGTCGATCTCGTCGCGAACCTGGCGGGACTCCAGCGAGACGTCGCTCAGCGTGGCAGCCGCGTAGCTCGACCCGCCACCGCCGGCACCGCCGGCGCAGTCGGCGTTGTTGTTGGTGGCGCCGTCACCACCGCCACCGCCGAAGAATCCACCACCGCCACCGCCGCTGCGGCCGAGGTTCCTGCGGTACGCGCCGTCACCACCCTGGTACTGCGTGCCCGGGGTGGAGTCGCTCGCCGGGGACCCCTGTGCTCCGCCCGCGGTCTGTGATCCACCCTTGCCGGCGCTGACCGAACAGACGTCCGCGTAGAAGGCGGTCAGGCGGTTGCCGGTGGTCACACCGCCGTCGAAAGCCTGCTCAGCGCCGCCTGAGCCGCCATCTCCGTTGGAGACACCGGCGGCAGCACCCCCGCCTCCGGCGATCAACAGGTAGTCGGATCCGGTGCGCGCCCAACTCATTCCGCCACCGGAGTTGCCGTAGGGGCCCTTGCCCTTCCCGCCCCCACCGAAGGTGGTGACACGAGAGTTGTACCTGCCGCCTTCACCGACTCCGAGCTCGACGGACTGGCCACCGGAGAGTGCGACCGAGCCTGTGCTGTAGCCGCCATGACCACCGGTCACCTCGTGGCTGTAGCCGGGGCCTCCACCTGCACCCCAGATCTTCAGCTGGTAGTCGGCGTCCCATGGGGCGACGAAGGAGGTCGGCTCGCCGGTGTAGGTGAAGTGCTGGCAGTGCGTGTACGGCTTCGAGCTCACCGGGTCGTTGCCGGTGGGGGTGCAGGTGTCCGCCAGCCGTGGTGTTTCAGCCTGACGTTCGAAGAGGCGCACCGAGTCGATGAAGTTGGTCGCACCGGTGTCGAACTCGAGGTAGGCCGACGACGCATCGTCGCTGGAGGCGAACCCGGGCCTGCGACTGAACAGCGGGTCGGTGACCCCATCAGCAGCCAGGCGTTCGGCAGTTCCCTCCTGTGCCCCCGAGGAGGTGATCGTGGTCCCGGCAGCCCGGGCCAGGTTGCCCTTAGCCGCCGCGGGCGTGGATCCACCCATCACGTTCAGCTCGCCGAGGACCATCGCGAGGCGAACCCCCTCGGGCTTGACCACAGCGACGTACCTCGCGGTCTCGCGAACGTCGACCGTCTGGGTCTGGCCCGCCTCGAGGTCGAAGACCCTGACGTCGGCACGGGCGCGGAGTTCCTCCAAGGTGCTGGACGTCGAGAGGGGTTCATCCGCGAGCACGAGCTTGTGCGACGGGTAGCTCGTGGTGCTCGCGTTGTCGACGATCCCATAGATGTCCACGACGTCGATGTATCGGGGTACGCCCAGGTCCACGCCGAGGCGCGTCATCGTCGCCACGCCGCCTGTCCAGGTTCCATACGCGGTGCCTGTGCTCACGATCTTGTCTGCCAACCGCGGCATGTAGGCGGCCCCGAGACCGACACCCTCGGCGGTCGTTGCGGGGTCCGTCACCCAGTTGGTGGGAATCCCGGCGTCGGTGTTCGCCCCCTGGATCTCGAGTTCTGCGATGTCCGGTTGGATGCGCGCAGCACGTCCCCACACCCGGATGTAGCGCACTGTTGCGCGCACGGGGAACGAGACCTCGCCGCTGACCGAGCGCTCGAGCTTGACGGTGCGCTCCGCGGTCTTGTAGTCGAGTTGGTAGCGACCCGAGGTGGTCTGTTCCAGGTAGCCCTGCACGACCGCACCGTTCAGCCCGGTCGTGCCGGGCCGGGGCGTGATCGTGAGGGAATCCACGTAGCGTTCGGTCCCGAGGTCGACCTCGAACCAGCTGTAGGAGCCGTTGGATGCGGTGGCCTCGAAGGTCGCCGGGTCGTTGTCGATCCCGCGGTCGGCGGTGTTGGCCCCCGCAGTCTTGGAATGCGAGGCGACCACCCCCGGATCGTCGGTCAGGTCCCGCATGGCAAGCCCGGTGGAGACCTCGGAGATCTTGATGTCCTCGCTCGCGAACCCTGCGCGGAATTCGCCGGTCAGGGACACCTCTGGAGAGTCGGTGCTACCGGCGATCGTTCCTGAAACCGTGACGTCACCCGCGGGCCCCTGGATCTGAGCGGTCCCCGTGAGAGTGATCGAGCCGTCCGGCCCGAGTTGGCCCGAGAAGGTAGCGGTCGGGCTGACCAGTGACACCTCACCAGCGAGACGGATCTCGCCTGCGGCGTCGGGGATCAGGTCCGCGTCCAGCGAGATGTCCCACTCGCGCAGTCCCTCGGGGAGCTCCGGGGTCGATGCGCTCGCGGTGAGCGTCACCTCACCGCTGACGACGCCTGCGACCGAGCTCACCGAGCCCGAGAGATCGGTACCGGTGATGCTGAGCCCATCTGCGATCACGCATTCGGCGGCAGAACCCGCTCTGAGCGCCGCGTTCCAGTTGTCCTCGTCCTGGTACTGCGCGTCCAGATCCACGTCGAGCTGACCGCTCTGACACCCGAGCACAGCGTTCGCGTCGAGCGTCACCCCGCCGTTGGTGATGTGGACCGTGGCCTCTGTGACCTCGAGGTTGGGAGCGAGCTCGAGGCCGCCGGTGAGCGTGCCGGTGATGTCGATGATCGGTTCGGCGTCGACGCTGGTGCCGCTGATCGTGCCCGTCGCGTTGATCACCGCCGGCAGGTCCGGGTCCAACTTGAGGTCGTCGAGCTCGACGTTGAGCAGGTAGCTGCCGTCCCACTTGAGCAAGCCGTGGACACGCAGCTGACCCAGGGCACCGATCCTGACGTAGACGCCCTGCTCCTGAAGCTCGAGCCCGATGGTGATCTGACCGCTCAGCAGCGCGGCCAGGAAGGCCGGGAGCACATCCCCCGGGGTGATCTCGGGTGGGGTCTGTGAGGGCGCGGCAGGGGTGACTGAGGAGATCAACTCCATCTCAAGGGGTACGGCGTCGCCGGTGGCTTCCTCGGAGCCGGAGCCGTCCTCGCCCACCGTGGTCGTGGTGGTGGTGCTGGTGGTTGGCTGGGAGGTCGTGGTGCTCGTCGAGTCGGGGATCGTGGAGGTGGACCCGGGCGTGCCTTCCACGCCGTTGCCGTCCTGGCCGCCTACATAGCCCGGAACATCCTGCGGGCTGTCGTAGACGGGGTCGTCGAAGGTGTCCTCTCCCGCCGGCGGCTCCTGGCGGGTCTGAGGCTCACGGGAGGTGGGGACGAGCGAACCGGACTCGAAGTCCAGACCTCCGTCGGTGTCCGCCACCGCCTCGGCGACCCCACCGTTGACAGCGGGGTCGAACTCGAAGTTGGTGTTCGCAACCTGTTCGGGGACCATGAACACCCCGTCGGACATCTCGAGGCGGTCACCGGTCAACTCGATCTCGAGGTTCGCCGCCCTCATGCCCGAGTTGCCCAGCGTTGCGCTGGCATCGCTCAGGTGCACGCTTCCTGTCGCACAGTCGTCGCCCTCGCGGGTCATCTCCGCGACCGCGACGGTCAGCTCCTGGTCGAGGGTGATCGTGTCCCCGGGAGATGCTGTCCACGCCTTGCAGGTCGGCGTCTCGGCCGTCTCGGCGGCGGAGGAAACCCCGCCGGTCGGCACCACCGCTGTTCCGATGATGGCTACGACCGCCAGTGCCTGAGCCGACGCCCAGGAGAACTTCCCTCGCCTCATTACGCCCCCTATAACTCAATGGACCTTGCCAGAATCTAGTGAATATTGATATAGCGGCGTCACCATAACCTGGGACATCGAGAACTACCACCCTGTGTTTTTGGGGAATCTCGCGGGTGGTTCCAGTAACACGTTCTACATCCCTGGAAAGTTCCGTAGTGAGTGCGTCATAAATTAATACCGTAAATAGATTTCTCGACTATGTTGCGTGGATGGCACCGCGAGGCCGCCCAAGGAGGCCGCTGGAGGTCACCGACGAAGAGCGCGAAGTCCTGGAGCGCTGGTCCCGCCGCGTGGTGTGGCCGCACGCGATCGCGCTGCGTGCCCAGATCATCCTGTTGGCCGGCGAGGGACTCTCCAACAAGGACGTAGCGCTGCGCGCAGAGGTCAACCCCGCGACCGTCCTCAAGTGGCGAAAGCGCTTCCTTGAGAAGGGGCTCGACGGGTTGCTCGACGGCAACCGTTCCGGAGCGCCGCGCAGGATCAGCGACGCTGACGTGGAAGCGGTGGTGGTGCGCACGCTCGAGGAGGAACCTCCCCTTGCGGAGAACTGGTCGACCCGCGCCATGGCCGAGGCCGCCGGCATCTCGCCGGCATCGGTCGGACGGATCTGGAAGGAGTTCGGCCTCAGGCCATGGCTGAGCGACGGTCGCGGACTGGACGGGGGCCCTGAACTCGGCGAGGGGCTCCGCGATCTGGTCGGGATCTACCTGAACCCGCCCGAACACGCGATGGTCTTCGTCACCCCTGACGGGTCCGGTACCGACGGATGCCGCCAGGACACAGCGTCGAACGTACCGGCAGCGATGACCCCACTGGAGGTGCAGCAACGGGTCGCTGAGTACCGGCGCCACCGGATCACCGACCTGTTCGCCGCACTGGCTCAGACAACGGGTCCTGCGCTCCAATCCACACGCCCGGCGCGCCGCGGCGTGGAGTTCTGCCAGTTCCTCGAAGCAGTCGTTGCGGCTCTCCCTGACCTCGAAGACCCTGTTGTTCCCGGAGACCCTGTTGTTCCCGGAGACCCTGTTGTTCCCGGAGACCCTGTTGTTCCCGGAGACCCTGTTGTTCCCGAAGATCCTGGCGGTGGACCCAATGTGCACGTGGTGGTCGACGACACGGCCATGGTGGACAACACCGGCGTCCAGCTCTGGCTCGCAGACCATCGCCGGGTGGCCATCCACTTCACACCGACCCCGTCGTGGCTCGCGATCGCGCAGAGGTACTTCACACGCCTGCTCACCGAGGACCCCAGCGGGCCACTCCGGGTCAACATCGAAGGACTCACAACAGACCTGGAGGTATGGACCGAGGCGTGGAACGACGACCTCGTGCCCTTCCACTGGTCGACCGCTGGACCCAGCGGCCATACGGTGTTCCGGCGATGACCACGAACGAGCGTGAACTGCGACAACCGGTGGATCTGTGCACCCCAGATGGCACCGGTCTGAACCCCGAGGCGCGCGGCTGGTCCCGCCGGCCCCTGCACCGCGCCAACCTCGTCGGTGAGCACGGGCGAAACAAGCGTTGGGACTACTGGGCGGTGCTGGCGGGCGACACCGTGGTCTCCGCGCTGTGCTCGGATCTCGACACCTTCGCGCTGGCCGACGCCTGGTGGGCAGACCTCACCGATGGCTCCTCGGGCGGTGCGGGAACCCTCGCCGCGAGCGATGACATGACGATCCCGGACCGGCCGGGTACCGAACCGATCCGCTTCCGCGACGACGTGATCTCGGTCTCGTTCGTCGACGACGCAGTGGGCACACACCTGAACGCGTCCTGGGCAGAACCCGACGGACGCCCGGGTTCGTTGGAGGTCCTGGTGGAACTCCCCGAAGGCCACGAATCGCTCAACGTGGTGATCCCGTGGGACGACGACCACTTCAACTTCACCTCGAAGCACCAGGCGCGCCCGGCGTCGGGAACCTTGACCGTCGGAAGTGACACGACTGTGATCGGCGGACCCGACAACCCGGCGTGGGGCATCCTCGATGTCGGCCGTGGCCGTTGGCCATCCCCGATCAACTGGAACTGGGGCGGCGGTGCCGGGGAAGCCGTCACGGGCCAGGTCGTCGGGTTGCAGTTCGGCGCCAAGTGGACGGCGGGGAGCGGGTTCACCGAGAACGGCTTCCTGGTCGACGGCAGGCTCACCAAGATCGGGCGCGAGCTCGACTGGGACTACCACTGGGACGATCCGATGCGACCGTGGCGAATCGTCGATCCCGACGGTCAGATCGACGTCGTGCTGACACCCCGCTTCGACAAGCACACCGCTGTCGGCGACGAGACCCTCGGCAGCGAGACACACCAGGTGTTCGGGACGTTTGCGGGCAGCGTACGCACCGACGACGGTACGACCATCGACTTCGATCGCCTCCAAGGCTTCGCTGAAGAGGCGCGCCAGCGTTGGTAGACGCGTCGTCGCCGGGGGCCTGACCCGCGAGGAACAGCCGTCGCGCACAAGGCCGTAGGCTCGGAGCGACCCAAACCGACGCGACCACCATCAGGAGCTTCGATGGCCGACTCCCCAGGCACGATCATCTACACCATCACCGACGAGGCACCCGCACTCGCCACCAGGTCGTTCCTACCGATCATCGAGGCGTTTGCCGGGGTCGCCGGCGTGTCGGTGCAGACCCGCGACATCTCCCTCGCCGCACGGGTACTCGCACAGTTCCCGGAGTCGCTCACCGACCACCAACGCGTCAGCGACGACCTCGCGGAGCTCGGGGACCTCGTAAAGACCCCCGGGGCCAACGTCATAAAGCTGCCCAACATCTCTGCATCGATCCCGCAGCTGAAGGCCACGATCGACGAACTGCGATCCGACGGCTACCAGGTGCCGCCGTTCCCGGAGGACCCGTCCACGCCCGAAGAACACGACGTGCGCGAACGGTACAGCCACGTGCTCGGCAGCGCGGTCAACCCAGTGCTGCGCGAGGGGAACTCCGACCGGCGGGCCCCGGCGTCGGTGAAGAACTACGCACGTACCCACCCCCACTCGATGGGGGCGTGGTCCCCGGAGTCGAAGACCGGTGTCGCCACGATGGGCCAGGACGACTTCTTCTCCAACGAGCAGTCCGTGACCATCAGCGGCAGCGACGACCTCAGGGTTGAACACGTCGGCACCGACGGGACGCTCACCGTGTTGCGGGAGTCGATCCCGGTGCTCGACGGCGAGATCGTCGACGCCACCGTCATGCGGGTGGCTTCGCTGAAGCGGTTCCTCGCCGATCAGGTCCAGGAAGCCGAGAAGCAGGACGTGCTGCTGTCGGTGCACCTGAAGGCCACGATGATGAAGGTCTCCGACCCGATCATCTTCGGGCACGCGGTCGAGGCCTACTTCGGCGATGTGTTCACCAAGCACGCGGCGACCCTCCAACGCCTCGGGGTCGAGCCGAACAACGGGATGGCAGCACTGGAGAGTGCCATCGAGGAGCTACCCGAAGCCGAACGCGACGAGATCCGCGCCGACATCGCACGGGCGATGCTCGAAGGTCCTGCCCTCGCGATGGTCGACTCGGACCGTGGCATCACCAACCTGCACGTTCCCAGCGATGTGATCATCGACGCGTCGATGCCTGCGATGATCCGCACCTCGGGCCAGATGTGGAACGCCGATGGCGAGCAACAGGACACCCTCGCGGTGATCCCCGACTCGAGCTACGCCGGGGTCTACCAGGCGGTGATCGACGACTGCCGAACCAACGGAGCACTGGATCCGACCACCATCGGGTCGGTCCCGAACGTCGGTCTCATGGCGCAGAAGGCCGAGGAGTACGGGAGCCACGACAAGACCTTCGAGATCGCGGCGCCTGGCGAGGTGCGCGTAGTGGACAACTCCGGTGCGGTGCTGATGGAGCACACCGTCGCCGAGGGGGACATCTGGCGGGCATGCCAGACCAAGGACGCCCCGATCCGCGACTGGGTACGGCTCGCAGTGCGCAGGGCCCGCGCGACGGGGGCCCCCGCCGTGTTCTGGCTCGATGAGCACCGTGCCCACGACGCGCAGATCCTCGACAAGGTGAATGCGGAGCTCGCCTCGATCGACACCGACGGCCTGGAGATCCACGTCATGGCACCCGAGGCGGCTACGAAGTTCTCCCTCGA
>JBKEAI010000249.1:0-2405 GCA_047972145.1 Microthrixaceae bacterium
CACGCCGAACGCACCCACGGCGCGTGGGATCAGATCGACCGCGAGCTCGAGCTGATCTGCTCGCTCGGGTTTCCCGGCTACTTCCTGGTCGTGTGGGACCTGGTCGAGTTCTGCCGGCGCAACGACATCCTCTGCCAGGGGAGGGGATCGGCGGCCAACTCGGCGGTCTGCTACGCGCTGGGCATCACCAACGCCGACGCGGTGGGGTTGGGGTTGCTCTTCGAACGCTTCATGTCGCCAGAGCGCGACGGCCCGCCCGACATCGACATAGACATCGAGTCGGATCGCCGCGAGGAGGTCATCCAGTACGTCTACGAACGCCATGGCCGCAGCCATGCCGCCCAGGTGGCCAACGTGATCACCTACCGGGGCCGTTCTGCGGTGCGCGATGCCGCCCGCGCCCTCGGGTTCGGTCCGGGCCAACAGGACGCCTTCTCCAAGCAGGTCGACCGGTGGAGGGGCCTGGGCAACCCGGCGCGTTCGGGAAGCGCTGTACCCGGCGCTGTGCTCAGCGCTGCTCCCGGTGTGGTCGAGCCGGGTGCGCCGGGTCGCTCCGGCAAGTCTGGCAAGTCTGGCAAGTCTGGCAAGTCTGCCAAGGAGGCGATCCCGTTGTCGGTGCTGGAGTTGGCCGGCCGCTTCGAGGACCTGCCGCGGCACCTCGGCATCCACTCGGGGGGGATGGTGATCTGTGACCGTCCCGTGGTGGAGGTGTGCCCCACCGAATGGGCCCGCATGGAGAACCGCTCGGTGCTCCAGTGGGACAAGGACGACTGCGCAGCTGCGGGCCTGGTCAAGTTCGACCTGCTGGGCCTCGGGATGCTCTCGGCGATCCACTACGCGATCGACCTGGTCCGCGACCACCACGGCGTCGAGGTCGATCTGGCGGCCCTGCCCCAGGAGGACGAGGTCTACGAGATGCTCTGCCGGGCCGACACGGTGGGGGTGTTCCAGATCGAGTCGCGAGCCCAGATGGCGACCCTGCCCAGGCTGGCACCGCGCTGCTTCTACGACCTGGTGGTGGAGGTGGCACTCATTCGCCCCGGGCCCATCCAGGGTGGCTCTGTGCATCCCTACATCCGCCGCCGCAAGGGAGAGGAGCCGGTCACCTACCTGCACCCGCTGCTGCGCAACTCGCTCGAGAAGACCCTGGGGGTGCCGCTGTTCCAGGAGCAGTTGATGCAGATGGCGATAGACGTGGCCGGGTTCAGCGCAGCGGAGGCGGATCGGCTGCGCCAGGCGATGGCCTCCAAGCGGTCCGAGGCGCGCATGGAGGCGTTGAGGCGACGCTTCGACGAGGGCCTCGCCGCCAACTGGATCACCGGCGATGTCGCCGTGGCGATCTGGGAGAAGTTGGCGGCGTTTGCCAACTACGGGTTCCCCGAGTCGCACTCGGTGAGCTTCGCCTACCTGGTGTACGCGTCGTCGTGGTTGAAGTACCACTACCCGGCTGCGTTCTGCGCCGCGCTGCTCAACGCGCAGCCGATGGGCTTCTACTCGCCACAGTCGCTCACCCAGGACGCACGCCGTCACGGGGTGACGGTGCTCACCCCCGACCTGCACGCCTCGGGCTGGAACGCCACCCTCGAACCCCCAACCCCAACCCCCGGTCCCCCGTTCTGTGGTGCGAGACGAGCCCAGAGGGCTAGCGAGGCACCACAGAACGGGGAGAGGGTCGGAGAGCGACCTGAGACGTGGGGGAGGGGAGGACCTGCGGTGCGCCTGGGGCTCTCCTCGGTGCGCGGCATCGGCGACGACCTCGCCCGCAGGATCGTCGGGGGTGCCCCCTATGAAGGGCCCGACGACCTGGTCCGGCGGGTCGGGATCGACCGCACCCGGCTGGAGGCCCTGGCCACCGCGGGTGCACTGGGTTGCTTCCGGGGCCGTGACGGCCGGCCGCTCGAACGGCGGGAAGCCCTGTGGGTTGCGGGTGCGGCATCGAGGTCGCGCCCCGGGCGCCTCGGGCTGGTGGAGGGCATGGACGCTCCGAGGCTTCCCGGCATGGACGATGCCGAGGAGGCGGTCGCCGACCTGTGGGCCACGGGTGTGGCTCCCGAAGGCCATCCCACGAGGTTCCTGCGCGGTGAGCTCACGGATCGTGGGGTCGTCCCGGTGGCGGACCTGCCCGCCCGACCCGACGGGGAGCGGGTACTCGTGGCGGGTGTGGTCACGCACCGCCAACGCCCCGCCACCGCAGCAGGGGTTACCTTCGTGAACCTCGAGGACGAGACCGGTCTGTTGAACGTGGTCTGTTCGGTGGGGTGCTGGAAGCGCTACCGCAACGTCGCGATCGGTGCACCTGCTCTGTTGGTCCGCGGGAAGTTGGAGCACACGGTCGACGGTGTGATCAACGTGGTGGCCGACCGTCTCGAAGCGCTTCCGGTGCCCGCGACGGTGCCCTCACGCGA
>JBKEAI010000117.1:0-17227 GCA_047972145.1 Microthrixaceae bacterium
CCTGCTGCGGGGCCTGCTCCACTGCGGCATCTGCGGTCGCAAGATGGAGGGAACGACCGCTCACCAGACCATCCGCTACCGCTGCCGAGTCGCTCAAACACGCGCCCTCCCCGCCTATCTCACCGATCACCCCAAGTCGCTCTACGTCCGCGAGGACGACGTCGTCGCTGCAATCGACCGGTGGCTTCCGAGCCTCGCTGACCCCGAGTTCCTGGCCGCTTCACAAGAAGCTGACGATGGAACAGCCGAGCGCGAGACACTGCTGAAGCGCCGACTCGACGAGATCGACAAAGCGACGCGAAACCTCGTCACCGCCATCGAGAACGGAACCGACCCCGCCGCCATCCAACCCCGCCTCGCCGAACTCCGAGCCGAGCGCAGCCAAGCCATGGACGACCTGGCGACACTCAAGCGGCCCGACCAACTCACCAGCGTCGACATCTCCGCACTACTCGACGAACTGGGCGGGATGGAGGACGTGCTCGCTGACGCCCTGCCCACCGAGAAGTCCGACATCTACGCCAGCCTCGGCCTCCGCCTGCACTACCGGCCCGATCAGCGTGAGGTCGTAGCCACCGCTGACCTGGACCGTGTACTTAGTCGTGTCGGAGGACCCACCCGCACAAACTCATACCGGCCACTGGCGACTCGCCGTGTAGGACGGCTTCCGCATGACTTCACCCAGGCCGCAGAGCCAAGGCCCGCTCGGCGAGCGACTGCTCAAGTGGACTGCTCCACTCAGCATCTCTAGGAATCGCCCTCGCCGGGCTACTGGTGGACAACCTGGGGCACGAGCGCCTCTCGAAGGGGCGACGCAAAGGCATCCCAAGCCGACCTCCAGACAGCGAAGTAGTGATGGTCCCACCACTGCTCACCATGATAGTCATGCTGAATCAGGCGCCCTTCCTCGACGAAAGGGCCGACAGATCCGAGCCCAAGAAGTGCCTCGTTGTACCCGGGCACTTCCGCATAGATCTTTCGAAGGGGGCTCGCTGCGAACAGAAGCTCAATGAAGTGGAACATTCCTTCAAACGTCTCACCGGCCGTCACCCTCGGGGAGACACGCTGGAAGCCAATCGACACGACACCAAGGTCAGGGCGGTTGTCGTAGGCCGCGACTAGGCCGTACCGCTCGCGGTCTACCGTTCCCTCAACGATGAACTGTGAGTACGTTCCAGCGTACAGACTTTGGTAGAAGCCTTCCGGAGAAGGCGTCGACCCCTTGAAGCGCCACCGAAATGAGAGATCAGGGCGAAGAGAAGCGTCGTATAGCGACGGAACATCTGTATCAATGACGGGACGTAGACGAACCCGGGATGCGGAACCCAGTGGCCTGGGAGACTCAGCATGGGCGCTGGTCGACTCGATCCAATGAAGCCGTTCCTCACAGCTTGACCTGATCGAGACGTACGACTCGAGAGCCTCCCCGCAGCAGTGGGACAGCAGCATCTGCACAACGGCTGCGCCTAGCTTCCCAGGGAAGACATCGGAGAAAGGTCCGGCCGCACCACGTCTCAGAGCAGCCTTCACCTCCTCTAGGGCTTCGTTTGCCGACTCTTGGCGGCCCTCTACACCCCAAGGTCGGCCGGCCTCTGCCAACGGTGGCTCCACCTAGAAGGCTCGATCCACATCGAAGGCGATGAGGCGCCACTGGCCGCCACGCCTTTCGAGCGAGAGGACCGCGTATCCACCCTTTGGCATCTCAGAGATCAAGGCATCGACCTCCGAGCTTGGCTCCAAAGCCGGGTTCTCGTCACTACCCGGCACCGTGCCGCACGTCGGCAGCTCGGAGTCGCCGATCGCATCGCTCAAGCATGCCTGTGCAGTACCGCCATCAACTGAAACCAAGATTAGGGCGGTTCCACCTCCGTTCGCGAGCACCTCAGACGGCTTCATCCTTTCCTCTTGGGAGCTTGTGGGGGTTTCAATCGGGGAAGACCCCTCCGCGTCGCTGTCATCACCACAGCCTGCGCACACCGACATAAGAGTGACTCCAAGCACTGCTGCCATGACTCTACGCAGAAGGATCATGATGTCAGAACGACGTCGTATCCTGAGGCAGCCTCTACCTGGCTAACCCAAGAGAACATCGCCTCGACTCCACCTTGCCCCCCAACAGAGCAGTTTGCCCCGTTCGCGTTAGTTCGACCACGAACCAACCCGTATGCCCTCCCTGTCGCACCATTGAATACCGGGCCACCGGAATCGCCCCCGCATTGACGATACGCGGCGACGCCAAGCCCATCCCAGGTTGGGTTCTTCCAGCTCGGAGCGTTCTGCCCATCAATCGAGGTCAGAGGACCGCAGGATTCAGCACCAAACCCGTTCGCTGGTAGCCCTCGGCCGACGTGGCAGATCGTAATTCCCTGGAGACTGTTGTTGGGCGAGGAGATCTGCGAAGTGATCCGAAAGTCCGGGTTGCCTGGACGCCACACCATGTTGGCGGCCTTCCACAATCCGTTGTCGTTTACCCTGATCATCATGGCATCGACCGGTGGAGATGTTTGGTTCCAGGCAACATCACCGATTACCTGATCAGCATGCTTCCAAGGCTGGCCAGGGTTGCAGTGGTCGGCACTCGACGTGAATCGGGCTCCAGCCCGCGTGAAGGTGAACCCAGTCGTGCACCAGGGGGTCAAGTCAGATCGCTGAAGATCTACCCCTCCACGAAGTGGGATGCAGCCGCCCGCCTGCGTGGGGCAGTCATCGCTCGTCGGCGTTAGGTCGAGGCCTTCGACCGACTTCACTACGATCGAAGGAAGGCTGGAATCACCCGCCCGCAGCCGTGCGAACTCCTCCGCAAGCCGCAGGACTTCGTCCGACTCGGCGGCGACGGAAACGACTACTGCGTTCGATGCGATATCAAGGTTCGCGCGCCAACCTTGTCGTTCGAGCTTCGCCAGCGAAGAGCGCGCTTCGTCCTCAGGCAACCGTTCAAGGTCGCCAGTTAGGCTGACTCGAATGAACTCGCCGAGATCCTCCCTGAGCCGTCGTAGGTCGGCCAGCGAGCGCGGAACTACCTCCACGATCGCCCACTTCGGCAACTGCTGCGTCGCAATCAGCTTCGCCGCTTCCTCCGAAGTGGCGTGCAACCGGACGGTCCCGCCGTCGGCGTGATCGATGGACGCGCCTGCCCATGCCTCGCCCGCCAGATCAGCGGAGAGTTCCAGCATCGCTTCGGCCTTCGCCTCTCGGTCGATCCGGGTTGCCGCTTCCTCGGACGTTAGGCCGAACGCGTCCATCAGATATGCGATAGCGGCTGCGTTCTCGGTTCGTTGAACGTTGGAGTCGGCGGCACTCACGCCCGACTCGGGCAGATCGGGTGTTTGTCCGGACACCGGAGGCGCAAGCATGGCGAGGCCAAGCGCAGGACTCGCGTACATCAAGAGCTTCTTTATTGGATGACCTTCCCCTTCATCGGATACTCGCTTCGCACCTGCTGGCGCCGCGTTGCGATCGGCCACCGCGCAAACTATCACGGCGCTTCGGAGTTGAGCGGGGTGTAGGGGTGTAGGCGGGCATCCACCGGACGCGGCACAGGGGCTCGGAGAATCGGCGGTTCTCACGCCAGCCGATCGCTCGGAGCCCCTGTAGAAGTTGACCCTACGCGCATGGGCGCGCTGCTCGTCGGTCTGCCCGACGTCGCCGTCCTCGGCGTTGTTGATGAAGCAGGCCTGCCCCTGCGGGTTCACGTCGAGACCGCCGTGGCGGTGACCGGCTGTGCAGGATGCGGCACCCGGGCGAGGGTGAAGGATCGGGCCGAGGTGGCGCTGGTGGACCTGCCGGCGTTCGGCCGTCCGGCGGTGCTGGTGTGGCACAAGCGCCGGTGGCGCTGCCCGGATGCCGACTGCGCAACAGCCACGTGGACCGAGCAGGCTCCTGCGATCGCGGCGAAGCGGGCTCGGGTGACGGACCGGGCCGGCCGGTGGGTCACTGCCCAGGTCGCTTGCGACGGCCGCTCCGTCGCGGAGGTCGCCCGGGAGCTGGGCTGTGACTGGCACACGGTGATGGACGCGGTCGTCGCCTACGGCACGCCGCTGGTCGATGACCCCGGCCGCATCAGCGACGTGGCGGCGCTGGGGTTGGATGAGACGCTCTTCGCTCGCACCGGAGCGTGGCGCACCCAGTCGTGGTGCACCTCGATCGTCGACGTCGGCGCTCCGTCGCAGCTGCTCGACGTCGTCGAGGGCCGCACCGCCAAGGCCGCCTCCAGGTGGATCGACGCCCGCCCCGAGGCCTGGCGGGACAGGGTGGCGTGGGCGACCCTCGACCTCTCCGGCCCCTACCGCAAGGCCTTCGACGCCTCGCTGCCCGACGCCCGCCAGGTGGCGGACCCGTTCCACGTCGTGAAGGTGCGCCACGAGGCGCTGTGTGTTCGGGGGTGGGTGAGAGGCCCGCCCCTCCGGCCTGTCGCAGCAGGTCGGTGAAGCTGACCGCAGGCTGATCCCGGAGGTGCGGGAGAGGGCGGGAAGCAGCGGTGACAAAGCCGGGGCGTGTCAGTACTGCCAGATGGCAGCGTGCCCGGCAAGCAAGACAGAGAGGCGTAACGAGAGTGAACCAGTGGTGGAACCCGCTCAAGGGTGGAACCGGCTCGAACCTGGTGGATCTGGGCCGGGCAACAGTGCGCGTCGATGAGGACGTACGTCGTCGACGACTCCGAAGCCGGCTATTCGCGCCGGTGGGGAGGCCATCACCGCGGTGCTGCGGGTTCGGTGGTGGCGAGGCTGTAGCGGCAGAGCTGGGCGCCGATCCTGTCGACCGACACACAGTGAACGTGGGAACCCTTGTCGGGTCGCCCTCCCCTCCGCCCAGCCAGGGTGGAGACGGGCAGGCTCATCGTCGGCTGATGGCCTGGCGAGGGGGCGGAGGGTCCGTAGTAGTCCGAGGGCGGGAAAGCCGTCTACATGGCGAAGGGAGCCAGCGAGTTCGCAGACGATGCGATGGAACGCCAGGAGGTGGTCGCTGGTGAACACCGGCGAGCCGTGGCCGGACCTCGACGAGGCCCGGGTGCGGGTACTGGGTATCCAGACCAAGCTGCACCAATGGTCAACCAGCGACGGTGATCGTCGGTTCGATGACCTGTTCAACCTTGTCGCCGATCCCGCGTTCCTCACGGTTGCGTGGGATCGGGTGCGAGGGAACCGAGGGGCGCGATCCGCCGGGGTCGACGGCGTGGTTCCACGATCCATCGAGTTCGGCGACTCGATGCTGCGAGGGCTGCGAGCACAGCTCAAGGCCCGCAGCTTTGAGCCGCTCCCGGTCAAGGAGCGGATGATCCCGAAGGCGTCGGGCAAGCTCCGGCGTCTCGGCATCCCTGCTGTTCGGGACCGGATCGTGCAAGCCAGCTTGAAGCTGGTCCTCGAGCCCATCTTCGAAGCGGACTTCCACCCGTGCAGTTACGGGTTCCGTCCGCGTCGTCGACCCCACGACGCGATCGCTGAGATCCACATGCTGGCCACCAACGAGTACTCGTGGGTGCTGGAAGGTGACATCGAGGCGTGCTTCGACGAGATCTCGCATCCGGCTCTCATGGGCCGGATCCGGGAACGAATCGGAGACAAACGCGTCCTGGGGTTGATCAAGGCGTTCCTGTGTGCCGGTGTCCTCTCCGAGGACGGTGTCTCCAGGGACACCAAGATGGGCACCCCCCAGGGCGGCATCTTGTCGCCGCTGCTCGCCAACATCGCGTTGTCGGCCCTCGACGATCACTTCGCCGACGCCTGGCAGCGTGACATGGCAACCCGGTCTCAGCGGGCAACCCGCCGCAACCATGGAGGCGCCACGTACCGCCTGGTGCGATACGCGGACGACTTCGTGGTCATGGTGGCGGGCACCGAGGCGCACGCCGAGGGCCTGCGAGACGAGGTGGCAACGGTGCTCGCCCCGATGGGCTTGCGCCTCTCGGAGCACAAGACGTCGACCGTGCACATCGACGAGGGGTTCGAGTTCCTGGGGTTCCGTATCCAGCGGCAACGCCAGCAGGGCTCGAACCGGAGATACGTCTACACCTGGCCCTCGAGGAAGGGCTCTCCTGACCCTTGTGTGGGCGGGGTAGGCGTCGGGGGCCTGTGTTTGCTTGGTGGGCAGGCGGTTGAGCGGGTCCGCGTGACGCGCACGGAGCGGGACCAGAGTTCGTGGTTCCTACACCGTGAGCTCTGGGAGGTCCGCGCCCGTGCGCGTCACCACTGCATTCAACCGTCTTCTCCGCCTCGACGGGGTGAAGGTCACCAACGTGATGTTCGGCGCTGCCACGATCACCGTGACCGTCGCGCTGCCCCGCCGGCGGCTCCACTGCCCGCACTGCGAGCACACGACCAGCTCGCGTTACGACACTCGGCGGTGCCCCTCGGCGTGGCGGCACCTCGACCTGGGCGTGTGGCGAGTCCAGCTCCAGGCGACGCTGCGACGGTTGTCGTGTCCGACCCACGGGGTCGTGGTCGAAGCGGTCCCGTTCGCTCGTCCCGGGGCGCACCTGACCCGCGACTTCGATGACCTGTTGGCCTGGTTGGCGACCCGGATGGACAAGACAGCGATCGCCCGGTTGTGCCGGGTGTCGTGGCGAACCGTCGGGCGGGCCTGTGCCCGGGTCGTCGCCAGCGAGCTCGACCCCGGGCGTCTCGATGGGCTGTTCCGCATCGGTGTCGATGAGATCTCCTGGCGTAAGCACCACAAGTACCTGACCCTCGTCGTCGACCACGACCGCGGCGTCGTGATCTGGGGAGCACCAGGGCGCGACGCGGCCACGCTCGACGAGTTCTTCGATGAGCTCGGCGAGGCCCGAGCAGCCCAGATCCAGGCGGTCTCGCTCTTCGGGTCGCCGACGAGCACCACCTTCGTTCGGTGCATGGCTGCGTCGCGCAGCAGCGGTGCGAGGGTTCGGGTCCCGACCATGCCGGCCTCGTCGACCACGAGCACCGTCCGCTCATCGAGTCGCTGGTCGCCTCGTTCGAGGTCGAGGTTCAGCTTGGCGATCGTCGTCGAGCGGATGCCCGAGCCGGCCTGCAGCTCGTGGGCTGCTGCGGCGGAGAGCGCGCAGCCGATCACCCGGTAGCCAGACTGCTGCCAGGCGTCGCGGGCGGCATCCAGGCTGAACGTCTTGCCGGTGCCCGCTGCGGCGACGAGCACATCGACCGATCGACCCGACCGGCACATCTCCCGCACGACGTCAGCCTGCTCGTCGCTGATCGACGGTCGTGTCTGGACCGCGGCTCCGACCGCCGAACCGATCGCCACGCCCCAGTGAGCCGTCTGGCCGCTGTCGGTGAGGTCGACGACCGACTGCTCGAGACGGATCATCTCGGCGGTGGAGAACACCGGCCCGGTCCGCTGCTTCCACCCGACCCTGACCACGTCGGGACGACCGACGAACTGCCACGCCAGGTCCTCGATCACGTCCATCGACACCCCCGGAGGCAACAGGTCGACCAGGCCGCGGATGACGTCGCGAAGGTCGAACGTCGCGTTCGACTCGGTCAACCCCGCCGGCGACGAGAGCCGGGCGAACACCCGAGTTGTCTCATCAGCGTCAATGACCGGCACGATCTGCCGGCCGGTCACCGCCGAGAGATCGGCGGGATCGATGCCGATGGTCAGACTCTCTGACCGCCATCTGGCGGTGTGGTCAGACAAGCGTTCAGGGCTGACCACCTTCGCCCGGCGGGTCTCCAGCGTCGACACCTGGGCGGCCTTCGCCGAGGTGAGACCCCACTCGGCCATCATGCGTTCGATCTGCTCGCGCCGCTTCGAGAACAACCCGATCAACTCCGCGTCCACGCCCTCGATGTCGGCGAGTCCGTCGTGCACCGGCGTCCACGCCACGCCGAGGCGGGCGGTGAGCTCGTGACGCAGCTGCGCCTGGTACACGTACCCGCCCGTCTTCGCGTGCTCGTACATCGCAGTGGCGTCAATCGTGCGCCACCTGCCGTCCGCTGCTCGCACCGAGTTCGCCACCAGCACATGGGTGTGCAGCAACGGATCCAGATCACGCGACGTGCGATGCCGGAACCCCGCCGCTACGAACCCGTCCGTCGGCGTCCGCTCCACACCGTTGCGGCCCGTCCTGGTGAACGCAGCTACCTCCTCCATGTACGCCACCGCCCGAGCAACCGCAGCCTCGTGCGCCGCCACAACCTGCGCCGACACAGCAGGCTCGCCGAGACCCCACAGGATCGACACCGACTTCGGCGCACGAAATGTCAGATCCCACCCCGGCACCTTCCGGTTCCTCGCCCGATGCAGCTGCTCACCCGAACGAGGGTCGACACCGGTGAGCACCGCCCGGAGATCCTCCGGCATGACCAGCCCCTCGAGGTCGAGCTGGTGCGACGAGGCGAGCCAGTAGCCGGGCGCCTCACCCTCCTCGGAGTAGTAGTCCTCGATCCCCGAGACGACCTGGTCCAAGTAGTAGGACTCGGCGCCCGGCGCGAGCCGGTGAAGGTTCAACACGACACCCCTCCCCCACCGGTGGTCAGGGTCACCGCATCGAAGATGCAAGTCTGTGAACCCCTTTGACACGACCGCTGAAGCACGAGGCGGACCGGACCGAGACCAGTGACGCCGGCACACGGACGGCGACCAGGAGCTACCTCACTGCCGCTTGCTCCCCACCGGTCGCAAGGAACCACGTCGGCCTGCTCAGCTACGCGTTGGGCCCGGTTCCACTCGTGCCCAGCGTCGAACCACCATCGCTCCCCCGGCGTCCTGCACGGCGCCTGGGGTGCGCCTGGGCTCAGCACGCCGGAGCGCATCGCCGTTACTCGCGTGAAGGCGCCCTGGCGGTGTCGAGACTGCGGCCCCAGCAGGCCCTCTGGTCGTGTTCGTGTCGGTATTCGGCGGACCATGGCGGCCTCCTCGATCGGTCGGTGACCGGGCAGGAATCGCGCCGGTCACCCCTCCCAAGCGCGCGGAGCTCGCCCCGACACAAGTTGGGCGCCCAGAAACCGGGGTGGCGCCCGTGCGGCCATCGCCCACCGGCGAGCCTTGGTCAGGGTGACCGCACGACGGCTGGCGGGCTGACCACACGCCCCGGCCGACCTTGACAATCTCGACCGCAACCTCGACGCCTGTCTCGACCGATGGCGCGGTCACCGGTCACTGCGTGGTGTCCGCTGGGAACTCTCGGATCTCTGCCCGGTGAGGGGTCGCCGCGAGTCCTTAGGAAGGGCATGGATGACGACCCCCGAAGCGACCTCGTTGCGCCGGCCCGACGTGAAGTGTCACGGGCGGCTGCTGTACTGGTCGACATCGGGCTGCGTCTCGTCCAACGCCGACCCGACGAGGAGGGAAGCGATGCTGACCGTTGCCTACGTGAGGGTTTCGACTGATGACCAGGTCGAGTACTCCCCCGACGCTCAAGCGAAACGAGCCCGGGACTTCGCTCGCGTCCACGACCTCGGCGCCGTCACTGTCATGGCCGACGAAGGCTGGTCGGCGAAGAATCTCGAACGCCCAGAGATGCAACGACTCATCGGCCTGATCGAAGACGGCAAGGTGGCGAACGTCATCGTGTGGCGCTACGACCGGCTCGCTCGCGACTCGGGCGACTTCGCCCACCTGACCCGGCTGATGGAGCGCCATTGCGTGCAGCTGCACTCCGTGGCAGAGGGCCAGGCCGAGCTGAGCACCGCCTCGGGCAAGATGCAGCTCGGCGTGCACGGCGTGTTCGCCCAGTACTACCGGGACCACATCGTGGAGAACGTCACGAGGGCGATCGAGGACGGCGTGAAGTCCGGCCGTCACCTCAACCGGGCGCCCACCGGCTATCGCATGCACGACGGCGCCCTGGTGCCCGGCGACGACGCCGACATCGTGCGGCGCATCTTCGCCCTTCGGGCCGATGGGCTCGCCTACCGGGCCATCGAGGAACGCACCGGCATCAAGTACTCCACCGTGCGCCAGATCCTCCTGAACCGGGTCTACTGCGGCTACGTGCGTCACCATGACAACTGGTATCCGGCGCTGCACGAGCCCTTGGTGACCGAAGCCCAGTTCGATGCCGCCCAGCGTGCCCACACCCCCGGCCAGCGCCGCAGCAAGGACCTGTTGTCGGGTCGGGTGCGCTGCGGGCTCTGCGAGCGAGTCGTGGGCGTCGAGTACAACGACCGAGGCCAGGCCATCTACCGGTGCAAGCACCGAGGCAAGGGCTGTGACGTGCCGGGCCGCTCCGCCAAGGGTCTGCACCGTGCAGCACTGCTCGGCCTCGACCTGCTCGGCCAGGACCACGAGCTACAGGTAGCGATCCGCTCCGAGCTGAGCCACCACACCGCTCCGTGCGAGTCAGTCGACTCCAGCCGGACCGTCGCAGCGCTCAAGAACAAGCGAGCCAAGCTCCTCGACCTCTACTACGCCGACAAGATCACCGCCGACACCTTCGCCGACGAAGAACGCCGGCTCTCCGCCCAGCTGGCCGAACTCGAGGCCGCCGACACCGAGCGAGCACAGCGTGACGCTGAACGCTCCGAGCTGGCCGAACGCTTCGAGGAAGTGGCCGAGCTGCTCGCCTCGGTCGACATCACCACCGTGTGGGACGAGGCCGACGACCGAGAACGACGTGTGCTCATCGAGGACCTGGTCGACGCCGTGTACGTCTACCCCGACCACCTGCGAGTCGTGGCGTGCGGCGCTCCCCCGCTCAAAGTCGAGCTGACCGAAGTAGGTCTGCGCCCGCCCGCTGGTATGGGAACGTTCGTGTCGGAGGGGGGACTTGAACCCCCACGCCCTTGCGGGCACTAGCCCCTCAAGCTAGCGCGTCTGCCAATTCCGCCACTCCGACGTGGCAAGCCCGGCGGCACCGGAGCGGCCGGTATGCGAAGGGCAAACATAGTCCAGCTCACCCCTGGCTCCAACCGCCCTCAGCGGACCCCAGCGGTTGCACAGTTCGACCTGCGATTCGGCAAAGATGGCCATCATGGAGATCCGACGAGTCGTGACCGGGTTCGATGGCGAGCGCGCGGCGGTGCTGTACGACGGGCCAGCTCCGGCAACCGTCGACATGCCGAGCGGGGTCGGTGCCAGCGCCGTCGACCTGTGGAAGTCCCCGAGCATCCCACTCGATACCACCTCGCCCGACGACCCCACGACCACAACACCATTCGAGCTGATGCCATCCGGAGCGCTCTTCCGGATCATCGACCTGGAGCCCGGTGACCACACACCGCTGTGGCACACCACTGCGAGCGTCGACTTCAACTACGTCGTATCGGGAACGGTGAAGGTGCTGCTCGGAGACGAGGCAGCGGTGACCGACGAGGTGCATCTCACCGCCGGCGATACGTTCGTTCACCGAGGACCTCGTCACGCATGGGTGAACTCCGGTGAGGAGGTCTGTCGGCTCGTGTGTTCATCGGTAGCCGCTGAGCTCCCTCCCGATGTACAGCCGAGCTGAGCCCCGGATCGGGGACAGGACGCGACCAGATCGGTCAGCTCACGGCCTGGACGGGACGGGCAACGTGGCTGGAACCGGCGGTCAGTCCTCGGCGGAGAGCCAATTCCCGTGGAGGCCATTGGGCACCCGGTGGGGCATCCTCACCTTGGCGATCGGCGCCGACGGGAACTCTTGGGCGTCCCACACCACCGGGTATGTCGCGGACGCGTCGGGTTCGCTGGCCCATGTGAGGTACCAGCCGTCGAGCTCAGGATCGCCGGCACCCACAGGCGCTCCGGCTCGAGCGGCGTGGACGACTTCGCCGAAGACCAGCCCGAGGTCGTGGGACACCGCCTCGCCGGTCTGCATGTCGTGGCGCACCAGCCGGTCGAACTCTCCGCTGAGCAAGGCGTCGATCGAGCCCGACTTGGTCGACACCGTCACGTAGCGGTGCCGTTGCCCACAGAGCCGATCGTCGATACGAGCGAACTCGGACTTCACGTCATCCAGCTTGGTGAGAGAAGCCGTTCCCGCTCCGGGTGAGAACCGAGCCTGGACGAACGCGCCCTGGCGGTTCGGGTCGGAGGCAAGCGAGAAGCCATCCCACCATGAGAAATCCACGACCACATCGTCGCCGTCGTCGAAGGCGTTGCCGAAGTGCCACACGAAGAACGGGGGCGGCCGCCACCCATTTCACAGCGCTTCCGTCACGGGGAATCAGCGCGATCCGTGTGCCGAGGTCGGGTTCCCACGACAGCACCTCGCCCCCGGTCATCATGGCGTCGATGTCGAACACCACCGGTACCACCACCAGCACCGGATAGGTGGGGGTGATGAACGGCTCGATCGAGGGAGACCAGCTCGATCGAGCCGGAGTTCATAGAGAGTGACCCACCCCGGGCACTTCGTTGAGGGCTGCGGCAGGTTGCACCACCAGGGGGTCGGGCGCGCGTGAGATCGCCGGGTCCCTTCGGTCGTAGTTGAGGCTGTGCACGACGTGACGGATCGACTCCAGACGTGCCCGCTTCTTCTCGTTGGAGTTGACCACCGTCCACGGAGCCTCGGGGCTGTCGGTGTGCAACAGCATCGTGTCGCGGGCCGACGTGTACTCGTCCCACTTGCCGAGTGACGCTTCATCGACAGGTGAGAACTTCCATTGTTTGAGTGGGTCGGTCTTGCGCGCCTCGAAGCGTTCGAGTTGATGCTCGCGCGACACCGTGAACCAGAACTTGAAGAGGTGGATGCCCGACTCGACGAGGCTGCGTTCGAACCCAGGTGCCTGGCGGAGGAACTCCCCGTACTGCTGGGGCGTGCAGAACCCCATCACGATCTCGACCCCGGCCCGGTTGTACCAGGAGCGGTCGAACAGCACGATCTCACCCGCTGTGGGCAGGTGCGCCACGTAGCGCTGGAAGTACCACTGGCCCACCTCCGCCTCGTTGGGCTTGGTCAACGCCACGGTGCGTGCACCGCGGGGGTTGATGTTCTCGGTGAACCGCCGGATCGAACCGCCTTTGCCCGCAGCGTCGCGCCCCTCGAAGAGGATCACCACCCGCTGCCCATTGGCCTTCACCCAACGTTGCAACTTGAGCAGCTCGATCTGGAGCGCACGCAACTCCTTGTCGTAGTGCTTCGTGCCGATCTTCTCGGCGTGGGGGTTGAAATCCTCCATGTGCGCGAGCGTCAAGCCACCTGGATCCACATCGTCGTTGTGGATGCGACGGTCCCCATCAGGTGACCCACCACCGTCGGAGGGGCCCTTGGAGCCCTGGTGCGTGGTCAACCGTGCTCTCCCGTCCGCGGGCGATACGTCTTGGCGTCCGGCCGCCGGTCTCAGCCGCCGTAGTTCATGCCGGTATCGCGCAGCAGCAAAGGGACCGCATCCGCGTCGCGCACTCCGGCGTCGACCACCTCACCCACCACGATCGTGTGGTCGCCGCGCTCGATCTTGTCGGTCACCCGGCACTCGAACCAGTAAGGAGTCGCCAGGATCAAGGGGGAGCCGGTCGTCGGGCCTGGCTCGAACACCTGACCATTGATCTTGTCACCCTCGACCTCGGTGGAACGGAAGAACGCCTTTCCCACATCCAGTTGGTCGGCGCCGAGCACATTCACGGCGAACGAACCCGACTCGATCGCCAGCTCCGCGGCGCCACCCCCGGCCTTGAGACCCGCCATCACAAGTGGCGGCTCGAAGCTCGCCTGGCTCAACCAGTTGGTGCCGGCGGCAGCGTAGGAGTCACCCTGATTGGCGGTGACGACGAACAAGCCATAGTTGATGGCCCGCAGGGCGAGCTTCTTGTGTTCACTGTCCATCGCGCCAGCATGCCACAGCGCCGACGACAACCGAGCCGGTGATCAGGTGTCGATCACCAGAGCCATGATCAGGGTGTTGAACGCGAACAGCAGGGCGATCACCACCGTGATGCGGTCGAGGTTCTTCTCCATCACCGTCGAACCCGCTGCGGAGGCTCCGAGGCCGCCACCGAACATGTCGGAGAGGCCACCACCCTTGCCCGAATGGATGAGCACTAGGAAAATCAGGCCGATTCCGAGGCCGAACTGGAGGATCCACAGGATCAACTCGATGATGTCCACGGCCTAGGACTCTAGCGGAGCGGGACCAGCGACCAGTAGTAACGAGGGCATCGACGCATCGCGACGTGACCTACTCGGCCAGGCGGCGGCGGTTCCTCAGTGGCTCCGGTACTGCACGATTGCGGCGAATGAGTCGGCGTCGAGTGCCGCGCCGCCCACGAGGGCACCGTCGATGTCGGGCTGTGACATCAACTCCACGATGTTGCCCGGCTTCACCGAACCGCCGTACTGCACACGCAGCGCATCCGCGGCGGTGTCACCGTGCACTTCGCGGACCACCTGGCGGACCTTGGCACACATGGCCTGAGCATCGTCGGCGGTGGCGGTCTCACCGGTTCCGATCGCCCAGATCGGCTCGTACGCGATCACCAACGCCGAGACCATCTCCGCGGACAACCCCGCCAGGCCCTCGCGAACCTGACCCTCGACCTTGGCCTCGGCCATGGCCTGTTGGCGCTCGTCGAGCGTCTCACCGCAGCACAGGATCGGGGTCATCGAGTTCGCGATGACGGCCTTGAGCTTCAGGTTGACGACGTCGTCGGTCTCACCGAACAGCTCCCTGCGCTCGGAGTGACCCACGATCACATAGTCGACATCCAACTTCGCGAGCATCGCCGGGGCAACCTCACCGGTGAAGGCACCCTTTTCCTCCCAGTGGCAGTTCTGGGCACCGAGACCGATCTTCATCTTGTCGCTCTCGATGAGGGTCTGGATCGAGCGGAGGTCGGTGAACGGCGGGTGCACTGTCACCTCGACCGCGTCGTAGTCGTCGGATTCGAGCCGGTAGTGCAGCTTCTGGACCGTCTGGATGGCCTCGAAGTGGTTGTGGTGCATCTTCCAGTTGCCACTGATGATCGGCTTGCGGGAATCAGCCATGTCTGGCCTCCTGGTCGCTGGTGGTCGTCTTTGTTCTCCGCCTTCGGTACTTCACCGTTCTGTGGTGCGCAACGCGCTCAGGAGGCTAGCGAGGCACCACAGAACGGGTCGGGTGAGGGCGTGTCATCTGGCGGTGACGGACTCTCGCAAGGCGGCGAGGCCCGGAAGGTCGCCCTTTTCTATCAACTCGAGCGACGCGCCACCGCCGGTGGAGATGTGATCGACATCCGCGGCGAGCCCGAACTGGGCGACCGCAGCGGCTGAATCACCGCCGCCGATCACCGAGAAACCCCGCGACTCGGCGACGGCCTGGCCGACCGCACGGGTGCCGGCTTCGAATCGGGGATCCTCGAACACCCCCATCGGACCGTTCCACAGGATCGTGCGTGCATCGAGGATCAGCTCCCCGAACGCCGCAGCCGTACCCGGACCGACATCGAGGCCCATCCAACCCTCGGGGAGCGAGCGACCGAAGTTGCGCACCTCTCCCCCGGCCTCGGGTTCGCCGATCTTGCCGCCCGGTCCGAGTCCCACGACATCTTCGGGCAGAGCGAGGCGGTCACCGAACTCGGCGAGTAGCTCTGTGCACTGGTCCACCTGGTCGTGCTCACACAGCGAGTTGCCGATGCTGTGGCCCATCGCCTTGAAGAACGTGAAGCACATCCCGCCGCCGATGAGCACCGTGTCGGCGATGTCGAGCAGCGCACGGATCACACCGAGCTTGTCGGACACCTTCGCCCCACCGGTGATCGCCACGAACGGCTTGCGGGCGTTCTCCCGCACCCCGAGGAGCACCTCGACCTCCTTGGCGAGCAGGCGGCCTGCCGCCGAGGGCAGGGTCCGAGGTGGACCCACGATCGAAGCGTGCGCGCGATGTGACGCGCCGAACGCGTCGTTGACGTAGAGGTCGTGACCCTCCACCAGGCCCGCCACGAAAGCAGGGTCGTCTGCGGTCTCGCCGGGATCGAAACGCAGGTTGTCGAGCAGGTCCACCCCGGGGGCGAGATGGGCAAGGCGCTCGCGCACCGGCTCGACCGAGAACTGCGGGTCCGGCTTGCCCTTCGGGCGGCCCAGATGGGTGCACGCGGTCACTTTCGCTCCGCGCTCGGTCAGCCATTTGAGCGTCGGCAACGCCGAGCGGATCCGCAGGTCGTCGGTGATCACACCGTCTCGGATCGGCACGTTGAAGTCCGCGCGCACCAACACCGAGCGGCCTTCGACCTCGCCGAGGTCCTCCAGTT
Organism: Microthrixaceae bacterium; assembly: GCA_047972145.1. GTDB lineage: Bacteria > Actinomycetota > Acidimicrobiia > Acidimicrobiales > Microtrichaceae > JAMLGJ01. The sequence continues at coordinate 16,078 of JBKEAI010000117.1, forward strand.
CAGGAACTCCGAACTTCACTGTCAGCCGTTCGCGGCGCCGACCTTCACGGCCAGGTCGACCAGGCGGTTGGAGTAGCCGGTCTCGTTGTCGTACCAGGACAGCACCTTGACCAGGTTGCCCATCGCCATCGTGAGGCCCGAGTCGAAGATCGAGCTGTAGGGCGACCCGACGATGTCGGAGCTGACAAGTGGCTCGTCGGTGTACTGGAGCACCTTGGAGAGCGGGCCCGCCGCAGCAGCAGCCTTGAACGCCTCGTTGACCTCTTCGACGGTGACTTCCTTGTCGAGCGTGCCGACGAAGTCGGTGATCGAACCGGTCGGTACCGGCACCCGCAGCGAGGTGCCATCCAGCTTGCCCTGCATCGACTGCAACACCAGGCCCGTCGCACGAGCGGCACCCGTGGAGGTGGGAACGATGTTGATCGCCGCGGCACGAGCCCGGCGGGGGTCCTTGTGTGGCCCGTCCACGAGGCTCTGGTCACCGGTGTAGGCGTGGATCGTGTTCATGAGGCCCTTCTCCACGCCGAAGGCGTCGTCGAGGACCTTGATCAGGGGCACGAAGCAGTTCGTCGTGCACGAGGCGTTGGACACGATGATGTGCTTTTCGGGATCGAAGGTGTCGTCGTTGACGCCCACCACGAACGTCGCGTCGGCACCGGTCGCCGGGGCGGAGATGACCACCCGGGGCGCGCCACCGTCGAGGTGTGCAGAGGCCTTGTCACGGTCCGCGAAGATGCCGGTGGACTCGACCACCACATCCACACCGAGGTCACCCCACGGGATCTCCTTGGGGTCTCGGTGCGAGACCACCTTGAGCACGTCACCGTCGACGTCGATCCCACCGTCGACCACCTCGACGTCACCCGGATAGGTGCCCGCAACCGAGTCCCGCTTGAGCAGAAGAGCCATCGTCTCGAGCGACCCGAGGTCGTTGACCGCGACGAAGTCGATGTCCTCGCCACGTTGCTTGGCGGCTCGGAAGAAGTTGCGCCCGATCCGCCCGAAACCGTTGATACCAATGCGAACTGTCATCTCTCAGCACCCCTCGTGGTGTTGTGATGGTCCTCGTGCCCCGCACACCGGGACATCGCCGCCCCCTATGGGGGACATCCCGACCATCCGACCATGAAACGACTCGCCCGTGCCAATC
>JBKEAI010000001.1:0-25046 GCA_047972145.1 Microthrixaceae bacterium
GACCCATGCGAGTTGACGTGATGACAGCAGGTTCATCCATCCGCGAAGTGCAGCGCTTCGCCGCCGAAGCCGAGGCCGCCGGCATCCACGGCCTGGTGATCACCGAAAGCGGGCGCACCGCATACCTCAGCGCCACCGCGGTGGCGCTTGTGACCGAGGACCTCGAGATCGGCACCGGTGTGGCCGTGGCGTTCCCACGCAGCCCCATGGTGACCGCCGCTACCTCATGGGAGCTCGCCGAGCTGAGCGGCGGACGCTTCCACCTCGGCCTCGGCACCCAGGTCCGCGCCCACATCGAACGCCGCTACTCCGCGCAGTTCGACCGGCCGGGTCCTCGCATGCGCGACTACGTACTCGCAGTCAAGGACTGCTTCGCTGCGTTCCAGCGCGAGGCACCGCTCGATCACCACGGCGATTTCTACGAGATGACGCTGCTCCCCGACACCTGGTCACCCGGACCGATCGACCATCCCGATGTGCCGGTGCTGATCGCGGCGGTCGGCCCCTGGATGTGCAGGATGGCGGGCGAGGTGACCGACGGCGTGCACGTCCACCCGCTGCACTCGCTCACCTACCTGCGCGAGAAGCTCATGGTCGACCTGCTCGCCGGAGCCGAGGCGGCCGGACGCAGCCGCGAGGACCTCACGGTGGCGGTACCCGTGTTCACCGCCGTCGGCGACACCGAGGACGAGCGCGAGGCGCTGCGGCGCCGGGCGCGCTTTCAGATCGGGTTCTACGGGTCCACCAAGGCGTACGCGCACATGTTCGAGATGGTCGGCTTCGAGGGCACCTCGGCACGGCTCAACGAGAAGCTCAAAGCAGGCGACATGGAAGGCCTCGCCGCGGTGATCACCGACGATATGTTGGAGCAGTTCGCGCTCACGTGCACCTGGGACGAGCTCGCCGACCGGCTCGCAGAGCGCTATTCGGGGCTGGCGGACCGCCTCGTGTTGTACTTCGCACAGGACATGGCCCGCGACGACCCCTCCACGCTCTCCCGCTTCGGCGAGGTCGCCCGCGAGCTAGAGACCCGCTGAGCGCACTCCTGCCGGGGAACTGCTCCAGCGGGTGAGGAGCTCCTCGCGCTTGGAGGGTGAGATGTTGGCCAGGCTGAGGTCGCCCTCGTAGTGCTCGACCACGCGGTGGTCCATCAGCCGGCGCCACAGCGGCGGGAAGTAGGCAACCCCGATCATCAGCCCATAGCCGTTGGGAAGTTGTGGTGACTCGTCGAAGTGACGCAGCGACTGGTATCGACGTGTGGGGTGTGCATGGTGGTCGCTGTGGCGCTCCAGGTTGTAGAGCGCCACGTTGGACGCGACGTGGTTGCTGTTCCACGAGTGCACCGGCCGGCACCGTTCGTAGCGGCCCGACTCGAGGCGCTGGCGCAGCAACCCGTAGTGCTCGACATAGTTGACGACCTCCAACAGGCAGAACCCGAACACCGCCTGGATGACCAGGAACGGAATCACAGTCGGGCCGAGCCACACGATCGCCGCAGCGAAGAGCACCACGGTGAGTGCCCAGGAGTTGAGCACGTCGTTGCGCCACGACCACACACGCTGGTCACGGGCGCGGAGGCGCTTGGCCTCCAGTTCCCAGGCCGAGCGCGCGCTTCCCCACACGGTGCGGGGCAGGAACGCCCAGAAGGTCTCGCCCATCCGCGAGCTCGCCGGGTCCTCAGGCGTCGCAACCCTGTTGTGGTGGCCACGGTTGTGCTCCACATAGAAGTGCCCGTACGCGCTCTGCGCGAGCACGAACTTGGACAGCCGACGTTCGACCTTGGCCTTCTTGTGACCCAGCTCGTGTGCGTTGGCGATGCCGATCCCACCGACGGCTCCGACACTGATCGCGATCGCGACCCTGGTCCACCACGATCCGCTGTCGACGAACAACCACGCACCCACGAAGAACGACACGTACTGCAAGGGCAGGTACAGGTAGGTGAGCCATCGGTAGTAGCGGTCCTCCTCCAGTGCCGCCACCGCCTCTTCGGGTGGGTTCGCGGTGTCGGTGCCGAGGATCGCATCGAGCAGCGGGATGATCAGGTAGATGAACGCCGGGGTGATCCACCACCACAACCCCGACCCTGTGAGCGCGGCAAGTGCAGCTGAGCCGAGTGGTAGCAACGGTACGATCAGCCCGATCGCCCACAGGTGACGCCGCGTATCGACGTAGGGCTCGACACCGGCTCCGACGATCTCCGCGTTGGCGGTGGTACTCATGTTGTTGCTCCTTGTCTCACGCTGGATGGGGCGCACCGTTGCGGTGCTCGATCGGGGTGACCGAGTGGGTTCCCGGCAAGCCCTCTGTGCGGCCGGGCAGGACGACCGGGGTGATCACGGCGCCGTTTCCTTGGTGGAGGTGGCGAGAGCGCCCTCGACGAACACCTTCGCGATGACGTCGGCCACCACCTCGGGGGGATCATCGGGAGCGCTGATCGCATACGACACGAGGAGGCGCCCGACCATGTCGGCAACCCGGCGGATCGTCACCTCATCCAGCTCGTCGCCTAGACGCTGGGTGATGATCGACTCCGCTGCGGCGCGCACGAAGGTCAGCACCGGCGAGCCGGCTCCGACTCCCCCGCCGGGAACCGCTTCGGTGGTCAGGTACGGCAGGAGCAACTCGGGTTCGGTGCGGATGATCCGATCCAACAGCGGGTGCTCACGGGTGAGCTCCAGCGCTGTGACGATCGCGAAGCGCAACGCATCGGTTGGATCGTCGTGCCGGGACGCCTCGTCGATCACCCGACCGACCAGCAACATCGCCTCGCGCGACACCGTGGCTGCGACGAGATCATCCTTTGAGGAGAAGTACTTGTAGAGGGTCGGCCGGCTGATTCCGGCCCGTGAGGCCACATCGCTCATCGAGAGCTTGGACAGCCCGTAGAGCGCAGCAACTTCGACGGTTGCATCGAGGATGCGGTCCGCTGCGCTCGACATCTTGGACTCCTGCATGGCTACATCTTTACATAATCTGTAGGTTTGTAAAGTGATGGATGTCACACATGGCTGCTATCTAGCGTCCTGCGGGTGGACCCGGGAGGTCCGCGGCGTTCGGTTACCGCATCGGTGCCGACGAGTGCGCTTCAACGACATGGCTGGTTTCGACCCTCACGCAACCGATGGGTCGGACAGCTCCTCTCTCACAGATGCCTTCGATAGGACAGCCGGGTCGGCTACGACGCACTCGACTGGCGAGGGTTCTTCCTCCAGGGGTATCGGCCATCTGGCTCCACCCTGGCGCTCATGGTTGACCGCGGGGCTCACCGACCGGCCCGGCCTGCAAACCTCCGGTTGGAGCGTGGTACTCCCGCACCACCCATCCGCCCAGCGAACCTTCGACGCCTGCGACAGCCGCATCGGTGGCTCACTCGACGCGTGCGTGGACCGCCACGAGCTGGTGCACGGCGACCTGTTGCACCACAACGTGCTGCTGACCCCCGACGCTGATGCAGTCACCGCGGTGTTCTCCTGGAAGTGCTCCACCTGGGGAGACTCCGCATATGACCTGGCGTGGTGCACGTTCTGGGGCCGCTGGCACCGGGGAATCGGCCAACTCGAACTCTGGGACACGGTTGTGCCGGAACTGTCACCGGAACAACGCACCGACATCGGGGTGCGTCACCATGCCTACGAGTTGCACGTCGGCGCCACCCACCTCGCGTGGTACTCGATCCTCGGCGACACCGAGAACCTCGCGTGGGCCACACGACGACTCGACGAGATCCTCGAACGGGGCCCACTCAGAGATCCCGGGTGACCAGAGAAAGGCCCGAACGCGAACAGCTGAGCGCAACACGAGAACAGAACCGAACGCGAACAGGCGAGCGCAGCTCGGGACTGGTTGGAAACACCAAGGACGGGCCCGATCGGATCGGGCCCGTCCTCGGTGGTCCAGTGATCAGGTCCCGGTCAGGGGGCGGCTGTCGTGGTGGGTGCCTCGGTGGTCGTGGCGGGATCGGCCGTGGTGGGAGCAGCCGTCGGCGCCGGGGCAGCGGTCGTGGTGCTGGTCGCGTTCGCCTTGGCGGCGGCGAGCAACTCCTCGAGCCCCTTGCGCCGGTTGGCATAGGCCTCCCAGGTCGGCGGGTCCATCACACCGGTCTCGGGCACACCCAGTTCTGCCTGGAGCAGCTTCACGGAGTTCTCGGTGGCCTCGTCGTACTGGCCGTTGATCGGTCCGTCGTAGAGGCCGAGACCCTTCAGCATGCCCTGGAGTGCCGACACGTTCATCGCCTCGTTGGCGGCGAGCTTCTCGTTGATCGCCTTCTGGGTCGCCGGGTCGGGCAGCCCGGTCTCGGGCAGGCCGACCTCCTTCTGGAAGGCCTCCACCGCGGTGACCGTATCGGGACCGTAGATCCCGTCGATCTTGCCGGTGAACACGCCCAACGCTGTCAGGTCGGTCTGGAGGCCTGCGGTGAACTGCTTGATGTCGTCGAGCGCCTGCTGATCCTCTTCGAGGCAACCGGCCTCGGTGAGCAGGGTCATCCAGGAGACCTCGAGTGCGTACGCCGCGGACTGGAACTCGACCTCGGCAGCCGACACCGGGGTGTCGTCGCTGATGCCCTCGACGGCTGCGTCGAAGTCGTCCTGGGCCTGCTGCACACGCTCGATGGTGCCGTCATCGACGTCGATGCTCACCACGGTCGTGGAGGTAGTACCGCTGGACTCTTCCTCCTTGGCCTCGTTGTCCTTCTGGACCTTGTCGTAATCGTCGATCGCCTTCTCGAGTGCGTCAGCGTCCTTCTGCACCGCATCCGCGTCCTCGTCGAGGGTGGCTGACCCTTCCTTGATCTGGCCCACGGTCAGCGAAGCGGAGCTGTCGCCGAAGAGCCCGGTGAACTGGTCGAGGTCGTCCACATAGGTGGTGGCCGATTCGCAGAACGCGGAGAACGCCGCCTCCACATCCGGGTCGGTGGTCGTGGTCTCGGCTGCGGCCGACGTCGTGGTCTCCGACGAGTCGTCGGACGAGCATGCGGCCCCGAACAGGGCCAAAACTGCCGCAAGTGCCAATAGTCGTTTCATCGGGCCCTCCAAGGCTCGTGGATACCTCTCTATCGACCGGGATCTGGGCGACATGAGAGGTACGTGGAGACAGTAGTCGGCGACCCCAGACGCATCGGGTCAGTCGCAGCGGGTCAGTCGTACCGAGGTCGCAGCGAGGTCGACCGTGGCGCCCTCGTGGCGACCCGCCCATTCCTCGAGTGCGCCGACGACTGCGGCTGCATCGGCAGCGGTATCCCACACGGTGTCTGCCCGGATGCACGAACCGCTCGTCGACTCCCACGAGGTGTAGGAGCCACCGGCCCAACCCTCGGTGAGGGGATCCAGGGTGTCCAAGACGATCCCTTCGCGAAGCACCAGGCTCAGCAACAGCGGCCCGAACTGACCCGACCGCACCACGGGCGCCCCCGAGTCGGTCGGCGGTGCGACCACATCGACAGCCGGTTCGTCGGCCAGGTATTTAGCTGTGTCGAAGGCCTGTTCGGTGTTCGCCGGGTAGCGGGTGAGGCTCTGGTCGGGCCCTGCCGGGTTCCCCAGCGCGGCGATCGTCTCCAGTTGGAAACCCGCGCCCCGCAGATAGGGAACAGAGGTGAGTGTCAACAAGGTGATCGGGATCGTCAGAAGTTCGGGATCATCCGCCGCACCGAGTTGCTCCGCGAGGCTCTCGATCACCTCGAACAAGTTGAAGGTGCCTGCGTATGCACTGCGCACTCGCTCCGCGCTGCCCTCGATCGCCACCAGTTTGGACAGGTAGTCGGCGTCGAGGAGACCATCCGACGAGAGCCCAGAGAGGTCGTGGCTCTGGTCGTCGAGCGCATGGGTCAACTCGTGCACGATCACCTCGCGCCGGTACGCGGTGAGGTCGGTGCCGCGCACCTTGAGCGTGCCGTCGGCAGGGTCGTAGTAGCCGACCACTCCCCCGCCGTATGCCTTGCGGTACTCGGTGATCAGGTCCTGGGAGCTGTCGATCCAATCCAGCGCGGTGAACGCCGTGGCATCGGGGGCGATGGCGGCCTCCTCGGCCGCGAGGTTGGCCAACACGTCACCTTCGAACTCTGCCGGATCGACGAACTGCACGATCGGAGGCTCCACGAAGTCGTGTCCACGATTCGCCTCGACGAACGCGATCATCCGGGCGAGTTGGTCGGCCGGATCGGTGGGCGGCGGTGCACATGCGGCGAGCAGAGCAGTGGCTGCCACCAGCCCGATGGCCACCACCAGACGCCGCCGAACGGTCCACATCGGACGCTTCACGATCGTTCCCCCTCGTATCGTCCACGCTGGTGGATCCCACCGTGACCCGAACAATGTTGGTCCTTGGACTGCGTGCTGTCGAGCGACCAACCGGCTGACCGCGCCGGTGATGGTCACACTGACCCAGCCATCTGTCCGATCACGGGGACCAGAACACATGGGGACCGGAACACATGACGACACCGATCCACCGAGCACCTCCTCACCACGCAACGCCGGTAGCCGCCCATTTGACGGCAACGGAAGGGAACGGGGCGGCCGGGATGACAGCGGGATGGGTTCTAGCGTGGGGCCGTGGCACGTCTGGATCAGACCCACCCCCTCGATGCACCGGGTGAGTGGTTCGTCGACACGAGGTGCATCGCGTGTGGCGCCGCGACGGATTGGGCACCGGGTCTGATCGACGAGGACGACTCGGGACTCTCCTACGTGGCACGCCAGCCGAGCACTCCCGACGAAGAGGCGGCGATGTGGCGCGCCGCGGAGGCGTGTCCGACCCGGTCGATAGGTGCCCGATCGAGGCGTCGGCCCGACCTGCCGAGCTTCCCCCACGAGCTGACCCCCGGTGTGTGGGCGCTGGGCAACAACGACCGGAGCTCCTTCGGTGCGCACTCATACCTGGTGCGGCGACCGGAGGGGAACGTGCTCATCGACTCCCCGAGGTACCTGCGGACGCTGGCCGACGGCATCGATGACCTCGGAGGAATCGCCCACGTAGTGCTGACCCACCGCGACGACGTCGCGGATGCTCAGCGGTGGGCCGAGCGGTACGGGGCGAAGGTGTGGATCCACGCCGATGATGCTCGGGCCGCGCCCTTCGCCACCGACGTGATCGATGGCCGAGACATCATCGCCGTGTCACCCGGGGTCGACGTCGTCCCGGTGCCAGGTCACACCCGGGGAAGCGTGGCGTTGCACATCGCGCAGCGGTGGTTGTTCACCGGCGATTCGCTGCACTGGAACCGCGGGCGAGGCCAACTCGACGTGTTCGCCCCCCAGACGTGGTTCTCCTGGGAGGAGTTGGCCGCCTCGATGGATCTTCTCGCCGGATTGCACGTGGAGTGGGTGTTCCCGGGCCACGGCATGTGGCACGAGGTCGGCGCCGAGACCTACGCGGCGCAGATGCACGCGCTGGGCCCCGCCATGCGCGACACCGGCCGGCACAACTGGACCAACCGCCTGTAGTCGCCCCTACGCGGCGGAGCGTTCGAGGATGTGCACCCCACAGGCCGAGCCGAGCCCGATCACATGTGCGAGCCCGACCTTCGCATCGGGGATCTGGCGGTCCCCGGCCTCTCCGCGCAGGTGGTGGCACACCTCCCAGATGTTCGCGATACCGGTCGCCGCGATCGGATGGCCCTTCGATTCGAGGCCACCGGAGACGTTGACCGGCTTGGAGCCGTCGCGGAACGGTGCACCGGACTCGAAGAAGTCGACCGCGCCGCCCTCCTCGCAGAGCATCAGGTTGTCGTAGTGGACCAGCTCCGCGGTGGCGAAGCAATCGTGCAACTCCACCAGGTCGAGATCCTCGGGGCCGACACCGGCCTGCTCGTAAGCCTGCTTCGCAGCGTTGCGGGTGAGGGTGTTCACGTCCGGGAGAACCTGGCAGGCCTCCTCCCACGGATCGGTGGTGAGCACCGACGCCGACACCTTCACCGCCCGGCGCCGCTGTTCGAGCGACAGGGTCTTCAGCTTGGAGTCGCTGACCACCACCGCGGCCGCCGCACCATCGCAGTTGGCCGAGCACATCGGCCGGGTGTTGGGGTACGCGATCATCACGTCACCCATGATCTGTTCGAGGCTCATCGCCTTGGAGTAGGCCGCCTTGGGGTTCAGCGTGGAGTGGGCATGGTTCTTCTCTGAGATCCTGGCGAATAGCTCGAAGCTGGTGCCGCCGTAGCGGTGGCCGTACTCCTGGCCGATCTGTGCGAACACGCCCGGCATCGTCTCGGTGCCGACCCGACCATCGAGTGGAGCGACAGCACCCTGGCGACCGTGCGGTTCCCAGGTGTCCGACGCCTCCTTGCGCGACCCTCCGGCCAGCAGCCCCGCCCCGGCGAGCTTCTCCACACCGACCGCGAGCCCCATGTCGCACTCGCCGGCCTTCACCGCCATCATCGCCGTGCGCAGCGCGGTTGCACCCGTGGCGCACGCGTTGGCGACGTTGTACACGGGAATACCGGTCTGGCCAACCTGCTTCTGGATCATCTGGCCGACACCCGCTCCTGCGTTCATCAGGTTGCCCACCGCGAGCACACCCATGTCGGCCATGGTCACCCCCGCGTCGTCGAGCGCGTCGAGGGTCGCTTCCTCGGCGAGGTCGATCATGTCGGACTCGGGCCGCTTGCCGAAGTTGGTCATCGCGATCCCGAGGATCCACATGTCTTCGCTCATCACATCTCTCCGTTCGTCTCGACTGCTGCGCTACCGCTCACTGCGCTACCGCTCACTGCATTCCCACTCACGGCGCTACCGCTCGCCGCACCCTGGCTCACGACGCTCCCACCGTCTGCACGCTCGATCACTGCCATTGCGATCGCAGCGCGACAGGACGGGGCGTACCCGTGCCCACAGCGCCCATCACGCAGCGCTTCCCGTAGCGGAGCGCAACGCCGGATCCACCGGTTCGAACCCGAAGCCGATCGCCTCGGTGCCCTCCTCGTCCTCACCCATCGAAAAGGTCGCCAGTCGCACTTTCATCCCCGTCTCGACATACTCCGGCTCGGGATCGATGTTGATCACGTTCGCGCGCACGCTGGTACCGCCGCAGTCCACCACTGCCGCCACGAATGGCACCGGAACGCCGGGGGCGGCAAAGGCCACGATCGTGAAGGTCCGCACCTCCCCCTCGGTGGGCACGTCGAAATCGCGGAACTGGTTCTCGCCGTGGCCTCCACACGACGCGCAGCTTCGGCGCCGTTCGAAGTAGTGCGCACCGCAGTCGACGCACTCGCGGGCCACCAGATGCGGCTCGCCCTCCAACGAGAGGTATTCGACGAGTGGGATCTGCGCCATCTGGCCCCCTGTGGCTCCGGTGTCCCGGCTGAAGACCGGCGGGACATTTCGCTCCGGCACCCTACGCCAATGTCACACCGCGCACGACCCGGGGCCCACGCTGGCCTTCAGGGCTCGGTCGCCAAGGACTCGCTCGGCAACGGACGTCGGCATCGGCGACATTGTCGAAACCGGCCGTTTCACGCCATGGCATCACAGGGTGTCGATAGTGTCCGATAGGCACCAGACCCTTCATCTGTGCGCCTGCCACCCGGAGATGACGAACTTGGCCGACGAAGACCGACGGAGCGACGGAGGCGTTGGGAGCGACGATCCTGCTGTCGTCGCCACGCCGGAGTTGACCCGTTCCACCCGGGACCACGCCGAGCTGCGCAAGGTCATCGAGCGTTGGCTCGCAGAGCGGGTCGACTCGCCAGCGGTCGGTGAGCTGACCGTGCCCGGCAACGGCATGTCCTCGGAGACGGTCCTCTTCGATGCGACCTGGCGCGAGGAGCGAGCCGTGGTCGGCGCGGAGCTCGTGGTGCGCTTGGCTGCATCCCAGGACGCGGTCCCGGTCTTCACCAACTACGACCTCGAGTCGCAGTACAGGGTGATCGAAGCCGTTGGTCGCCACACGCGGGCCCCCGTGCCGAGGCTGCGTTGGCTCGAGACCGACCCCGCACACCTCGGTTGCGAGTTCTTCGTGATGGACCGCATCCACGGCGAGGTCCCACCCGACGTGATGCCGTACCCGATGGAGAGTTGGCTCCTAGACGCCGGCGCCGCGCGCCAGCGGCACCTCCAGGACGCCACGGTCGACGTGCTCGCAGAGATCCACAGCACACCGATCGCAGGCCTCGACTTCCTGGAGCTCGATCAACCCGGCGACACGGCGCTGAGGCGGCACGTCAACCATTGGTTGGAATACACGAGCTGGGTCCGCCAGGGCCGCACCGTCGGGCTGTTGGACCGCGCGGAGGCATGGCTCGAAGCGCACTGGCCAACCGATGCGGACCGTGCGCAACCCGCGCTGTCGTGGGGTGACGCCCGCATCGGCAACGTCATGTACTCGAACTTCGAGCCGGTGGCAGTGCTCGACTGGGAGATGGCAGGAATAGCACCCCGGGAGGTCGACCTCGGATGGATGACGTTCCTGCACACCTTCTTCCAGGACATCACCGAGGTGTTCGAGCTGCCGGGGATGCCCGACTTCATGGACACCGCCGACGTGGTCAGCCGGTACGAAGCCGCATCAGGGGCCGAGGTGGACGACATCGCCTGGTTCCGGACATGGGCCGCCTACCGCCATGCGGCGATCATGGTCCGCATCAGGGACCGCCAGGTCCACTTCGGCGAGGAGGAACCTGCACCACCCGAAGAAGCGATCATGCACGCGGCGCGCCTGGAGCAGATGATCGACTCCTGAGGCGCGTTCGAGCCCACGGTCTGCGAACCCGACGAACCAGATGTCGGAGACACCGGGTTCGGGTGGAACCTGCGTCGTGCCTCGGTACCCTGCGCGGGGTGACCGACGCACAGCAACTCCCCTACGACGTGACACGCCCGCGTTGCCCGCATTGCCAGGTTGAGCTCGAGCTCGGCTCCACCGGTGAGATCGACCACTGGTCGTGTCCTCGCATGCACGGCCTCGCCATGACCCTGTCCGAATCCCACGGCAGGCTCCAGAACGACGAGGTGGCCGAGCTTTGGGAACTGGCCCGTCAGGCACCCCGCGGTCCGCTCGCGAGTCCTTTCGGTGGACCCAACATGGCGCGGTTCATGCTGCCGTGGGACCTTGACGAAGCGCGCGAGGGCGAACCCGGTGACACCGAGAACCTCGGTGAGGTGGAGCTCGACGTGGACCTCGACAACCAGTTCATCTGGTTCGACACCGGTGAGCTCGACGAGTTGCCACACGACCTCCCCGACGCGCCGCCGAGTGCCGAGGAACAGGCCGCACTGGCTCGGATCTCCGAGGAGTTCTCGCACTCGCTGGGTGAGGCCCTGGAAGCACGGGACGACGACGAGGTCGCCGAGCGGATCTACAAGCAGCTCGCCCGACGCCCGGGCACGCTCTCCGCGGTCGACAAGATCGGCCGCGCCCTCACCCGCTACTGAGCGACCGGCCACACGCTGACCACACCCTGACCAGCCAACTCGCCGGCCAGACACGGACCGGGGGGCCATCGACCGCACAGCTACCGACCCATCTACCCACCGATCCAGCTGCCAGTCGGCGACGGGATCGCTTCGGCAGGGTCAAGCGCCCCGCTGGGACACCAGTGAATCGCGTAGGGCATCGAGGTGCTGCACGCGATCGGACTCGTCGAACGGTTCGTACAGCGAATGCGCGGCGAACTCCGCGCCGGCTCGTGGATACATCTCACTCGGGGAGTCCCACGGCCCCACCGCGCCGAACATCCAGTCCCGCTGCGCGGTGTGGTGCGGCGGGCGGAACCGGAACGCGAACAGGTGCAACGGACCCGCACCCCACCCGATCGGCGACATCGCCTCGCCGCGGTGCTCGATCTCGTCGGGTGCACATCTCAACCCGCTGGGGGACGACAACCAGCACACCATCTCGGCTTCGGCCACCGACTGCGCGGACCAGGCCGACATCGGCAACAGGAACTGCCGGCCCAGCCTGGTCAGGCCGCGCATGAGCATGCACCTCGCACGTGGATCCCTCGCCATCAGCACCAGACGTTCATCGGCGACCAGCTCCCCCCGCGCGATGAGCCCCAGCGCACCTGCCGCCGAGACGACCGGATCCACCGCGGCAAGCAACCGGAGCAGGGTGCGGCTCGCATCGGCGGTGTCGAGGAAGCTGAGAACCTCGGCCAGGGCTTGGATTCGATCCCGGTCGCGCCTGAAGGGGTCCACCGAATGCGGATCACCCCGCCCCGCGTTGCCCATCACCGATCGCGGTGTCCCACGGTCGCAGTCGTCCATGAGCGTCAGCGCACTGCCGGCTATCCGGGAGCTCACATCGTGACGGACGGTCATGTCCAGCATCCCGTGGCGGAGCATCCCCACCAGCAACCTCGAGCTGTCCGATGCCCAACCGGGAAGCTCCATCGTGGACACGAGAGCCGAGCTGAGGCGCGCGATCGTGGGTGCTCCCACCAGTGGGTCGAGGACCCCGTCGCTCGTGGGCGGCAGAGACCCGTTGGACACACTCTCTGCGATCAGGTGCGCCACCGCATCCACGCTGGCCTCGTCGCCGCGCAGCGCGAGCACCCCGAGCACGGCTCGTCGGACACCGACGGTGCTGAACGCGTAGGTGCGCTCGAGATCGGCCACCGATGCCAGATGCGGGGCCGCCCGCAGGACCCGCACCAGCAGCTCCCCGGCATCACCGACCACTCCCGGCACCCACGGGAACTCGGTCATCGCTGCCCGCAGCACCGCGTTGGCCGCCTCGCGGTCCGCCGGGCTGTGGTGGCCGTTTCGCAGCATCTCCACGGCCAGGCGACGCTCTACAGGACGCGTGGACCGTAGCGCCATCCTGAGTCGATCGATGTCCTGGGTTGTGAGTTCCACCGTGTTCGCTTCCCCAAGCCTCCGGTGGCACAAGAGTTGCAGGTCCGAACCGGCCCTTGCCACGCCAACCCTGAGATACCACTGGGTAGATCCCCCAGTGCCGACCCAGGCCATACGTACCGGTTCGCGCGCCGCACCCCGTAGGATTTTCGGAGGGCCCGTAGGATTTTCGGAGGGAAGGAAACCCCTATGGCCACAGAACCCAACCTGATCGCTGCCCGAGCCGCCGTGCGCGGGATGGTGCTCATACAGGTGGCGGCCAACGGTCTGGGCGTGGTCGTGGTGATGCTGTACTTCCAGTTCCTGCTACCCCGGCCCGATGTGACCTTCGAGGATCGACAGCTCAACCTGTTGGTGTTCGCGATCTACCTCGCCGTGGTCTTCCTGATCGCATTGCCGATCAACGCCGCACTGCTGGGTCGGGCGGTGTCATGGGTCCGCGAGGACCGCCCCCCGGGCAACAAGGAGCGGCTCCTGCTGTTCACGCTGCCAACTGTGGAGACCGCGAGTGCGCTGCTGTCGTGGATCGGCGCAGCGGTCATCTTCGGGCTCATCAACGACGACTTCCGCCGGGTCGCGGGCGGGATCACCCTCGCAGGCCTCGTCACATGCACCCTGTTGTACCTGCTCCTCGAGGGCCACTTCCGACCCTTGTTCGCGCTCGCCCTACGCCACGCCGAGCTGCCGGAGGACCGCCGGGATGTCGGACCCAGGTTGATGATGGCGTGGCTGTTGGGCAGCGGGGTGCCGATGGCCGCGATCGCGCTCGCGAACCTGGTCAACGAGATCCCGCTCAACCCCGAACGTCTGGCCGTGATGGGGCTGGTGAGCCTCGTGGCGGGAGGCCTGGTCATGACCCTGGCCGCGCGCTCGGTGACGCGTCCGGTCGAACGGATCCGCCAGGGCCTGCGTCGCATCGAGTCGGGCGACCTCGACGTGGACCTGCCCGTGGACGACCTGGGGGAGCTCGGCCGCCTCACCCAGGGTGTCAACAACCTCGCAGCGGGCATCCGTGAGCGTGAGGAGTTGCGGGACCTGTTCGGTCGCCAGGTGGGCCAGGGTGGTCTCACAGATCTCGCCACACCGGGTTCGGGATCTGCCACCGTCGGCGAGTTGCGGGATGTAACGGTTCTCTTCGTGGATCTCCAGGGGTTCACGTCGTTCGCAGAACGACACTCGCCCGTCGAGGTCGTCGAGATCCTCAACCGGTTCTTCGGCACTGTCGTGGCGGTCGTCGGCCGCGAAGGCGGGTGGATCAACAAGTTCGAGGGTGACGCCGCTATGTGCATCTTCGGGGCCCCACAGGACCAGCCCGACCACCGGCTGCGCGCCCTGCGCTCGGCCGCGGCTCTCCCACGCGAACTGGCGCGCGACGGTGGTCCCCTGTCTGCGGGCATCGGCGTCGCCTCCGGTGAGGTCCTCGCCGGTTTCGTCGGCACACCTGAGCGCTTCGAGTACACCGTTATCGGCGACGTCGTGAACGTGGCGTCCCGGCTCTGCGAGGCCGCCAAGTCCGAACGCGACGGGGTCCTCGCCGCCGACACGACGATCCGCTCACGGCCCGAATCACCGTGCCCGGACGGATGGCGCCCTGCGGGCAACCGAGACGTCCGGGGCCGCCGGGAGCGCACAGCGGTCTACGCGCTCAGCGCGCACAGCGAGCCCAGCACCAGACGGTTCCCGTCGCTGCCGTTCCGTCGCTCCCCGGCCTCACCGGCTCCCCCACCCGACGGCTCCCCCACCCGAACTTGAACGGGGGCGCGCGCTCCGCGCGCGATTTCGTTCAAGGTCAGGTGCGGATGGTGAGCCGGGCCCGAACTTGAACGGGGGCGCGCCCTCAGCGCGCGGTTTCGTTCAAGTTCGGCGGTGGGGGTGGGGTCAGCGGGTGGCAGGCTCGGGGGCGTCCGCGTCCTCGCCGAAGGACGTCGCCTGCGACTTCGAGAAGACCACGCTGGCGAGCACGATCAGCAGGGCGACACCGGCGATCACGAAGCGAAAGGCGTTGTCCTCGAGGCGGATGATCGCGGGGAGCACCAGCAGCGACACGAGGTTCATCACCTTGATCAGCGGGCTGATCGCGGGACCTGCGGTGTCCTTGAACGGGTCACCCACGGTGTCGCCGATCACCACTGCGGTGTGCACGTCGGAGCCCTTGCCACCGAGGTTGCCCTCCTCGATGTACTTCTTGCCGTTGTCCCAGGCACCACCTGCGTTGGACAGGAAGTTGGCCATCAGGGCACCGACCACGATGATCGCGGCGAGGTAGCCACCGAGTGCATACATGCCGAGCCCGAAGCCGATGACGATCGGCATGAGCACGGCCAACAGTGCCGGGGTCGTGAGCTCTCGCAGCGCGGCACCGGTGCAGATGTCGATGACCGGGCCGTAGTCGGGCTTTTCGGAGTAGTCCATGATCCCCGGCTTGTCGCGGAACTGGCGGCGGACCTCCTGCACCACGATCCCCGCGGTGCGGCTGACCGCCAGGATGGCGAGAGCCGAGAACAGGAACACGACGGTGCCGCCGATCAACCCACCCGCGAAGGTCTTCGGGTCGGCCACGTTGATCACGACGTCTCCGAACACCCCGCCGGCCTCCTCGGCGATCGTCTCGCGGAACGACGCGAACAACGCCACGGCAGCGATGACCGCTGATCCGATGGCAAAGCCCTTGGTGACGGCCTTGGTGGTGTTGCCGACGGTGTCGAGTCCGTCGAGGATCCGCTCGGTGTCGCCCTCGAGGATCTCGCTCATCTCGGCGATCCCCTGCGCGTTGTCGGCGATGGGGCCGAAGGTGTCCTCGGCCACCACGATGCCCGTGGTCGAGAGCATCCCGATACCGGTGAGCGCAACCAGGTAGACCGCGAACAGCACGTTGCCGTCGCCGAGACCGAGCCCGATGAGGATCGCCACGGCGATCGCGACCACCGCCCACACCGCTGACTCCATGCCCGAGGAGATACCCGAGAGGATGACCGTTGCGGGGCCGGTGCGACCCGACTCGGCGATGTCCTTGACGGGCCTGAACTGGCTGGAGGTGAAGTACTGGGTGATACGGCTCGCGACCTGACCGAGGATCACGCCGATCACGATCGCCACGAACATGCGCAGGCCGACCCCGGACACCGCATCGCGACCGATCCCCTCCGGGCTGCCGACATATCCGAACGCGATCACCGCTGCTCCGACCAGCATGATCAGCGAAGCGATGTTGAGGCCACGGTTGATCGGCTTGAGAGCGTCGGTCTCCTCGGGGCGGGCCCGCACGAGGTAGATCGCCACCATCGAGGCGAGCAGACCTACCCCCATCATCGCCAGCGGGAAGATGAGCCCCTTGACCGCCGTGTCGCCTTCGATTCCGATCGCGTTGAACGCGGTGACACCGAGGATGATGTTGGCGACGAGCACCACACCGAAGGACTCGAAGAGGTCCGACGCCATGCCGGCGCAGTCACCGACGTTGTCGCCCACGTTGTCCGCGATCGTCGCAGGGTTGCGGGGGTCATCCTCGGGGATGCCCGCCTCGACCTTGCCGACCAGGTCGGCGCCGACGTCGGCCGCCTTGGTGAAGATGCCACCGCCGACACGCAGGAACAGCGCCAGCAGCGAACCACCGAAACCGAAGCCGACGAGGATCGCCGAAGCGGTGTTCTGGAACAGCATCACGATCAGGGTCGCCCCGAGCAGGCCGAGTCCGGCGGTGAAGAGCCCGATCGTGCCCCCGGAGCGGAACGCCACCTGCATCGCGGCGTTCATCGAGCCGGTCTGCGCGGCCGCTGCGGTGCGCACGTTGGCCCGGGTGGCGAGCCACATGCCGAGGTAGCCGATGAACCCTGAGAACGCCGCACCCAACAGGAACGCGAGGGTGCGCCACAGCCCTGACTGCACGCGAGTCAGACCCTCTTCGGTACCCGGCTTGAGCACCTCGGCGGAGGTGACGAACACCACGACCGCGAGTGGGACCACGATGAGGAGGATCGTGCGGAACTGGCGCTTGATGTAGGCCATCGCGCCCTCCTGGACCGCGGCGGCGATCTCGTTCATCTTGTCGCTGCCGGTGTCCTTGGCGAGGACACCCCGCATCATCACCCAACCCACGATCAGCGCGACGATCGATATCGCGGCACAAAAGGCCAGCCAGAACCACTCCTGGCCGGCTAGTCCGAACTCCTGGTAGCCGCCCTCGGCGAGCATGTTGAGCATTGGGGTGTCCCTCGGGTCAGGTGATCCCGTACCCGGGCGCTCCGGAGGGACCAGATGTAGAACGCGACCGGCAAGTTCAGTCGCTGGCCGGCCGCGGCGTCAAAATCGGGACGAGTGAATCCCGCCGAACCCACCGCAGGTCAGGTCTCTCCGACAACCTCGGTGGTCGTCGTGGTCTCACCGCTGCCCGAACCACCGGAAGCGCCGTCGCCGGAACCGCCGTCGCCCGAACCGCCGTCACCGGAGGGAGTAGCCGACAGCCCCCCCAGCGCCTCGGTCACCCGGTCGCGCGCGTCGGCCACCAGGTCCTGGTAGCGGCCGAGGTCGCCGTCCCGCAATGCCTGCTCCGCATCGTCGAAGAGCCTGTCGGCCTCGGCGAGGAGCTCCTCGGTGCTTCCACCTACAGGTGTGGTGGTCGTCGGCTCCTCGGAACCGCCACCCTCTGGTTCCTCATCCGGGGTATCGGGTTCATCGGAGTTGCGCGAAGGCTGGTTGACCGCACCCGAGTCGTCGCCGTCGAGCAGGTCGGCCATGGCATCTTCGACGGTGTCGCCGAAACCCACAGAACCCCCGGAGGTGACCGCGATCCGTTGCAGGGTGTTGAGCCCGCTGGAGGATTGACGCGCGTACACCGGCCGCAGGTACAACAACGAGTCTCCGAAGGGCAGGATCAGCAGGTTGCCGAACTCGACCGACGAGCCGTTGTCACCCACGAGCGTCTGGTACTCCGAAACAGCCTGGTAGGTGGCTATGAGCTCACTCGCCTGGAGTGTCCCGTCGACGCGGTTGGTGGTCGCCTCCGCTCCGGGTTCGTCCGCCGCCTGGATCACCACCTCTTCGAGCTTGCCGTAGGTGTCGGGATGGTTGGAGGCCACCATGATCGCGGCGAGGTTCCGACCCCTGTCGTTGCTGGAAGCCAACACGAACGGACGGGTCAAGAGGAACTCGGGTTCGCGATCGGGTGTGAGCTGGAGCATCTGGAAGTAGGGCTCGATCCGGGCGAACTCGGTGGCGGCCCCGTCGGTGGTCGTCGACACCTGGCCGGAGCGTCCGTCGGTCGGTGGCGCCTGGGCGATGTTCCACTGGTCGCTGTTGTTGAAGAACGTCGAGGGGTTCGACTGGTGGTAGCGGCCCCACGCCACGGTCTGGACGTTGAACAACAGCTCCGGGTAGCGGAGATGCGCGCGGAGCTCGCCGGGCAGGTCCTCCTCGTAGAGGTCGGGGAACGCCTTGGCGTATGCACGGATGATCGGGTCCCGGTCGCCGTAGAGGGTGTCGGACAGGTACAGGGTGACCGTGCCGTCGTATGCGTTCACGACCGCCTTGACCGAGTTGCGGACGTAGTTGAACGTCTCACCCGGTGTCTCCCGACCGAGGTCGCTCGAAGGACTGGCTTCCGCATACGGATAGTTCGACGAGGTGGTGTAGCCGTCCACCACATAGGAGATGCCGCCGTCCATGAGCACCGGGTAGGGATCGGGATCCAACAACAGGTAGGGGGCGATCTCCTTGACCCGCTGCACCGCATCGCGGTTGTAGATCACCCGGGAGTCGCCCGTGAGCAGGTCCGAGATGAGGGGGTCTATCTCACCGAAGCGCAGAGCGAAGGCGGCTTTGCGCATGAAGGAGTTGATACCGACACCGGTGCTGCCGTCGTAGGAGGCCTCCAGGTCGTCCTGGGTGAGCTCGATCTGCTTGGTGTCGACGATCGCGTAACCCTCCATGCCCTCACCCACATAGATCTCGGGGCGATCGAGCTTGGGCAGCGAGGGGGCGGTCACAGCCGGGATGTCGCCGAGGAGGAAGAGCGGCTCACCCCGTGAGTTGGCTTCGTCGGCAGGCGCCAGGGCGCCACCGTATCCGTGGGTGAACACGAGGTGTTCCTTCTCCCAGGTCTGCGGCTCCGCTATGCCGTCGAGGTCGAGCTCGCGGGTGGAGATGACCACGGGTGTGGCGACACCCTCGCCAGCTTCGGCCTCGGATCCCTCGGAGTCCTCGGTGCCCACCTCGGGGTCACCCGACAGCGCTCCGGGGGAGATCATGTAGCGGTCGACGTCGATGTCGCGGAACTCGTAGTAGGGGCGACCGAACTGAAGCGATTGGATCGTGCCGGGCTTGTCCCCACCCTGAGGACCGAGCGCCGCCGGATCCATGAGACGGGCGAGGTCGAGGTTGGCCCGCTGGCCCTCCACCTCCTCTTCGGTGAGCTCGGGGTCGTATGCGAAGTCGCTGGATTCGATGTCGGCGATGCCGAGCGCCTGGCGGGTCGCCTCGATGTTCAACTCGATGAAGGGTTGTTCCTTGTTGAGCTCGGCGGGTGAGACCTGGAAGCGCTGTACGAACGCCGGGTACAGACCCGCCAGCACCACCGAGGTGATGATCCACAGGGCGATGGCGATCACCGGAAGGACCCAGCCGCGACGGCGAATGTTGATCACGAACAGCACTGCCGCGAACAACGAGACCAGGATCAGGAGTTGCAAGGCGGGCAACGTGGCGTTGACCGCCGTGTAGCCGGCTCCGTCGAAGGACTCGCGCTGTTGCAGGGTCAACTCGAAGCGCTGGAGCCAGTAGTCCGCAGCCTTCACGAGTGCCATGACCGCCAACAGCACCGACAGGTGGGCCTTGGCGCTGCCGGTCATCCGCTCGCCACGGCTCTGGAAGCGGATCGAACCGTTCAGGTAGTAGACGGCCGCGACGAGCAGGACGGTCACCAACAGGAAGCCGAACAGCCAGTCGACAACGAGCGACAGGAACGGCAACTTGAACACGAAGAACCCGATGTCGGTGCCGAACTGGGGATCCTCCACACCGAAGGACCCGCCGAAGCGGAACAACAGCCAGGTCTTCCACTCCGATGCCGCACCGACGCCGGGCACCAGTGCGACACCGAGTGCCACGACGAACATCAGCAGGCGCTGGCGTCCCGCCACGAGGGACTGGTACCGATCGAGGACCTCGTCGTCGAACTTCAGCGCTGACATGGGCGGTGCCAGACGGTCGGCGACGGTGAGGTTCACCCAACCGATGAGGAAGAACACGACCGTGGCAACCACGGCGAGGCTCACCTTCGCCGAGAGCAGCGAGGTCCACACCGAGCTCAGATCGAGGTCGTCGAACCAGAGGTAGTCGGTCCAGAAGGTGGCGATCGCGCGCAGAGAGAACGCAAGGCCCACCAGGACCACGATCGCGACGATCGCGGCCACCCGACCTCTGTTCGCACTCCCCTCGCGCTTTTCGCGCCGGGGCATGTCCGAGGGAATCCGCACGTCGGCAGACTAGAGGTTCAGCGCGCTTTGCACGACGCGCGGCCGGTACCGCTCACGGGGCCGGCACGAGGATGCACCTGCACCCCGGGTGTGCAGGTGGAACCGTGTCACCGGTCGGGAACGGCTCGCCACAGACCACCGGACCCTCCAGCGCATTGTCCTGTGCATCGGCACACGGTCGACCGCCGTTGTCGATCACCCAACGCCAACGCTGCACCGATCCCGATCGCGCGGCGATCATCGAACCGGTGGAGAAACCACCCGCGGCGAGGTCGCCCGCGAGGTTGGCGGCCTCGCCACCTCTGTAGTCGCGGTAGACCGAGCGGATCCGGTCCACGAGCTCGGTGTTGTCTGCACCCGCCTCCGTGTGGGCAGAGAGCAGGTCCCGCACCCGCGCCCGGCGGAGCTCCAGGATGCCCTCCACCTGTGCGGTGAGCGCATCGGTGACATCGGCCTTCGAGGGAGTTGGTTGAACGTCGCCGCCGGAGCCGTCCATCTGGCTCCAATGGGCAACACCGGCCGCAGCAGCCAACAGGTAGGGCTCGGTCAGGACCTCCACGAACCGTGCGACCATCGGGCTGTCGTCGTCGCCGAGGAGGTCGGAGACCTCGGCGCGACCTCGACGGAGACGTCTGGTGCGGTCGAGCACCTCGTTCTGCTCGTCACCGAACAGGCGCTTGACCGCCCGGGCGGTCATCTTCCCCGCGGGTGCCAGCAGTTCGCTGCGCGCGGCCAACATGTCGGCATCGGAGCCCGCACCGGCGGTGTCGGCTGACTCGACGCCCACCGGCTCGCTGTCGGCTGACTCGACGGCTGGTTCGTCGGCCGCCGCTGCTACCCCGGTCCGAGCCTGTTCGGCTTCAAGGTGCGTACCGACTTCAGCACCTTCTCCGGTGTCGGCATCTTCTCCTGTGTCCGCAACCGCACCTGAGCCGGCTTCTGTGTCCGAGGCTGTGTCGCCCTCGGGTTCGGCGGTCGTCTCGCCGCCACCGTCGGCTCCGGAGCCGTCGGCCCCTTCGGCCTCGGGATCAGCTTCGGCGGCGGCGTCCGGATCCTCGGCGTCGTCTCCAGAGGCACCCTCGGCGGGCCTCGCATCTGCCAGCGACGCCACGTTCGCCTCGTCGTCGACCGTGTCCGGCTGGGTGTCTGCAAGGCGCGCCGTTGGTCCGTCCTCGGAACGGATCCTCTCGAACAGGTCGTGCACCGACGCGATGGCCGGCTCACCCGGCTCTTGGCCTGCCCCGGGGCGCTCACCGTCCCCGGCGTCGGTAGACGTGCCGACGTCGGGATCAGCCCCGGTGGCCGCGGCGGATCCGGCATCGGCGTCGACCAGGGCAACCACATCGGCTTCCGCCGCCACATCGGCATCCGCCGCCACATCGGCCGCGCTAGGTCCCCCGCCGGATCGGGAGGTGCGCTCCGGGCTATCGCCGTCGGTCCACCTACCCCCGTCCGGGGACGCCGAGTCGAGTTGGCGTTCGAGCGCCGCGGTCTCAGCGGTGGTGTCATCGCGGACGGCGGCCGCGGCGGAATCGGCTACCCGACGGACCTCGCGGTCGCTCTCGTCGAGCTCCGCGAGGGTCTCGCCCAGGTGGCCGTCCGCTGAGCGGATCGCGCTTATGACCGCATCACGAGCCGCGGTCGCGGCCTCGACCTTCTGACGCCCGACCCGCGCCTTTTCAGCCGCGTCGTGCAACATCTGCCTACGCAGCTCCCGCGCCTCTTCGACCATCGCGCGCCCGTGGTCGCGAGCCGATTCGCGCAGCTGGTCGGCATCGGATCCTGCCTCGGCGACCAGGCGTTGTGCCTCGACCCGGGCGACCTCGAGATCCTCGGTGGCCTTGGAGGTAGCGTCCGCCAACACGGAGTCGGCCTTGTCCCGGATCTTCGTGGCTGCCTCCTCCGCTTCCGCTGTGCGCTCACCGAGCACCGCTTCGGCCGCGGCGAGCATCTCGTCGTGGCTTCCCTGGGCCTCGGTTCGAAGTGACTCGGCCTCGGTGCGGGCACTTTCGAGCAACCGGTCGGCCTCCTCGCGCGCGCCGCTGAGCATCGTGTCGGAGGATTCCGTCGCCTCGGCGAGCATCCGTTCGGACTTCTCGGTCGCGGTCGTGAGCGCCCGCTGGGCATCCTCGCGGTCGGCGGTCGCGGCGCTCACCAGATCCGCCGCGGTGGCCTCCGCTTCGGCCCGTGTGCGCTTCTCGAGATCGGCGGCGTCCGTTGCCGCCTGCGAACGGATCTCCGCCGCGGCATCCCTCGCCGCCGCGACGATGCGGGCGGTCTCGATACCCAACAGCTCGGTCACACGGTCCTCGTCGAACTCCTCCGCTTCGTCCAAGCGCCGGGAGAGGTCTTCGATCCGCTCGGCCATCTTCGAGTCGCGCTCGGCCCAGACCCGCAGAGCGTCGGCCGTGCGGCCCAGCAGCGAACGTACCTCGGTCGGTTCGAACCCACGGCGGGATCGTCCGAAACTGGCTCCCGCCAGGGCTTTCGCATCTAGCTCCGGCGGGTCGGGCAGCGGTCCGGTCATACCAAGATGCTATGTATCCGCATCGCTGAAAGTGCGCATGCCGGGCGGTGTTGCAGCCACGCCCGAGCCGTCGAGGTTCCTCCCTGGCGGCCTCAACGATTCCGGAGATACTCGACCGCCTCGGCAAGGGTCGCCACCGGCACCAGTTCGAGGTCGTCGCCCGCTATGGAGCGCATCTCGTCCTGTTCTGCCTCGGGGGTGTCCGCCGGGTAGATGAACGTCGACACACCGTTGCGCACGACGGTCGCCGTCTTCTGCGCGATGCCTCCGATGACCCCCACCGACCCGTCACCGAGGATCTCGCCGGTGACCGCCACGTCGCCGCCGGTCACCATCGACTCGGGGGTCAGGACGTCGATGATCGCCAGCGACCATGCCAGCCCCGCGGACGGTCCGGTCACCTCCCCGGAGTCGACCTCGAGCTCCACCTCCGAGTCGATGCGGGGCTTGTAGGGCTCGACGCTCACCCCGAGCACCGCCCTACCCTGCGCGTCGGCAAGCGTCGCGTCGAGCGTGAGGGTGTCGAAGGACTCCTCCGAAGCGCTGGCGGACTCCCCCGGCGCGAGCGTGGTCCTGCGCACCGTGAGCGACACGACATCGCCCGGAGCGCGGGTCGCGAGCTGCTCGCGCAGCTCCGAGGGCATCGACACCTCCTGGGAGTCGACCGCGACGATCACATCGCCCGGTTCGAGGATGCCGTTGGAGGGACTCGCCTCGTCCACCCCGAGCACGGTCACACCCTCGGCCACCAACTCGGTGGGTATGTCGAGGTACTCGAGCGCCTGTTGGGTGGCGACGAGCTTGGAGAGGTCCATCTCCTGGCGGTTGATCCGGCGGGTCTCGTCGCGACCGCGGTCGCCGTATACCTCCTCGGTGGAGCGGACCTCGATCGCGTCGTCGAACGCCCCGCGGATCAGCCCGAACGGTGTCGCATCGTCGACGTACACGGTCGTGAACAGCACGTCGTTGTCGGTCTCGTAGGACTCTGCCCCACCCTCGATCACCACCCTGTCCTCCGCAGGACGGACCGCTCCCGGCTGGATGAGGACATAGGGGGTGGGCAGGAAGAGGCCCACCAGGACGATGCCCACCCCGACCACGAAGGTCAACCCCCAGATCCAGCGGCGACGGTTCCGCCGTTTCCTCGTCGCCGCCGACACGGTCGCCGCCGACACGGCCTCCGCCGATACAGCCGCCCCGGACACAGCCTCCACCGACAGGGCCGTCCCCGACACAGCCTCCCCCGACACATCCGCCCTGGACAGACTGTCGGGAGGCGACGAGCCCTCCGCCGGATCGGGATGGCCCGGCGCGGGTTCGGTTGGGTCCACATCCCCATCGCCGTACCCGCGCCCAGCCGCGTCCGTGGAACCCGGGGCTCCGGGCCGCGGCGGTAGGCTCGGCGGGGTCATGTCAGCGCTGCTCATCGGTTTCCTGGTCGTCGTGGGTTCCGCCGCCCTGTTCGGTGCGGCCCTCTTCGGCCGTCGGCCGATACCCCAGAGTGCCATCGCAGGCGTGCCATCTGGTCGCGCGACAACCTCTGAGGACGACAGGGCGAGGCCGCAGACCCGACCGTTGCGCCCGGTGCCAGTCGCTCCCGCACCGATCCCCCTCAAAGCAGCCGACGTGCGGCTTCCCGCAGCGAGACGCATCCGTTCGGGTGTGCTGCTCGCGGTGAGTGCCCTCGGAATGGCGCTCCTCGTGGGCGCGGTGCTCAGCATCGTGGTGATCGTCCTGGTGTTCCTCGTCGCCTGACCGCTCTCCGTTGCCCGGCAGCGCGAGCAGCGCTTCGTTTGCGCCACCTCCGCACTCCATCGATGGCGAGAGGCGCTCGATGCCTCCGAGGAGGCGAGCGGATAGGCGAACCGACCCATGGGGCTGTGGCCCGCTCCACGGGGCGTCGCCGAGGAGACCGGTACTTGAGAGCAGGCTCGGGTTCCCTATCCGTCCAGATGCTCAGCGAAGATGCTCAGCGAATGTGTGCGCCAGTGCAAAGGTGCGCGGCGATGCTCAGCGCCCGAACAGGCCGCGCCGGGTGGGCTGATCCGACTTGGCGCCATCGCTGGTGTCCTGGGCCGACGGGGCGGGGGCGGAGCTGGGAGGACCGGGCGGTGCCGGTGCAGGCGGTGCCGGTGCCATCGGCTGGGGCACCGGCGGGGCCTCCGGGGCGGTGGAGGGCCCTGAAGCACCGAGCGGGACAACCGGGGCATCGGGTGGGTCGCCGGCATCGGCAGCGGGACCCGCCGCGGGTGACGA
>JBKEAI010000003.1:0-9024 GCA_047972145.1 Microthrixaceae bacterium
GCACCCCCAACGGGATTCGAACCCGTGCCGCCACCTTGAGAGGGTGGTGTCCTAGGCCGCTAGACGATGGGGGCTTGGTCACGCCCACACAGTCGTGACGGCGATCTTGTTTGCGCTCGGGGGGGAGGACTCGAACCCCCAATGTCTGGACCAGAACCAGATGTGTTGCCGATTACACCACCCCCGAAAGGTGATGCACGCCTCGTGGGCGCCGTGACACGTTAGCTGAACTTCCCCGGGGCGCGGAACTCGCATTCACCGCCGAACTTGAATGAGACATGCCTCTCAGCGTGCTGTGCCGTTCAAGTTCGCGGAGCGAATGGGCGCATTGGAAGCCGGCCGAGGTGGGGCGTCAACAGCGGGCCATCAGCCCAGGTTGTCGAGGCGGCGGTAGCCGACGAGCTCACCCAACGCGACCGCGGCCGACTCGCGTGCGAGCCGGCCCGGATTGAGTCCACTCGTGCTCGCTGAGGCGGTGCCCTCCAGGCCGACCTCCGACGCGATGCCGAGCACCCGGCGGTTGTGGTAGCCGTCGGAGACCAGGGTGACGTCGCTCACCCCCTGGTCCTCGAGCACCCGAGCCGTCGCGGCGAGCGACTCGTAGGTGGAGTCGCCATCGGTGACCACCGCCATCGCCCGCTCGGGCACCCCCGCGTCGAGCAGGTAGGTGAACCCCGCGTACGCCTCGGTGAAGCGGTCGTCGGGTTGCTTGGAACCCGTGAGGATCACCTCGGGGGCGACGCCCGCCTCGTAGAGCTCGAGCGCGTGGTCGAGCCGGGCCTTGAGCACTGGCGAGGGTGTCCCGTCGTACTGGGCTGCGCCCAGCACCACGATCGCGTCGGTTGGCGAACGGTCGTCCGCACCGGCATTGCGCGCAACCTCGCTCACGGCCCAGGCCGCATACACGACGACGAGCAGGGCCACCACGAGAACCCCCCGCCGGAACCACCGCCATCGCCAACGTCGTCCGTCGGTGCGGGCGGAGGTGGCCGGCCGCTCAGCCGTTGTGATCACCGAGGTGTTCCCTTGCCGAACCCAGGCGACGGAGAACCTCATCGCGCCCGAGGATCGACATCGATTCGAACAGCGGTGGCCCGACCCGCCGCCCGGTGAGCGCAACGCGTATCGGAGCCTGGAACTTGCGTCGGTTGGCCCCCAATTCCTCGGCGAGGGTGAAGGTCCGGGTGTGCAACGACTCCGCGTCGAAGGGCCATTCCCCGAGGCCGGTGATCAGGGCGTCCAGCCACCTGGCGGCGTCGGGCACCATGGCCTTGTCCCAGTCTGCCTGGGTGATCTCGGGGTCTTCCATGAAGAGGAAGTCGACATATCCGGGGACCTCTGCGAGGGTTTCGACCCTGGTCTGCACCTCCGGTGCGATCTGTGCGAACCGGGCTGAATCGAACCGGTCGGCCCACGAGGTCTGCTCCACGTACGGGCGCGCCAGTTCGGTCAGCTCCGGCACCGACAGCGCACGGAGGTGCTCCGCGTTGACGTGCAGCAGCTTCTTGGGGTCGAAGCCCGCGGGCGCAGAGTTGATGTCGGTGACCTCGAACATCGTCGGGAACACGTCCCGGGCATCGATGCGCACCTCCACACCATCGGGTGGCCCCCAACCCAACAACGCCAGGTAGTTGAACATCGCGTCGGGCAGGTACCCGCGGTCGCGGTAGTCGAGCAGCGACACGTCGTCGCGGCGTTTGGACAGCTTCTTGCGCTTCTCGTTGACGATCAGCGGCAGGTGCGCCTGGGTGGGGCAACCCGGATAACCGAGCGCGTTGCGCAACAGCATCTGCTTCGGAGTGACGTTGAGCAGGTCCTCACCCCGGATGATGTGGGTGACCCCCATCTCGTGGTCGTCTATGCAGTTCGCGAGGAAGAACGTCGGACTGCCGTCCGCGCGGGCGATCACGAAGTCCTCGAGGTTCTCGTTGTCGAAGCTCACATCACCGCGGATCAGATCGCTCCACGCCGTGGTGCCCTCATGGGGCACCTTGAAACGCACAGCCCGACCGTCGCCGGGGCCGAGCCCCCGGTCGCGCTCCGCGGGGTCATACCCACGCCCACCGGTACGTTCACGGTCCTCAGGCGGCACGGGGGTGGACCAGTAGGCCTTGCCGGCGGCGAGCAGCCCATCGACCGCCTCGCGATGCGCGTCGGCGAACTCACTCTGACGCACCACGGGGCCATCCCAGTCGAGGCCCATCCACGACAGCGCCACGAGGATGACGTCGATCATCTCCTGTTGGGAACGCTCGGTGTCGGTGTCCTCGATGCGCAGTAGGAACTCCCCGCCCATCGCTTTGGCGGCCATCCAGTTGAACAGCGCCGTGCGGGCACTGCCGAGGTGGAGGTAGCCGGTGGGGGCCGGGGCGAATCTGACGCGAACTCGTTCGGACACGCACCGAGGCTACCGAAGCGTGTGAGGCGTTCAGGGATGGGTACTATTGCCCGCCGCGGATCACGGGCCATCTGGGCATACGATGGACCCAGGGCGGGTTGAGCGAGTCGACCCACCTCCACCCGCCCCCTTCGGAGCATCGAACTAGCACGGGAACCCCATGGCCGACGATCCGACAGACAACGAACCCACAGACACGCCCGAGC
Organism: Microthrixaceae bacterium; assembly: GCA_047972145.1. Lineage (GTDB taxonomy): Bacteria > Actinomycetota > Acidimicrobiia > Acidimicrobiales > Microtrichaceae > JAMLGJ01. Next base: position 2,605 of record JBKEAI010000003.1, read on the forward strand.
CAGGGAATGGCTCGGGGAAGGATCCAAGCGGGTCTTCCGACACTCCCAGCACGGAGCAATCCGCAGCAGCGGCAGGTCGGGCGGCTGACGAACCCGATGGGGTCGATGCGCCCGAGGCTGACGGATCCGATGGCAAAACAGCTGCCGGTGAGGCTGACCGCGATAGAGCTGCCGGTGACGAGGCCATCGGCGGGGAACCTGCCGCTGAAGAGGGCGGGGAACCTGCCGCTGATGAGGTTGGCGCAAGCCGATTCGGCACCCGCGAGAAGGTCGCAGTCGGGGTTGCAGCACTCCTGGTCATCGCCCTGTTGGCGTGGCTGGTGTTCGGCGGGTCGGACGAGCCGGCGCCGACGACGACCACCGAGGCGACGACCACCACCACGACCACCGTCGAGCCCGCAGGACGCTCGGCACTCGTCAGCCAGGTGGCGACCGTGAAGCCAGAGATCCCCGAGATCCTCGTCTCGGACACTCCCCCGGCCGAATGGGACACGGCAACCCCTGTCCTCGAGTGGGACGTACCTGAGATCCCGGCGTCCGCGTCGGAGTTCGACCGAGCGGACCTGCCGAGGCTCGACTACGCGATACAGGGCCGCTACCGCACCGACACCGGTTGGGCGTTCTCGAACCCCACCTCCTTCGGTGACCCGTTCGCGATGCTCGTCACCGAACAGCGCGGCAACTGGGCCGAGGTGATGGTGCCGGTGCGACCCAACGGCACCCGTGGCTACATCGACCTGTCACAGGTGGATCTCTCCGAACACGAGTACCGGGTCGAGCTCACACTGTCGGACCGCCGACTGAAGGTCTACAACGGCACAGAGATGGTGGCCGACACCGAGGTGGTCATCGGCAAGGACTCGACACGCACCCCGACCGGGCGGTTCTACCTCACCGACAAGACCGACGACGTGCCAAGCGCCTTCTACGGTCCCAACATCCTGCCCCTGAACGCCTACAGCGAGCAGCTCGACACCTTCGACGGCGGTGTACCCGTCATCGCGATGCACGGCACGAACCGCCCCGACCTACTCGGTGAAGCCGCATCCAACGGGTGCATCCGAATGCCCAACGAGGTGATCACACAGCTCAACGAAGAGCTGCCGCTGGGTACCCAGGTCGAGATCTACGCCTGAACCTGAAGGCTCCCGAACCGGTCGGTCACGCGCAGCCGTTCAGCGCTGCAGCGCGGAGCGGAGCGCTCACACGTCGAGGTTCAGGCAACTCCGCCAGTCGGCCTCGTACGCGGCCTTGATCGCCTCGGGAGTCTGACGCAGAAGCTCCTCGCCGACAGCGTCTGCCACCCTGCGCCACGCCATGTAGTGGTGGACAACGCTGATCTCGTCGAACCAGGCCTGCCGTAGCTCCACCAGTTCCTCGGCGACGTTCGCGTCCAGGTAGCCCCACACGACAAGCCCGAGCTCGACGTCGACGCTGATCGGTGCGCGACCGAACAGCCCAGCGCGTTTCATCGCGATCGCCGCCGCGCCGGCGAGAACGTCCGAAGGGGTCTCGCCCCCGTGCAGTTGGAGCGAGTCTCCGAAGCGCTCCGCCAGGGTGAGTGCGTACCCTGCGTCGGGGCCGGGTGTCCCCAGGCGTTCACCTTCGGGTTGACGCCCGACCAACTCGCCGGGACGATCGGCCCGCCACGAGGCCGGCCGCCGCGGCGGCGAGCTGTAGGCCCGAACCTTGGCGGTGGGATCCAGCGGGACGTACTCGGGTGCACCCATCGCCGCTCAACCTAGCCCTGAGAGCTCGTCGTGCAGCAGCCCGTAGGTGATGCCGTCGACGAGCGCCTCCCACGATGCTTCGATCACGTTCGGCGACACCCCGATCGTCGTCCATGTCCGCGATCCGTTGGTGTGCTCCGCCAGCACCCGCACCACGGCCGCAGTGTCCGCAGCGCCGGGCCCGGTCGGCCCGTCGAGCACCCGCACCTTGAAGTCGGTGAGATGGATGTGCTCGAGTGCGCTCCACCGCCCGTTGAGCGCGTTGCGCAGCGCCTCGTCGAGCGCGTTGACGGGACCGTTGCCCTCACCCACCGCGGCGATGCGGTCGTCTCCGACCCAGACCTTGATCGTCGCCTCGGTCGCAAGGTCGACCCCCGCTGTCGGTGAGGCCTCACCTTCGCGGTGGTAGCTGGAGACCCGGTACGCCTCGAGCGCGAAGTACTCCTGTTCCCAGCCGGTCGCCCGACGCATCAGAAGTTCCAACGACGCGTCGGCAGCCTCGAAGACGTACCCGAGGGCCTCCAGCTCCGCGACTCTCTCCGAGAGCTGCGCCGCGGCACGGTCGTCAAGCTCTATGCCGAACTCGCGTGCCTTCATGCCCATGCCCGCACGCCCGCCGAGGTCCGACACGAGCACCCGGGTGTGGTTGCCGACCACCGACGGATCGACGTGTTCGTAGGTCGCACCGCCGGAGCGTGCGAGCGCCGAGGTGTGCAACCCACCCTTGTGTGCGAACGCGGAGGTGCCGACGTAGGGATCCGCGGGGTGCGGCGGCAGGTTGACCAACTCCGCCACGTGACGGCTGACCGCTGTGAGACGGTCCATGTGACCCTCGGGCAGGGTGCGCACGCCCATCTTGAGGGTCAGGTCGGGGATGACCGTCATCAGGTTGGCGTTGCCGGTGCGCTCGCCATAGCCGTTGACCGTGCCCTGCACGTGCGAAGCACCGCCCACCACCGCGGCGACCGTGTTGGCGACCGCGCATCCCGAGTCGTTCTGGGTGTGGATCCCGATGCGGGTGCCCTCGAAGTAGGACACGACCTCCGAGGTGATCCGCTGGATCTCGTGCGGAAGGCTCCCGCCGTTGGTGTCGCACAGCACCAACGTCTCCGCACCGGCCATCGCTGCGGCCTCGAGGACCCGCAGCGAGAAAGCAGCGTCGACCTTGTAGCCGTCGAAGAAGTGCTCCGCGTCGAAGAGCACCCTCAGACCCGCAGCGCGCAGGAACTCCACCGAGTCCCCCACCATCGCGACGCCCTCCTCCAGCGTGGTGCGCAGCGCCTCTCGGACGTGGAACTCCGAGCTCTTGCCCACGATGCAAACCGTCGACGTGCCGGCTTCGACCAGGGCCCGCAGTGTCGGGTCGTCGTCCACGCGGCCCTTTGCACGCCGGGTGGAGCCGAACGCCACCAGCGTGGAGGTGCCCAGTTCGAGCTCGCCGGCAGCGGCCCGCCGGAAGAACTCCGCGTCCTTCGGGTTGGCCTGGGGATAACCACCTTCGATCCAGTCGACCCCCAACCAGTCCAGTTGTTCGGCGACCCGAAGCTTGTCCTCGACGCTCAGCGAGATCCCCTCGAACTGCGAACCGTCACGCAACGTCGTGTCGAACACCTCGACCGTGTCGGGAGCGCCCGGAACAGCGCCGACGTCGGGCAGGTCTGTTCCAGGCCGACTGGTCTCGGAGCGCGCCTGCGTGCTCATCGGACGAGTTCCACCCAGTCCTTGTACCTGGGCAGCTCCCCGCGGACGCACCTCGCATAGTCGGCTGCAATCGCGGACGTGGCAGGGCCGGGACACGGGATCGTGCGGTCATCGACGGAGTTCACCGCCGAGACCTCAGCCGCGGTGCCACACACGAACATCTCCTCGGCCACGTACACGTCGGAGCGGGCAAGGTCGGCCACGACGACCTCGTATCCGTGATCCGCCGCGATCGCGGTGACGGTGTCCTGGGTGATTCCCTCGAGCGCGCCTGCACTCACCGGCGGTGTGACGAGCTTGCCGCCGCGTGCCACGAAGATGTTCTCCCCGGTGCACTCCGACACGAGACCCTGGGGGTTCAACATGATCGCCTCGTCGTAACCGGCCTTCAGTGCCTCGACCTTCGCGAGCGACGAGTTGACGTAGTTGCCGGTGGTCTTGGACGACGGCGGCATCGTGTTGTGGTCGTGGCGCTGCCACGAACTGGTCTTCATGCGCACACCCTTGGTGACCGCGTCGTCGCCGAGGTAGGCGCCCCAGGGCCAGCAGGCGATCGCCACGTCGACCTCACACGGGATCGTGTTGAGCCCCATCTCGCCGTAGCCGTAGTAGGCGATCGGGCGTATGTAGCAACTCGGCAGGCCCGAGTCCGCGACGACCGCCTTGGTCGCCTCGACGAGTTCGTCGACCGAGTACGGCAGGTCCATCATCATGATCTTCGCCGAGTCGTGCAGTCTCTGGATGTGGTCGGTGAGTCGGAACACACCGGGGCCGTCGGAGGTCTCGTACGCGCGGATGCCCTCGAACACGCCGGTGCCGTAGTGGAGCGTGTGGGTGAGTACGTGGATGGTCGCGTTCTCCCACGGCACCATCTCTCCGTTGATCCATATGTTCTTGGTGGGTTCGATCGCCATGGATCCTCCTGGATGCTCTGTTACCTCGGTGCCCCGTGACCTCGGTGCTCTGTGGCCTCGGTGCTCTGTGATCTTGGATGTTGTGATCTTGGATGTTCTGTGACCCCGCAGGCCGCCTGAGCGTGTAGCTCAGCCGCCCATCGTCTCGGTTACAGCCTGGACGATCGCGGAGCCGATCTCCCCGGTCGAGCCGCTGTAGCGCTCGGGTTCTTCGCACGCATCGGCGATTGCCGCGGCCGCCCTGTCCTCACCGAGGTGCTCCAGCATCATGCCCAACGACACGATCGCCGCGACGGGATTCGCCTTCCCCTGACCCACGATGTCGGGTGCTGTGCCATGCACCGGTTCGAACATCGATGGCCCGGTGCGGTCGGGGTTCAGGTTCGCCGACGCAGCGAACCCCACACCGCCCGCAACGGCTCCGCCGAGGTCGGTGAGGATGTCGCCGAAGAGGTTGTCGGTGACCACCACGTCGTAGCGCTCGGGGCGCTCCACGAAGTGGATGCACGCTGCGTCGATGTGGTCGTAACCGGTGGCGACCTGCGGGTACGCGGCGGCCACCTCGTCGAAGGTGCGTTGCCACAGATCACCCGAGAAGGTCAGCACGTTCTTCTTGTGAACCAGGTGCAACTGGCGGCGTTCGGTGCGCGATGCGCGCTCGAACGCGAACCGGATGCAGCGCTCCACACCCATGCGCGTGTTGACCGAGCCCTGGGTGGCGATCTCATGCGGTGTGCCCTTGCGAAGGAACCCGCCCTCGCCGGCGTAGGTGCCCTCGGTGTTCTCGCGGATCACCTCGAAGTCGACCTTGCCGGTGATCCGGAACGGGCGCAGGTTTATGTACTGGTCCAACTCGAAGCGCATCCGCAACAGCACGCCGCGTTCGACCATGCCCGCCGGAGCCGCCACACCGGGCGCGGGATCGCCGACCGCGCCGAGCAGGATCGCATCCATGTCGCGCCACTGCTCCATGACGTCGTCGGGCAGAACCGTGCCGTCGTCGAGGTAGCGGTGCGCTCCCAGGTCGTAGTGGGTGAGCTCGTGGGGCGTCCCGGTGGCTTCGAGCACACGCAGGGCCTGGTCGATCACCTCGGGACCGATCCCGTCTCCACCGACCACTGCGATCCTGTGTGTCATCTGCTCGCTTCCTGCCTGTTCGCTTCTGTGTTCTCTGTCGAGGTTCTCTGTGTTCTCTGTCGAGTTATCTATCTCTGTCGAGGACATCGTTCTCATCGAGTCTCGCCGGTCTGATCGGGCTTTCGATCCAGTCGCCTCTGCGGGATCTGTGTGGACAAAAGAAAACCGTCCCGGAGGGACGGTTGGGAGCGCACACCGGAGCCGGCGTGCGCTAGGGAATCTCTACTACCTGTGTCGCGGGGGCTGAACCCATGACCGCCAGTGTACGCCGTGTGCACCGCCACACGGAACCCGGTTGAAGCACCTCGTCTGTGCTGTGGTTCCCCCACCCCACCCGTTCTGTGGTGCGTCGCTAGCTCCACAAGCTCGTCTCGCACCACAGAACGGGGGGTTGGGGTACTCAGGGGTTGGGGTACTCAGGGGTTGGGGGCTCCGGACGGCTCGAAGCGCACGGGGGCGTCGAACGCGGCACGGCGGTGGGCACGCCGGAGCACCTCGAGGATCGCCGGACCGAGGACGACGATCGCGACCACGTTGGTCAGTGCGCGACCGGTATCCCAACCGAAGGTGGAGCTGGCCACGCTGAACAGGAAGAAGCGGTGCAGGTTCTCCAGCACCGACGCGCCCGCGACGAAGCTCACCTGGGTGTCCGCACCGATCGCCCACGGCCAGAACCAGATGTTCAACAGGAACCCGTACGCGTAGGCACAGAACGCTCCATATGCTGCGAGCATCGTCACCTCCCAGCGGCCACGCAGGGCAGATCGGACCCGTCGACCGGGCGACGTCGTACCGCGTCCCCCAAGCGCAGCGTGACCATCGAGCGCACCGCGTCCCCCAAGCGTGGTCGCACCGTGAGCGCCGGGCAACAGGCCGGCACCAAGCCCAACCCACCCAGCGGCGAGCATCTGGAAGGGCAGCCATGGCCCCACTCCCCC
>JBKEAI010000024.1:0-25644 GCA_047972145.1 Microthrixaceae bacterium
CAGCAGCGGTGGGTCCACCGGCGAGCCCGAGTACCACTGGGTGGATCGGTCACCGATCTGGACCACCTCGGCCCCGTCGCCGACATCGGCCGCTCGCTTCGACATGGTCTGTTCGGGGAACACCGCACCCGGGTCGTCGCGCGCGAGGCCCTCGGCATCGGAGCGGTCCATCACCGCGAACGCCAAGCCCGGATCGACCCAACGGGCTGCGTCGGTGACAAACTCCCGATACGCGGTGAGCCTCGGAGCGAGCGTGAAACCCGCCGCCTCGGTCTCGCGCCGCAGCACTTCAAGAGCGGGCCAGGGGCGCTCAGGATTCACGTGATCGGCCGTGACGGGGGAGACGCCGCCCCAGTCGTCGAGGCCGGCGGCGAGCAGCGGAGCGAGGTCGTCGCTCAGGTTGGGGGGTGCCTGGAGGTGCACCTCGGCGGGCAGCATCACGCGTGCGAGGCGGATCGCGTCGAGGAAGTCTGCGGTGGGACACGGTGGGTCCCCGGCCATCGCGGTGGCCGGCTTCGGGAGGAAGTTCTGGACGATCACCTCCTGGATGTGACCGTGGCGTCGGTGCGAATCCGCGATCGCCTCCAGCGCGGCGGCCCGGTCCCGGCGCGACTCACCGATACCGACGAGGATCCCGGTGGTGTAGGGGATCCTCAGCTCGCCTGCGGCCTCGAGGGTTGCCAGACGACGCTCGGGCACCTTGTCGGGTGCACCGCGGTGGCACTTCAGATCGCCGCGCAGGCTCTCGATCATCATCCCCTGGGATACCGCCACCTCCCGGAGAGCGGCGAGATCAGCGGGTCCCAGCGCTCCCGGGTTCGCATGCACCAGCAGGCCGGTCCGCTCGGTGACCATCGCAGCCATCGCGACCAGGTACTCGACTGTGGAGCCGTAGCCACGCTCGGTGAGCCACCGACGGGCGACCTCGTAGCGCGCCTCGGGTGCCTCACCGAGGGTGAACAGGGCCTCGTGGCAGCCGGCCCGGGCCCCGAGTCGCGCGACCGCGAGGACCTCGTCGGGTTCCATGTACGGTGCGGCGGCCCTGGCGGGTGGTTGGGCGAACGTGCAGTAGCCGCAACGGTCCCTGCACAGCACGGTCAGGGGGATGAACACCTTGGGTGAGTACGTGATGCGCGACCCGTGGCTGCGGTCACGGATGGACGCCGCCCGCTGTGCGAGCTCCGCGGGATCCAGATCCAGCGCTTGGCCGGCGGTGAGCCCACCTGGGGCGCGGCCGGTTCCGTTGGAACCAGCGGAGCCGTTGGAACCAGCGGAGCCGTCGGTACCGGTCACGACAGGAGCTCCCGTGCTGCGGCGACCACCGCTGCTGTGGTGATGCCGAGCTCGGCCATAACCGTGGCACCGGGGGCCGACGCACCGAAGCGGTCGATCCCGACCGACGCGTCGGCCCATCGCTGCCAGCCGGTGCTCACCCCGGCCTCCACCGACACCACCGGCACCCCGTCGGGGAACACGCTGCGGCGGTAGGTCTCTTCCTGGGCCTCGAAGGCCTCCCAGGTCGGCATCGACACGACCGAGGCGGCTGTGCCCGCTTCGCGGAGCTCGCCGGCAGCAGCGACCGCCAACGCCACCTCGGTGCCGGTGCCGACCAGCACCACCTCCGGATCAGCGACACCGTCGAGCACATAGGCCCCCCGGGCGACTCCGTCGTGCGCCAGCGCATCTGTGCCGGCAAGTGTCGGGGTCGACTGGCGACTCGTGATTATCGCCACCGGCCCGCTGCCCTCCACCGCGAGCTTCCAGGCTCCGGCGACCTCGTTGCCGTCCGCGGGGCGGATCACCGTGAGCCCCGGGATCAGCCGTAGCGACATCACATGTTCGATCGGTTGATGTGTCGGCCCGTCCTCGCCCACACCCACCGAGTCGTGGCTCCACACGAACACGCACTTGGCTCCCGACAGCGCTGCGAGGCGTACCGCCGGGCGCATGTAGTCGGAGAACACCAGGAACGTGCCCGACACCGGTAGGACCCCGCCATGCAGCGCCGCTCCGACCAGCGCGGATCCCATCGCGTGCTCACGGATCCCGTAGTGGACCTGTCGGCCGCCGCGCGAGTTCCACTGGAGCGCCTCGGTACCGTCGAGGCGCGTGCCGGTGTTGCCCGTGAGGTCTGCGGACCCACCGAGGATGCCCGGCACCAGGGGATCGATCGCGTTGAGGACCTTCTGGTTCGCCGCGCGCGTCGCGGGGGCGTCGTCGGGGCCGAAGACCGGCAGGCTCTGTGCCCAGTCGCCCCCCAGTGGCCTCGACGCGAGGGTTGCCTCCCACTCCGCTGAGCGACCAGCGAGGGAACCGTGGCAGCGTTGGTCCCAGTCGGTGCGGGCGACCGATCCGCGGGAACCTGCTGACCGGTAGAGGTCGAGTACCTCCTCGGGGACCCAGAACGGCTCGTCGGGAATGCCCATCACCTTCTTGGTAGCGGAAATGTCCTGCGCGCCGAAGGCCAACCCGTGGGCGGCTGGATCGTCGGTGTGGGTAGGGGAGGGGAACCCGATGTGGCTGCGCATCACCACCAGGCTCGGAGCTTCCTCGTGGGTCCGTGCTGCCAGCAGCGCAGCTTCGAGCGCATCTAGATCCTCGGCCGCTTCGCCGATGTCCTGCACATGCCAGCCGTAGGACTCGAATCGGCCGGTGACGTCGTCGTCGAGCGCAAGGCCCGTCGGCCCGTCGATCGAGATGTGGTTCTCGTCGTAGACGTAGACGAGGCGACCCAACCTCTGGTGACCGGCGAACGACGCCGCCTCATGCGACACACCCTCTTCGAGGTCGCCGTCGGAGACGATCGCGTAGATGTGGTGGTCGCACACATCCACGCCGAAGCGCTCCCTGAGCGACTGCTCGGCCATCGCCATCCCCACACCGTTGGCGAAGCCCTGGCCCAGAGGTCCCGTGGTCACCTCCACACCCGCGGTGTGGCCGTGTTCGGGATGGCCGGGTGTCGCAGAGCCCCACTGCCTGAACTCACGCAGGTCGTCGAGGGTGAGCCCGTAGCCGGTGAGGTACAACATCGCGTACTGGAGGATCGACGCGTGTCCGCAGCTGAGGATGAAGCGGTCGCGGTCGGGCCACTGCGGCGCGGACGCGTCGTAGCGCATGACCCTCGTGAACAGCACATGGGCCAGTGGGGCCAGGGCCATCGCGGTGCCCTGGTGACCGGAGTTCGCTGTGTGCGGCGCATCCATCGCCAGGCCACGTATCACGTTGACCGCCAGAGCCTCCAGATCGGCATTCGGGGCAGGGTGTTCAGGGGTGGTCATCTGCTCAGAGCTCCAAACGAACTTGCCATCGTGGGCGCCACGGCGTTCGCCGTGGAGGTTGCCCTCTCGGGCATGCTACAGAGCCTTCAGGGGCCCCAATGCCGCCCGGGTGCGAACCCTCAGACCCCCCGGAGGCACAACGCGAGCATCGTCGGGTGCTGAGCGGGTTCACCGTGGCCGGCGGATCCCCACATTCCGAAAGCCGCCAGCGCGGTCGCTTGTTCTCCGGGCACGACCCCGCTGGGCACTCCCGTGGGAAGGTGTCCCGCCGTCTCGTGGTCGACCAGCACGACGGTGGGTGCCGGGCCGTTCGAACGTGCCAGGCCGCGCAGTCTCATCTGCATCTCGAGGTACGCGAGCTCGGGGGACCGCACCGCAGGCACCAGCTCGGACCCGACATCCACCGGGCGCGACAGGCTCAGCCCCGAAGGTGACGACCTTGCGGCCAGGAGGTCTGGCGATCCAGGCACCGTGAAGCCGACCAGGTCGGTGTCCCGTGGGAGCGTCTCCACGGAATGCAACGCTGTTTCGAGTGCCTGCTGTGCAGGCATGCCGTCGAGGGTGACCAAATCGGTACCGAGCACCTCGGATGTCTCCATGGGTTCACCGATCGACCGCACACCCCAGGACGCTACGAGGGTGGCTGAGCCGGCAGGAAAGACGAGGCCGACCCCATCGCTGTGTCGTCGCGCGACACCGTGGTCCGTGCGCTGGAGATCCATGGCTCCGCGGGGCCCCAACACCGCACCGGCAAGGTGCATCCCGGTCGACCCACCCGGTGTCGTGTCCGGTCCAGTACCTCGCGAATGTGGCCGGGAGGTGAGGAACAACTCGACCGCAGACCCCCCGGGAGATTCCCCAGCCTCCCCGGTTTGCCCAACCGCGAACACGTAGCGGGAATCTCCACCCTGGATCCCCAACACCGCGAGCACAGGTTCCACCTGTGGCCCGGGGCGGGACTCGAAGAGGGCATCGGTGACCAACCCGAGGACCTTCGCGGACCCGACGAGGGTGCCGAGGGCTGCGACTACGTCGTCGATCGCGCCTGCGAAGGAGGTGTCGGCGAGCACGAGCACCTCGCTGTAGTGCTCGCCCCCCACATCGAGTAGCCGACCGGCGCATTCGGCCACAGCGTGCGCGGGAACCGGATGTGCCGACACCGCGATCGACGCCCGTGGCCCCTCCGTCGAGCCGGTTCCACCGATCGAGCCGGTTCCCACCATCTGCATCGTTCTAGTGGGTGTGCTCACCTGGGTAGTGCAGCGCCTCCTACGATTGGCCGATGTCCGAAACGCTCTCGGAGTCAGATTCCAAGGCCCTACTGAGCCCCTACGGCATCCCCTTCGCCCCGGAGGTGATCCTCACCGGGCCCGGGGAAGCGCCCAGCGCCGGTGAGACCTTCGGCTACCCGGTCGCCGCGAAGCTCTGTGGCGACAACATCGCCCACAAGACCGAGAGGGGTCTGGTGCGCCTGGGGTTGTCCTCCCCCGAGGAGCTCACCGACGCCGTCGAGGAGCTCCTGGCCGCGGCGCTTCCCGAAGACGGCGCCACCGGGGTGCTCGTCGCACCGATGATCGCCGGCGAGCGGGAATTGATAGCTGGCATCGCGACGGATCCGACGTTCGGGCCGACGGTCCTGGTCGGGTTGGGTGGCGTGCTGGCCGAGGCTGTCGAGGATGTGACCGTCCGCCTGGTGCCGATCGCCGAGATGGACGCTCGGGAGATGATCGAGGAACTGCGCTCTCAAGCCCTGCTCGGCGCGTTCCGCGGCGAGCCCCCGGTCGACCGCGACGCACTGGTGGCGTTGTTGATGGGCCTGTCGACCGCGGCAGGTGACGACCACGGGGGATCGCGGATCACCTCGGCCGACCTCAACCCGCTCATCATCCGCGACGGCCAACCGGTCGCGGTGGACGCGCTCGTGGAGCTCACCGGAACATCCGAGCCCGCTGGGACCGCGCCGTGAACCCGGAACCCACGCGCCAGGGCGCTGCCACCCACACACCGGAGCACTTCGCCGCGCTGTTCGACCCCCGCGGGGTGGTGGTGGCGGGAGCGTCGACCCATCCCGGCAAGTTCGGCTTCGTGAGCCTGCACAACATCCTCACGAGCGGCTACCGCGGCAAGGTGTTCGCCACCAACCGCGACGGCTCGGACGTGCTCGGCATCCGATGCCTCGAGTCGGTCTCGGAGTTGCCCGCCGGTGAGGTCGACCTGATGTTCGTGTGCACACCCAAGGCAGCTGTGCCGGAACTGCTCCGCGAGGCCGCGGGCCGGGGGATTCGGGCGGCCTTCCTCACCACCGCCGGGTACGGCGAGGCCGGCGCGCACGGGGCACGAGACGAAGCCGAGTTGGTGGAGCTGGCCGACTCTCTCGGGATCCTCGTGGTGGGCCCCAACGGCCAGGGGGTCGTGTCGACCCCGTCGTCGCTGTGCGCCCAGATCGTCGCGCCGTATCCACCGTCCGGTTCGATAGGTGTCGCCAGCCAGTCGGGGAACTTCGTGTCGAGCTTCTTGAACCTGGCTTGTGCGACAGGGGTGGGGATCTCCAGGGCGGTCTCCGCCGGCAACGCTGCGGCGACATCGGTGGCCGACCTGTTGGAGTACTTCTCACAGGACCCTCGGACCTCGGTGGCACTCGCCTATCTGGAGGGCATCGACGACGGGGCGTCGCTCGCATCCACGTTCAGCACCGTCGCGGCGAAGATGCCGCTGGTCGTCCTCAAGGGTGGTTCCACCAGTGGCGGCGCCCGGGCGGCGGCCAGCCACACGGGCTCGCTCGCCACCGACGACCGCTCTTTCGGGGGCATGTGCGCGCAGACCGGCGCCACGCGCGCAGGCACCGTGGCAGAGGCGTTCGAAGCGGCCGCCACCTTCGCCACCCAGCCGCTGCCGAGAGGAAACCGCGTGGTCGTGATGACCACCGCCGGTGGCTGGGGTGTGGTCACCGCCGATGCGATCACGCGTCACCGCGACCTGGAGCTCCTGGCCCTACCCGAGGACCTCCGCCGCGCGATCGACGAGCTCCTTCCGCCCCGCTGGAGCAGGAACAACCCGATCGACCTCGCAGGCGGGGAGACCCGTGACACGATCCCCGAGGTGCTGCGCCTCGTTGCCGAGCACGACGAGGTGGACGCGGTGATCCACCTCGGCCTGGGGATCCAGGCGAACCAGGCGAGGATGTTGCGCGAAGGAGGCTTCTACGGCACCGACGGCGACGACGAATACGGGATCCAACGCATAGTGGCGTACCACGAACGCCAGGATGCCCGCTTCGCCACCGCCGCAGCGGAGATCTCCGAGTCGACGCGCAAGCCGATCCTCACCGCTTCCGAGCTCGCGGTCGCGTTCCCCGACAACGCAGGCCCCGCGGCCGTTCGCGAAGCAGGCAGGCTCTGCTACAGCTCTGCGGACCGAGCGGTCGCAGCACTGGGTCATCTGGTTCGGCGCTCGCGCTACCTCAAGCGCCGTGGAATCGACTGAGCAGGCCAACCGGACACGTGGACGACGACAACACGAACGACGACAATACGAACGTCGGTAGCACAGACGTCGGTAGCACAGGCGTCGACAGCACCAACGACAGCAGCGAAGAGCTCCCGCGCGTCGTGCGACGTCGGCGCGGCTCGCAGGCCGCTCAGCCACCTACCGATGGCGCTACCCAGCCGCTCGATGGCGTCGGCCGCGTACCGCCAGCTGCTTCCACCGTGAAGGCCTCCCGGAAGCGCAGCAGGGCCCTGGGTGCCGTTGCGCTCATCTGCCTACTGCTCGGAGCGGCAGCACTCGCGGTCGCCTGGGTCCAGGGGCGTGCACACCCGACCAGTCCGCAGGAAACCGCCGCCACCACCGGCCCGGCCACACCCGTGCTCTCCGCGCGCCGGGTGCCCGCGTTCACCACCGCACCGATTCCGCTCAAGGCGCTCGCCGCCGCCGTGCAGCCCGTCGCCGACGCGTCACCTCCGGGCACCTGCATCACCGTCGGTGACGGAACCCATTCCATGTTCGCCCACAACCCGGTGACCCCGCTGGTGCCGGCGTCCAACCAGAAGCTGCTCACCGGTGCCGCCGTGCTCGACACCCTCGGCAGCGATACCACCCTGGTGACCGACTTCCGGGCCCCCGCGGCACCCATCGATGGCGTGATCGACGGGGACCTGTTCATGGTGGGTGGGGGAGACCCACTCCTCGGCACCGACGGATACCGTTCTCGCCAGACCCAGGGGGTCCCGCCGGAGACCGACCTCGAAGCGGTAGCCGACCAGCTCGTGGCCGATGGCCTGCGCGAGGTGAGGGGAAGCGTGGTAGGTGACGGCTCCCGCTACGACACGGCGCGCACGGTGCAGGGCTGGCCCCAGCGCTGGCTGACCAACGGGACGGTCGGACCCCTGTCGGCATTGTCTGTGAACGACAGCTGGTCGATCGACCCGGTGACCGGCCAGGGACCCGGCGGCGCAGCAGGAGACCCGGACCAACAGGCTGCTGCGGTGATGACCCGGTTGCTCACCGACAGGGGTGTGAAGGTCGGCGGTCCACCCATCAGCGGAACCACCTCGAAGGGAACCACCTCGATCCTCGAGGTCCAGTCCCTCCCGCTGTCGGTGATCGTGGGCGAGATGCTCACGTTCTCGGACAACACCACCGCGGACATGTTGCTCAAGGAACTGGGCGTACGCAACGGCGGCGGTGGCACCACGGCGGAGGGTTCCGCTGTGGTGGCCGACTGGCTCGCCTCCAAAGGCTACGACACCGAGGGTTGGGTGATGGCCGATGGCTCGGGGCTCTCCTCGGACAACCGCGTGACCTGCAACCTGCTCGGGGCGGCATTGCGCGACCAGGGCCCCGATGGTGACCTTGCCGCGGGTTTGGCGGTGCCCGGCGGCAACGGCACCCTCACCGATCGCTTCGAGAGCGGTGAATGGCCCCAGAGGGTGCGGGCCAAGACCGGCACCCTCAACAACGTGAGCTCCCTGAGCGGCTGGTTGCTCACCCGCAAGGAGGTACCTCTCGACTTCGAGATCGTGATCAACACCGGGGACCGCGGCGTCAACAACGCCGACCTCGGGCTCCAGGCCCAGTTGCTGACAGCGCTTCTCGACCAACCCGTCGCAGCGCCCCTCGATGCGGCGGGACCACTGGCGCCGACACCCTGAGCCGATGACCGGCAACGACGCTCCCCAGGGGGTCCGGTACGGCTCTGGCGACCCGTGGCCCATCCCTGCGTTCCCACTGGGCACCGTCCTGCTGCCCGGACAGCTCCTGGTGTTGCAGGTGTTCGAGCCGCGCTACAGGGTCATGCTGTTCGACCTTCGAGAGCAACATCGGGCGCAGTTCCTCGTCACCCTCATCGTGCGCGGTCAGGAGGTCGGGGGAGGTGACGTCCGCAGCGACGTCGGTTGCCTCGCCGAAGTCGTGCGTTCGGATGACCAACCCGATGGTCGGGTCCTCCTCGAAGTGCTCGGGGTACGCCCGCTCGAGGTCCTCGATTGGATGCCCGAGGACCCCTATCCGCTGGCACGCGTGCGGGAGTTCGCTCCCCGCTCCCGTACCTTCGAGGTATCCGATGCACCCGAGCGCGAGTTGGCGGAGGTGATGCAGCTCGACCGCGGCATCGCCGAAATGCTCACGACCCTGGGCGTCGAGGTCCCCGCCGCAACCCCGATGCCTGCGCTCCTCGACGACCTCATCTGGCAGGTCGCGCTGCGCAACCCGCTGGGCACCCTGGATCGCCAGCACCTCCTCGCCGAGGCGGACCCCCTCAGGAGGCTCGGCGCCGCCCACGAGATGCTCGCAGGCCAACTGGAACTGCTCCGCGCCCGCGGCGGCCGGTAGAGTCCGTTGACTACAGCGGACCCACCCGGCCGTGGCACGAACGTCGCCGCGGGCACCATCGATGGGAACGCACGGAGGAGATGTGACCAACACCGACGACGAGCAGTCCGGATCCAGGCGTCCCTGGTCCGCCCAGCCCGAGCACAAGGGGCTCGCGACGCAGGTGCGCGACCTGCGGGATCTGGTGGTCCGCTACGCCAAGCAGGAGACCATCGACCCCCTCAAGACCCTGGGGCGCCACCTCGGGTTCGGAATCGCGGGGTCGCTGCTGCTCGGCATCGGTTGGGTGTTCGCACTGCTCGCGCTGCTGCGCGGCCTTCAGCGGATCTCTTTCTTCAACGACACCGCCGCACCCGACGGGGGAACCTGGAGTTGGCTCCCGTATCTCATCGTCGGTGTGGTCGGTGCGGTGGTCGCAGGTTTGTACGGTCGGGCGCTGGCCAAGCGCCTGGAGCAGAACGGAGATCCGAAGTGAGCAGCCACGGTGATCGGGTAACCCCCGAGGACATCCGCTCGAAGTTGACCGAGATCCAGGGCGAGGCGACCGAAGAGGTTGAGAGCGCCAAGAACCAACTGGTCGCGGTCGGTGTGCTCGCGGGGTTGGCTCTTCTGATCGTCGCGTACCTGCTCGGGCGCCGTGGGGGCAAGAGGGCATCCGCGGTGATCGAGGTCCACCGCGGCTGAGCGCGGCAACGGGACAGGACCGGAACCATGTTCGAGATGCTGCGCAATCAGGCGGTGCGCTGGACCTTCGGCGGTGGCATCCAGGGAACCCTCGCCGAGCGGGGGATCGACTGGTTGACCGACGAGGTCCGCTCGGCGATCGCGCGCGATTCCGAGGCGGTCGACAGCGTGAAGCTGCGCCCGGGCGACACCTACACCGTGATCGCCCGTCCGCCCTACACGCGCGCGCAGCGGCGCCTGGCGGACAAGGTGGATTCCCTCACCGCTGCCGAAGCCAAGCTGAGCCGCACCACCAAGCGCCAACGCAAGGTGGCCCGACGCCTAGCGCGCTCCCAGAAGCGCCTGGCGAAGCGCAGGGGCGGCACCCGGCGCTACCTCAAGGCGGCGGCACGCGAACACCAAAGGGCACGCCGCTTCGACCAGGTCATGGCACCATCCAAACGCCTCGTGCGCACCCGGGTGGAGCTCGCTGCCACCTCACGCGCACTGGAGCGCTCCAAGAGGCGGAGCTTCGAATCGGCACGCGGACGCCGGCGTGACCCGCGGGTCGAGGTTCACCGCTGACCTGCCACGCGCTCCCGGGGTGCAGATCGAGGCTCGAATACCGAAGGACGGCGCCGGTGCCCCATCGGCCATCATGGAGCGGTGATCGTCAAGCTGCGAAACCCCACCCGACAGACCGAGGTACGCGGCCCCGTGCAGGTAGCAGTGCTGCTCGAACGGCTCGGTCTCAACAGGGAGTCGGTGCTGCTCATACGCAACGGCACGATCGTCGCAGGTGACACCACCCTCGCGGACGACGACGAGGTGGAGGTCCGGCCGGTGATCTCCGGTGGCGCATGAAGTGCACGGTGTGTCGGGAGCCGGCACTGATCGACCTGCGCCGCCACAACGCCAACTTCTGCGCCGAGCACCTCGTGCGCTTCTGCCAGGACCAGGTGCAACGCGCCGTCGAGGACTTCGGGATGCTCCAACCCGGCGACAAGGTCCTGGTCGCCGTGTCCGGCGGTAAGGACTCCCTCGCGCTGTGGCACATCCTCGCCGAGGCCGGCTACGACACCACCGGGGTGTACGTGGGCCTGGGCATCGGCGACTACAGCGACACCTCGGGGAACTTCGTTCGCACCTTCGCCACGGAGCGGGGGTTGAACCTCACCGAGGTGGACCTGCGCGGTGAGCACGGCTACGACATCCCCACCGCGGCCGACGCCACGCGACGCTCGCCGTGTTCGTCGTGTGGGCTCTCGAAACGACACGTGTTCGACCGCGCTGCGATCGACGGTGGGTTCGATGCCCTCGCCACGGGCCACAACCTCGACGACGAGGCCGCGGTGCTCCTGGGCAACGTCCTGCGTTGGCAGATGGACTACCTCGCGCGGCAACGTCCGGTGCTGGAGGCCCGCGAGGGCCTGCCCCGCAAGGTCAAGCCACTCGTGCGCCTCACCGAGCGCGAGATGGCGGCCTACTGCGTGGTGGTCGGCATCGACTACCAGGTCGAGGAATGCCCCATGGCGGCGGGCAACAAGCACCTCGCTTTCAAGGAGTTGCTCAACGAGCTCGAGGTGCGCTCACCCGGGTCCAAGGCCGACTTCTACCTGTCGTTCCAACGCAGGGCGGCGCCACTGCTCGAACCTACCCTCACCAGTGGCCGTGAGTCGCTCACCCCGTGCGGGGAGTGCGGTTCGCCGTCGCCCTCAGAGATCTGCGCCTTCTGCCGATTGAAGTCGCTCAGCAGCCGGGAGAGCGCGTGAACCCAGAACTCGCCGAGGGCGATCTCGTACAACTGATCGACTCCAAGGGAAGGCGCTACCAGGGCGAGCTCACCCCCGGCAAGGAGTTCCACTTCCACTCGGGCATCATCGCGCATGACGAGCTGATCGGGATCCCCGAGGGCTCCGAGGTGCTCAGCTCGAGGCGCCAGCACTACACGGTGGTGCGGCCGACCCTTTCGGAGTTCGTCCTCAAGATGCCGCGCGGCGCCCAGGTCATCTACCCCAAGGATCTCGGCCCGATCCTCATGGTCGCCGACATCGGACCGGGCATGCGCGTACTCGAGAGCGGTGTGGGATCCGGTGCGCTGTCCATGGCGATGCTTCGCTGTGGCGCCGACATCGTGGGCTACGAACTGCGGGAGGACTTTGCGAACCGCGCGGCCGCGAACGTGGAGCGGTTCCTCGGAGCCGAGGTGCTCGATCGCTACCGGGTGCAACTGCGCGACTGCTACGACGGGATCGACGAGACCGGCGTCGACCGCGTGGTGCTCGACCTGCCCGAACCGTGGAGGGTCGTGCCACACGCCTGCGCTGCGCTGCGCCCCGGTGGGCTCATCTGCGCCTACACACCGAGCGTCATGCAGGTCACGAAGCTGCGCGACGCGCTGACCGAGGCCGGCTTCCTCGCACCGGAGACCCTCGAGGTTCTCAACAGGGGCTGGTACGTCGAGGGCCAGGCGGTGCGCCCCGACCATCGGATGGTCGGCCACACAGGCTTCCTCACCCACGCACGGATGGCGGCTCAGACACCCGGGGACCGCCCGAGGTGAACGCGTTCGACCTCCTGGTGCTCGCTGCGGCGCTTCTCGCCGTAGTGGGTGGTTGGCGCCTCGGGCTGGTCACCCGTGCGCTCGGATGGGTCGGAGCGATCATCGGAGTCGTCGCCGCAGTGCTGCTGGTACCGGTCCTGGCACGCTGGATCAACCCGCCCTCGGACGGGGGAATACTGCTTCTGACCGCGGGGACGCTGATCCTGCTCGTGTCGATCTGCCAGGCGATCGGGGTGTCGATCGGTTCACGACTACGCCCCGAGGCATCCGAGGAGCATCTGCGCCGCGTCGATTCCTTCGGCGGTTCGGTGCTCGGGGTGATCGGCGTGTTGGCACTCGTGTGGCTGATGACACCGCTCATGGCCTCCACGAGCGGCTGGGTTGCCTCAGCCACGCGCTCGTCCGCTGTCGCCCGTGTGATCACCGAGCACCTTCCCGAGCCACCGGCGACGCTCCAGAACCTCGAGCGCAGCCTCGTCGACGGCAACTTCCCGCAGCTGTTCACAGACCTGCAACCGGCTCCAGAGCTGCCCGCACCACCCGAGGGCAGCCCGTTGTCGGCCGAGCAGCTCCAGGTGCTCGCTGCGAGCTCGGTGAAGATCCAGGGCGATGCCTGTTCGATGTTGCAGTCCGGCAGTGGCTTCTCGGTCGGTGACGGGCTGTGGCTGACCAACGCCCATGTCGTGGCGGGTACCTCGGGGATCCAGCTGACCACCGCACAGGGCGACACGGGCACCGGCGAGGTGATCCGCTTCGACCCGAAACTCGACCTTGCACTCGTTCGCAGCACCAACGTCGCAGGACCTCCGCTGGAGGTGGTACCAGCAGATGAGGGTGACACCGGTCTGGTGCTCGGATTTCCCGGCGGTGGCCCCTTCGACCCCTCACCGCACCTGGTCGGGGACCACATCGCGGCCACCGGCTACGACATCTACGACACGGAGGTGGTCCGCAGGAACCTGCTCGTGCTGGCCAGCGAGTTGGCACCGGGGGATTCGGGCAGCGCCGTGGTGAACTCCGACGGGGAGGTGGTAGGCGTGGCTGTCGCTGTCGCTCCCGATCGTGCCGGGGTCGCCTATGCGCTCGACGGGGAGAACCTGCCCGAGTGGGTCAGCGACGGGACCGGCCAACCGGTCGACACCGGCACCTGTCTGGGATGAACATACCGGGGCCATCGGCCCTGGTGGCGCTTTGTCAGAGCGGCCGTGGGCCGACCCGGCACGCTACTCGGCTTCGATGAAGATGCACTCGCCGGGGCATTCCTCGGCGGATTCGATGACGCCCTCGAGCTCACCGTCGGGGATCTCCGCCATGCCGTCGGGGCCACCGGGATCACTGAAGACCTTGTCACCTTCCTTGACGTAAGCGAGTCCGTCGTCGAGAAGCGTGAACACCTTCGGTGCGATCTCCTCGCACAGTCCGTCACCCGTGCACAGATCCTGATCGATCCACACCTTCATCGCCATTTCGTGGGCCTTTCCTAGAAGTGTCTGTCGGCTGCGTCGAGCCGTTCATCGGATGGAACGAATGGGGGACCATCCGTGTGCCAAGGTCACCCGACCGTAGCGTCGGGGGCCTTGGATCACACAGTCCACTCTAGCCTCAGATGTGGTTTCCACGGTATACCCCATGGAAATTATCTGGCGTCGAACAGGCCCAGTAGGGCCCGGCGGAGCGAAACCCTCCGCCACATCGCGCGATTTGGGCGCTAGAACGGACCTACGGCCGAGTTGCACCGACAAGCGTGCACCTTCGACCCGCAGCGAGCACCGGAGGCACCGATGGCCAACAAGGAACCGGACACCACCGACGACGACAGGACAGGCGATGCCCCGGAGGGCTCTGAGGATCCCCGCGCGCGCGTGGCGGAGCTCGAAGAGGAGATCGCGTCGCTCGTGCGACGCCTCCAGGACGCGCCCAAGCGGGTGCGCACCCTCGAGGAACGGCTGCTCGAGACCAAGGGCCAGCTCGCCCAGGCGGTGAGCCAGAACGAGAAGCTCTCCTACACCCTGCGCGAGGCCAGGGACCACATCTCGGCGCTGCGCGAAGAGGTGGAGAAGCTCACCCAACCACCCTCGGCCTACGCGACGCTGCTGGGCAGCAACGACGACGGCACACTCGACGTGCAGGCAGCGGGGCGCAAGATGCGCGTCGAGGTGTCACCCGATGTGGCATCGGAGGACCTCCGCAGCGGCGCGGAGGTGGTGCTCAACGAGTCCTACAACGTGGTGATGGCACGGAGCCCCGACGGCTCAGGGGAGATCGTCACCTTCAAGGAGCTGCTCGCCGATGGGCGACGCGCGCTCGTGGTCGGACGAGCCGACGAGGAGAGGGTCGCGCCCCTCACACCTGCACTGAGCGAGGTGACCCTCAAGGCAGGTGACAACGTGCTCATGGACCAGCGCTCGGGCCTGCTGCTCGAGAAGCTGCCCCGCGCCGAGGTCGAGGAGCTCGTACTCGAGGAGGTACCCGACATCGCCTATACCGACATCGGCGGCCTCGACGAGCAGATCGAGATGATCACCGACGCGGTGGAGCTGCCCTTCGTGCACCAGGACCTCTTCGCCCGCTACGACCTGCCCGCACCCAAGGGCATCCTCCTGTACGGGCCGCCCGGGTGCGGCAAGACCCTCATCGCGAAGGCGGTCGCGAACAGCCTCGCGAGGAAGGTCTCCGAGGTCACCGGCGAGGAGGCCAAGAGCTTCTTCTTGAACATCAAGGGCCCGGAACTGCTCAACAAGTACGTGGGCGAGACCGAGCGCCACATCCGACTGGTGTTCCAACGGGCGCGCGAGAAGGCCCAGGACGGCACCCCGGTCATCGTGTTCTTCGACGAGATGGAATCGCTGTTCCGAACCAGGGGAACTGGCATCTCATCTGACATGGAGGCGACGATCGTGCCCCAGCTCCTGGCCGAGATCGACGGCGTGGAGACGTTGCGCAACGTCATCGTGATCGGGGCATCCAACCGTGAGGACCTGATCGACCCTGCGATCCTGCGCCCGGGTCGCCTGGACGTGAAGATCAAGATCAACCGACCCGACTCGGATTCGGCCGGGCAGATCTTCGCCCGCTACCTCGATCCTTCCCTTCCGTTGGATCCCGACGAGGTGGAATCCCTCGGGGGAGGCGATCCCGCGAAGGCTGCCACGGTGATGATCGAGCACACCGTCGCGGAGATGTACCGCACCGACGAGGCGAACCAGTTCCTCGAGGTCACCTACGCCAACGGCGACAAGGAGGTCATGTACTTCAAGGACTTCTCCTCGGGTGCGATGATCGAGAACATCGTGCGCAGGGCCAAGAAGCTCGCCATAAAGCGTGAGCTGGCGGACGGTGCGCGGGGTATACGGGTTGCCGACCTCACCGACTCCATCCACCAGGAGTACAAAGAGCACGAGGACCTCCCCAACACCACCAACCCAGACGACTGGGCAAAGATCTCGGGCAAGAAGGGCGAGCGCATCACCTATGTGCGCACCCTGGTGCACGACCGCGACGAGGATCCCGTCGGCGGCCGCTCCATCGAGCGCGTCGCCACAGGCCAGTACCTCTGAGCGGGCCGCCTAGGGTTGCACCTCCATGACAGCGGATTCCCGATGGCGGTAGATCTCTGATGGCGACAGTTCTCTGATGGCGACAGTTCTCTGATGTCGATAGAGAAGATCCTCGGCATCGAGACCGAGTACGGGATCGTCGTGCGCGGCACCGACGACGCCAATCCGATCTCCGCGTCCTCCACGCTGATCAACGCCTACATGTCCGCGCTCGCCGGCACCACGGTCGGACCCAGCCCCAAGGTGGGCTGGGACTTCGAGGACGAGACGCCCGCGAACGACGCACGCGAAGAGATCGTGCGGCTGTCGGTGGCTCCCGACGTCGAAACACATCTGGTCAACACGGTGCTCACCAACGGGGCGCGCTACTACGTCGACCACGCACACCCGGAGTACTCCGCACCGGAGTGCTCCGATGCACTCCAGGCCCTGACCTACGACGTCGCCGGCGAGGAGGTGCTGCGCCGCTCGATGGATGCAGCCCGGCGCACGCTGCCCGAAGGCCAGCAGATCGTCGTCTACAAGAACAACTCCGACGGCAAGGGCAACAGCTACGGATGCCACGAGAACTACCTCGTGGCGCGAGCACTTCCCTTCCGCGACATCGTGGCGCACCTCACCGCGCACATCGTGACCCGGCAGATCTTCACCGGTTCGGGCAAGGTCGGTTCGGAGAGCCCCGGCTCGCGCACCGACGAGGTGCCGTTCCAGATCACTCAGCGGGCGGACTTCTTCGAAGAGGAGGTCGGCCTCGAGACCACGCTCAAGCGGCCGATCATCAACACCCGCGACGAGCCGCATGCGGATGCACAGCTCTACCGCCGACTGCACGTGATAGCCGGCGACGCCAACATGTCCCAGACCGCCACCTTCTTGAAGTTGGGCACCACCGCGGCCGTGCTGGCGATGCTCGAGGACGCAGCAGGTGGTGAGCCGATCGGACTCACCGATCCCGTCGCCGCGATGCACGCCGTGTCGCGCGACCTCTCCCTGGCCGACGAGCTCGCGATGCGCAGCGGCACCGCGATGAGCGCCTTGGAGATCCAGTGGGAGCTCTTCGGGCGGGTGAGCGACTGGGCCGACCGCGAGGGCCTCGATGCCATCGGTGGCGACGACGTCGGCGCGCGGATCATCTCCGAGTGGCGCGACGCCCTCGAAGGGCTGTCCAACGACCCGATGATCCTTGCCGACCGCCTCGACTGGGTGGCGAAGTACCGCCTGTGCGACGCCTACCGGCAACGCCATGGCCTCGAGTGGAACGATGCCCGCCTGCGCGCGATGGACCTCCAGTACCACGACCTGCGCGACGGCCATGGCCTCGCGGACCACCTGGGCCTCCGTGAGCTCATCGAGCACTCCGCGGTCGAACATGCTGTCGAGGAACCCCCAGCGAGCACGCGGGCGTACTTCCGTGGGAAGTGCCTCGAGAAGTTCCCGGCCGAGGTTGTCGCAGCCAACTGGGATTCGTTGGTGTTCGACGTGGGGGCCTCGTCTCTGCAACGCGTGCCCATGATGGAGCCCTCCAAGGGGTCGCAAGCCCATGTGGGCGAGCTGCTCGCTTCGGCACACAGCGCCGAGGAACTGCTCGAAGCGCTCGGGGCAGGCCCGCCCGCGCCGAATACTTGACGCACCGATCGCGCGGGATCGGGCTACGGTGAGTGAATCGACCCGGGGCCGGTGCGCAGGGTGCCTCTCGCACCGATCCGGGGTCCGCTAGCTCGGGAGGAACCATGGCGGAACGAGAACACAAGCGCAAGGGCACATCGGAGCGTCGCGAGGCAACCGAGGATGTAGCGCCCGAAGACACGGCCGCCACGAGTGGCACCGGCGACAAGTTGAAGGCCGAGATGGACGAGTTGCTCGACGAGATCGACGACGTGCTGGAGACCAACGCCGAGGAATTCGTGAAGTCCTACATCCAAAAGGGCGGCCAGTAGCGGCAACGGCGTTAGCCTGCGCCCGTGAACCTTCCGCTGTACACCCCCCAGGAGGATCCCGGACCCGATTTCGCTGCCCTCGTTCGGCGCAGCGGGCTGTTCCCGGAGCTACCGACCCGCGCCTCGCGGGAGTTCAACGACGTTCCCCACGGAACCACGTGCGTCGCGATCCGCTACGACGGTGGGGTGGTGATGGCCGGCGATCGACGCGCGACCGCCGGCAACTTCATCTCACACCGCAGCATCGAGAAGGTCTTCCCCGCGGATCGCTACTCGGGGGTCGCGATCGCCGGTGCCGCCGGCCCGGCCATGGAGATGGTGCACCTGTTCCAACTCCAACTGGAGCACTACGAGAAGGTCGAGGGTGCCCCTGTCAGCCTCGAGGGCAAGGCGAACCAGCTCTCGCAGATGGTCCGCAACCACCTTCCAGCAGCCATGACCGGTCTCGGTGTGGTGCCCATCTTCGCCGGGTTCGACACCGGAAGGGGAGCCGGCCGCATCTTCCAGTACGACGTCACCGGCGGGCGCTACGAGGAACACGACCACGCCACCACGGGCTCAGGGGGGATGCAGGCCACCACGGTGATCAAGCTGGGTCTGCGCCAGGGCCTCGACGGCTCCGAGACCATCGATCTGGCCCTGCGGGCCCTGCTCGAAGCGGCCGATGAGGATTCCGCCACCGGCGGGCCCGACCTCGTGCGCGGCATCTACCCGGTCGTCGCCACGATCGACGAGACCGGTTTCACCCGTATCGGCGACGAGGACCTTTCCACCCGCTTCGAGGCGATCCTCTCCGAACTGCGCGAGGCCCGCGCATGAGGTCCGCCTCCGGTTGCGACTCGAAAGGAGCCCTCTCATGACCATGCCCCCGCCCTACGCCCCCCGACCACCCGCCCCTCTTGAGCGAATGGTCACGACCGGCCCGGAGGTCCGCTCATGACCATGCCGTTCTATGTGGCGCCCGAACAGATGATGAAGGACCGGGCGGACTACGCCCGCAAGGGCATCGCACGTGGCCGGGCGCTCGTGGGGTCGATCTGTGCCGAGGGGATCATCCTGTGCGCGGAGAACCCGTCGCGGATGCTGCGTAAGGTGTCGGAGATCTACGACCGGATCGGCTTCGCGGGGGTCGGCAAGTACAACGAGTTCGACCAACTCCGGATTGCAGGGATCCGCCACGCGGACCTCAAGGGCTTCTCGTTCTCGAGGGAGGATGTAGACGCTCGCAGCCTCGCGAACCAGTACGCGCAGATCCTCGGCAACGTGTTCACCCATGAGATGAAGCCGATGGAGGTCGAGATCCTCGTCGCAGAGGTCGGCCGCGATGCGCACACCGACCAGCTCTTCCACATCCTCTACGACGGCACGCTGATAGACGAGGGGGGCTACTGCGTGCTCGGAGGTGAGGCCGACGCCGTGCGCGAGCGCATGGAGGCGTCCTGGAGTGCCGAAGCCGAACTCGCCGCCGCGGTGGGCCTGTGTGTGAGTGCCCTCGCCGGTGACGATCGCACGATCTCACCGGAGGAACTCGAGGTGGCGATCCTCGAACGCGACCTTCGACGTCGCACCTTCCGGCGCCTCGATGACGACGAGGTGTCCGCAGCGATCGCGCAGTAGCGCGAGCAACACAGCGGACGTGCCGCTCGATCGCGGCGGTGTGCCTATAGGTTGATCGCGTATGGAACGCCGGATCTTCGGCCTCGAGAACGAGTACGGGGTGACCTGCACCTTGCGCGGCCAGCGCCGCTTGAGCCCCGACGAGGTCGCCCGCTACCTGTTCCGGCGTGTCGTGTCCTGGGGGCGGTCCTCGAACGTTTTCCTGGCCAACGGCGCCCGGCTCTACCTCGATGTCGGTTCCCATCCCGAGTACGCCACACCCGAATGCGACCTGCTGAGCGACCTGATCGCCCACGACAAGGCGGGGGAGTGGATCCTGAGCCAACTGCTGGACTCCGCGGAGCAACGCCTCGCGGACGAGGGCATCCGCGGCGACATCTACCTGTTCCGCAACAACACCGACTCCGCGGGGAACAGCTACGGCTGCCACGAGAACTACCTGACCACCCGCTCCGACGAGCTGGTGCGCTACTCCGAGGTGCTGATCCCGTTCCTGGTCAGCCGCCAGATCTACGCGGGTGCCGGCAAGGTGCTTCACACCGCGCGCGGCGCGCAGTTCGCAGTCTCCCAGCGCGCCGAGCACATCTGGGAGGGGGTCTCCTCGGCCACGACCCGGTCGCGCCCGATCATCAACACCCGTGACGAACCCCATGCCGATTCGGATCGCTACCGACGCCTGCACGTGATCGTCGGGGACTCCAACATGAGCGAGTACGCCACCTACCTGAAGGTCGGAGCGGCAGCCCTGGTGCTTCGGATGCTCGAGGATCCCGGTGTGGTGCTGCGGGACATGACCCTCGAGAACCCCATCCGGGCCATCCGGGAGATCTCCCACGACCTGAGCCTCTCCACCCCCGTGAAGCTCGCCAACGGACGGGAACTGACAGCGCTGGAGATCCAGACCGAATACCTCGAACGGGCACTGCGCTACGCGCAGAACCATGACCTGTCACCCCAGGAGAAGCAGGCCCTCACGATGTGGGAACACGTGATGGTCGGCCTCGGCACCGACCCGATGACGCTTCACCGGGAGGTGGACTGGGTGACCAAGTACCACTTGATCGAGGCGTACATGGCCCGCCACGACATCGACCTGAGCGACCCCAGGGTCGCCCTGGTCGACCTCCAATACCACGACATCCGCCGTTCGCGTTCGGTGTTCTACAAGTTGCAGAACGCGGGCAAGGTGGAGCGCGTGGTGACCGACGCGGACATCGCCGAGGCGATGGAGATCCCACCACAGACCACCAGGGCACGCCTGCGCGGCGAGTTCATACGCCACGCCAAGGAACGCAAGCGCGACTACACCGTCGACTGGGTACACCTGAAGCTCAACGACCAGGCCCAACGCACGGTGCTGTGCAAGGACCCGTTCCGTGCGACCGACGAGCGGGTTCAACGCCTCATCGAGGCGCTCTGAGCACGGATGCCGCGCTATTGCACCGCCGAGGTGACCGAGGTGCTCACCACCCGCCGTGGGCTCCAACGCTTCGGGGTGCGCATGCCGGATGGATCACCGGCACGGGCGTACGCGTTGACGGAGCTGGTGGGCACCGCAGAGGTTGGTGATCTGGTCGTGTGCAACACGACAGCGGTCGACCGCTCCCTGGGTACCGGTGGATGGCACATCGTGCACTGGAACACCTCGCGTGCCGAGCTCGACCTCGCGGGTCCCGACCACATCATGAAGCTGCGCTACACGAGCCTTCAGGCCGATGTCGGCACCAGCGAGCTGATCCATGGCACCGAGGCCGACGCTCCCCTCGATGAGCGACCGGTGGTCGTGTGCACCGTGCACAGCCAGATGGCGATGGTCGCGCTCGGATTCGCCCAGGTCGCTCCGGGAGCCCGTCTCGCATATGTGATGACCGATGGAGCGGCACTTCCGTTGGCCCTGAGCGACCTGGTCGCCCAACTGGTCGACCGGAAGCTGCTGGTGGGGACCGTGACCGCCGGCCACGCGTTCGGCGGAGACCTCGAGGCGGTCACCCCCGCGTCCGCACTCGGCCTCGCTGCCCACGTGCTGCGAGCCGACGCGATCGTGGTCTGCATGGGCCCGGGGGTGGTGGGCACCGGTACCGCGATGGGCACCACGGCGATCGAGGCAGCCGGCCTGCTCGACACCGCACGGCACCGGGGAGGACGACCGGTCCTCTGCTGTCGTTTCAGCGAAGGCGACAGCCGGCCGCGGCACCTGGGGTTGTCCCACCATGTCACCTCGGTTCTGGAGCTCACAGACAGCATCCCGGCCGTCGCAGCCATACCTACCGGGGCAGCCGACCTGCCCGGGGTCGAACCCCACGACGTGGAGCGGGCCGACGTGCGCGCACTGTTGGATCACCACGGTCTCGAGGTGACCACGATGGGCCGCCGCTTCGAACAGGATCGGGTGTTCTTCGAGGCTGCCACCGCGGCCGGCCAACTCGCTGGGTCGCTGTCGGCCGATGCTCCCGGCGCAAAGCCCTAGGGTCGAGCCGTGGACAAGTTCACCAGGCAGCTCAATCTGGTGGCGCTGCTCGAACAGGCCGGCACCGAGCTCACCCTCGCTGACATCCGCGAGCGGCTCCGCGACGATGCGTATCCCCAGAGCGACCCGGAATCGGCGCGGCGGGCCTTCGAGCGTGACAAGGCGGACCTGCTGCGCATGGGTGTGCCGTTGACCGCCACCCCGGCGAGGGACGACCCGTCGACGACCGTGTACGGAATCGACACCACCCACACCAGGGTCGACGATCCGGGCTTCACCCCCGAGGAGCTCGCCGCACTGCGCTTCGCCGCCACCGCGATGGCGGTGCGCTCCGACGACGCGACGACCATCGACGATGCCCTCGACGGCCTGCGCAAGTACGGAGGACTCGGACGCAGCGACGAGACGCTCTCGGTGGCGGAGCTGAACCTCGACCGCAACGTGAACGCGATCTTCACAGCGATCCTCGATGGGCGGATCGTGGGCTTCGACTACAACGGCGAGGTGCGCAGGGTGCTGCCCCTCCAGCTCGCCTCCCGGGGCGGCAGGTGGTACCTGCGATGCGTACAGATCTCCGACGGCGAATCACGCACCTACCGGCTCGATCGCATCGACGGTCCGGTACTTCCGGCCGAGGATCCCGACGGCTCTCACAGCATCGCCACCGCGGACGGGCCCGGCGCGGTCGCACCCACCGACACGCTGCGGTTCAGGCCGTGGGAGTTCGGCGACACCGAGTCCCGAACCGCGCTGGTGCGCCTGGATCCGGCCGCCGCGGCGGTCACCCTCGCCGGTGACCCCTCTCTCGAGATCCACAGCAAATCCGACGAGGGGACCACCCTCGCGTTGGCGGTGCGAAACCCGCAGGGACTCTGGCCCTGGCTGCTCGAGTTCCTCGAACGCGCAGAGTTGCTCGAGCCGGCCGATCTGCGTGAGCAGTTCGCAGGGCTGCTCGAATCCATGGCTGCCGAATCGACCGGGAAGTCGCGGTGAGCGGTCCAGCGAAGCGCATGAAGCAGGCCGAGCGCGTCGAGGTCATGTTGAGCGTGCTGCCATGGTTGGCCGCCACCGGCGGTGCACCCCTGGTGGAGACCGCCGAGCGCTTCGGTGTGGACCCCGAGGCACTCCGCGCAGACCTCGAGTCGGTGAACCTCGACGTGGAGCCGGTGGTGGGCCCCGACTCGATGGTCCAGGTCGACTTCGGCGACCACGACGATGACGACTGGGTGAGCGTCATACTCCCCGGATCCTTCGAGCAGCCCCCCGAACTGACCCACTCCGAAGCGCTCGTACTCCTGGCCGCGGGCAGCGCCCTGCTCGGAGAGCGCGATTCGCATCTGGCACTGGCGCCTGCGGTGGACAAGTTGGTCACGGTGCTCGGCCCGGGAGCCGAACGGGCACTCGATGTCGACCTCGGCGCGGGGGACCCGGACCTGCGCACGCTGCTACGTCGTGGCGTCGATGAGCAGTTGACCGTGTCGATCGGGTACTTCTCCTGGAGCTCCGACGAGGTCAGCACGCGCACCGTCGACCCCTGGGCACTCAACAGCGTCAACGGCAACTGGTATCTCACGGGTTGGTGCCACGACCGCCGGGACAGCCGCCACTTCCGACTCGACCGCGTTCTGTCAGCCGATTTGACCGACGCTGCGGTGAAGGTCCCGGCTCCCGCCGAGGTGCCGTACCCCCAACCCGGCATCGGTGAGCCGAACCGGGTTGTGAGCGTGACGCTCCCGGCAACCCACGCTTGGCTGGTCGACTCCTACCCGCTGGTCTCCTTCGAGGATCTCGGCGAGCAGGTCAGCGCACAGATCGCGGTCTATTCCGATGGGTGGCTGGACCGCCTGCTTGTGCGCCTCCCCCCCGACGCCACGGTGGCCGACGCCTCCGGGGCGGACCTCGCCGCCCGCCGTAGGGAGGTTGCACGCCGGATCATCGATGCAACCGGGATCGCGGGGTCCGGCGGTAGCGTGACCCGATGACCGAACCGGTACCGAGCCCCGACCCGGATCCTCCGGCGGGCTCCACACCGGTGCACTCATCACCCATGGATCCAACGCCCCGCGACCAGATGCCGGGGGCCGCTGCGCCCGGAAGCTCGGCGGCCGAACCCTCCCACACATCGGGCACAGATGCCGACGACCAGGGCCCGTCGCCGCTGCGAAACACCCTCGAGTGGATCGGTGTGATCCTCGCTGCGGTGCTCGTCGCACTGCTGGTGCGCAACTTCCTCGTTCAGTCGTTCCAGATCCCCAGCGGTTCGATGAGGCCAACCCTGATGGAGGGCGACCGGGTGCTCGTGAACCGGCTCAGCTACAGGCTGCACGACGTCAACCGCGGTGACGTGATCGTGTTCGACCGGCCCGAGGGCGCACCTGCGGGGCCCGAGGAGCCCAAAGACCTGATCAAGAGGGTGATCGCGCTCGGTGGCGAGACGATCGAAGCGCGCGACGGGAAGGTCTACATCGACGGTGAACTGCTCGACGAGCCCTACCTACCACCCGGTACAGAGACGACCGGTCTCGACGTGCCGGTGACGGTCCCCGACGGCGAGGTGTTCGTCATGGGGGACAACCGAGCGAACTCCGGTGACAGCAGGGTGTTCGGGCCGATACGGACCGACACCGTCGTCGGGCGCGCGTTCGCGATCATCTGGCCACCGTCGAGGTTCTCCGGGCTCTGACCCATCGCAGCGCCCTGAACTTTCGCAGCAGGGTCTGTGCGGCCGATCGGACGCCCGGGTTCACCTCCAAGCCGGGCCTCACGTTCAGGCCAAGCCTCAGCTTCAAGCCCAGCCTCACCCTGAGCCTGGATCCACCATTCCGCGTGGTGTCGCAAGGTGTCGTAGAAGGTTGGTTGGGCGCCTTTGATGGGGGTGGGATGCGCGACGAATGATGCCGGTCACCGTAGGGGGGTAGCTCGAAAACGGATCGGCCGGCTCATCCATCAGGCGCTGGCGATCGGCCGGCTTAGCCCTCAGGGGCTGGTGGTGGGTCGCTGGTTCCGGGTGGCGTTTGCGGTTTGCCTACTGGTGGTGGGTGGTGGTCTGCGGCGATCTGTGCGAGCAACCTTTGGCCGTCGGGTCCGGTCCAGATCCACACCCGGCAACCTGAGTCACCCACGCCGTGTTGCTCCCCATCTCGGACCGTGCCACCGGAGATAGCCGTGCCACCTGAGCTACTTGGACCACCCTGACTACTCGGGTTACCCGAGCGGCCCGAGCTGGTTGAACCACCGGGATCGATGGCCGACTCACCGGTGTCGAGCCCAGCGTTGGCGGCTCGTTGCCGGTGTTGTTCGGCGAGTTCGGCTGGTAGATCCGCAACGGTGACCGTGTGGAGTTTCCAGTCTGTGTTGGAGTGCTCCAATCGGTGATGCCGGCGACACAACAGCGCCCCGTTGACCAGATCAGTCGCACCGCCTGTCTCCCATGGTTGTTGGTGGTGTGCATCGCAGCGTGACACGGGTTGGTCACAACCAGGGAACACACACCCACCATCACGCACCCCCAAAGCTGTGCGCTGAGCCGGAGTGAACAGTCGCCGCCTACGTCCCCAGTTCAACGGTGAACCCGACGGGTCCACCCCGACGGGTTGCAACAAGGCGTCGCAGAGCAGCACCGCAGCAGTCGCTGTATCCACAGGCTCCCCGTCACCGGTGTGCACCCGGGCGGGTTTGCCATCACGATCAACCGGCAAAGTGACTATCGCTTCGGTCACCGCTGCGGGAGATG